>NZ_WMDN01000009.1:0-153116 GCF_021236965.1 Photobacterium carnosum | reverse complement strand
ACCTTGCTGACCTTGTTGCTGCTGGTCTTTGTTACCTTGCTGACCTTTTTGCTGCTGGTCTTTGTTACCTTGTTGACCTTTTTGCTGCTGGTCTTTGTTACCTTGCTGACCTTTTTGCTGCTGGTCTTTGTTGCCTTGCTGACCTTGTTGTTGTTGGTCTTTTTTTCCTGACTGTTCCTTATTTTTCTGCTGTTGTTTCTGCTTTTCAGCTTGCTGAACAATGGCTAAATTCTTTTTAGCATCAGCAAAGTCAGGTTGTTGTTTTAATAGCTTTTCATAAGTTGCTGCCGCTTGTTTATAATCCCCTTTTTGAGCATAAGCATTACCAAGATTATATTGTGATGTTGGATCTTGTAGTGGTTTTAGTGTCGCTATCGCTTGTTCATATTGCTTAGCTTTATATTCAGCAATACCTTTCCACTGTGGCGACGTGAAATCTTGTGCTGCCTGTTTATAATTACCACCAGTAAATGTTTCATATGCTTGGCGGTTAGTGTTTGTCCATGGGCTTGCTTGAGCGTGATCGATGGGTAACAAAACAAACATTGCTGCTAAAACAATGCCGCGACGAAATCCCAGTAGAGCCAATAAGAGTAATGGAATAATTAACCAGAAACCGCCATTTAGACGTTCTTGTAGCTCTTTTTCATGGCCTTTTTTGCCATTATCTAAAGGCTTTGCTGTGAAGTTAGCAATAGCATTAACATCATTATCAGTTGTTTGTGCCATTTGTAATATGCCACCTGTGCTGTCAGTAATTGACATCAGTGTATTGATATTAATTTTACTGATTACTGGTGTGCCATTTTCTGATAATAAACTGCCATCAGGAAGTTGAATTGGAGCGCCCTCAACGGTTCCCATCGCCAGAATAGAAACGCGATAGTGAGTCCCTTTGAGGTCGGTCAATGCTTGCTTTGCGACAGCCTTAGTCATTCCATCGGTCATTAAAATGATGTCACCAGTATTGTGACCTGCTTGTTTAAGTAATCTTATCGCTTCAGCAATACCGGCCGCTGCATTATTACCCGCAATGGGCATAACATCGGGTGACAAGCTTGGAATTAAATTACGTAATGTACTGCTGTCGGTGGTGAGAGGGCTGACTTCATAGCCATCGCCAGAGAAAACAACAAGACCTGTACTGCCTTCTTTCCAGCTCGGTAACATATCTAAAGCTTTAAATCTTTCTTGGGTTAAGCGGTTAGGTTTAATGTCGGTGGCGTACATTGATTGTGACATATTCATCACTAGCACTCGCGCGCCACTAAGGCTATAAGCGGGAAGTTTGACTTTTTGCCAACTAGGTCCTGCCATAGCAACAACAACAATAAGCCAGCCTAATGCTAATAAAGCCATCGGCCATGTTTTGGGCTGTTGTTGAGTTAGACCCAGTTTTTGCGCAAGGTGGGGAGCAATTAAGCCTGAATGCTGTGCTTTGCCTTTTAACCATGGCAGAACAATGATCAAGGGAATGAATGCAGCAAACCATAATGGGTGCATAAAGGTAAAATCAGCCATGACGTTTCCTCATGAAAGCGATGATAACGGATAAAAGCAATGCTAACGCTAATGGATAACGGAATAGCTCATCACGTGGTCGCCACGTTTGTTGAGCATTATTAACGGGTTGAAGTTTATTGATCACGTCGTAAATTTTTTCTAGCTGCTGTGGATTTCGTGCACGGAAATACTCACCACCCGTCATCGCGGCGATCTTGCTTAATGTTTTTTCATCTAGATCAGATGATGGATTAACAACCCGATCACCGAAGAAGCCTTTTTGAATCATTTTATCAGCGCCAACACCGACGGTATAAATTTTAACGTGGCTTTCTTGGGCCAGTTTTGCCGCTTCAATTGGACCGATAACGCCGGATGTATTACCACCATCACTGAGTAAAATAATCACCCGCTGTGGTGCTTTACTGTCAATAAAGGTTTTTGTTGCCACCCCAAGTCCTTCACCAATTGCAGTGCTTTGGCCTATTAAGCCAAGGACAGTACGGTTGAGCTGTTGTTCAACGGTTTTGCGATCAAACGTTAATGGCGTTTGTAAGTAGCCATGATCAGCAAAAATCACTAACCCAAGACGATCTCCTTTGCGTTTAGCAATAAAATCAGACAGTACATGTTTCACAGCCGTTAAGCGGTTAATACTTTTACCATCTTTGGTTACCATATCAGGGATCGCCATTGATCCTGAGAGATCGACCGCTAATAACATGTCACGGTGCTCTGGTTTTATTTCTATTGGATCGCCATACCACACTGGTCGTGCTATCGCACACACAAGGCTTACCCAAACTAAAGACATTAATACTTTTCGAATAATAGAACTGGGCTGTTTTTGACCAACGCCTTGCGGTAATTGAGGTAAATGGATTGCCGCAGGTTGTGCAACGGGTTTACTTAATCGATAAACTAGCCATGCTAATGGCAATAAGGCCCATGCCCATAGCCACACAAATTCAAACATTGGATGACTCCTTGGTGATCACACACTCATGATTATCATGACTTATGGTTTTAGCTGGCAGGGCATATTGTAGCCATAATAATGCCTGTTGCTGACAATCATTAAATTGCGGTTCTGTTAATGGTATCGAGGAGAAAAGCCCTTGTTGCCACGATGATTGTTGATCAATAAAACCACGGTATTTAAGCGGTAACTGTTGATCAAGAAATAGTAACCATTGCGTACCTGTTAAAGGGGCAATAATGGAACGGGGGAAATAGCTTAATGCTGCTTGTTTTAATAAGACATTAATAGCTGTTAATCCGCCCTCAAAGTGATAACTTTTTAATATTGCGATGGCTTCTTTTTTCGCCACAATATGTTGATTACGGCGGTGAAGTTGGTAACCCACAGTAATGATTACAATCAGGCTTACAGTAATCACCGCCCACCATCCCCACGCGAGTGGCCAATAGCTTGGTACTGTGTGAAGATGAATATCTGCCAATGGTAATGCTGGTGCTGTCAGTGTTGTCATTACCTTATTCCTTGAGAATGAGCGCCAAGCTGTTGTAATAAGGGTTGTGCAGCCGAGAGACTATGTAATGGAATGGCAAGGGATGTTGCCATTTCATGAATAAAATTCTGATGGGTTTGATATTGTTGACTGAGTGAATCACGTGTTTTTTTTGCTGAGAAATCTAGCCATGCTGATTGTTTATTATCGGTTACATGCTCATAGCCACGGAATTGTGTTTGTCCTTGTTCGAGAGGATCATAAATTTGGACAAATTGAATACGATTATGTTGTCGAAGTTGGCTTAAACGACGTTTATCTGTGGCTTTTAAGGTGTGAAAATCACTGATAATAACAATTTCGCTGCCTTTGGGGCAGAGATAATGTAACCGTTTTAACGCGATTGAAAAACCATCGTGACGGCTGGTATTGATTGCTTGTAGTGCGTCATGTTGAGCTGAAATTAATGCATTGATGATCTGTAATGGTCCCCGCTGACGGGCGGTAGGTTTACACTCGATGGTGTTAATTCCATTATAAATGACAGCACCGATACGATCTTGTTCATCAATAGCTAACCAGCTTAATAAACTGGCAAAATGCGCAGCCTGTACCGATTTCAGCATTAATTGTGAGCCAAACTGCATGCTACTACTGAGATCAATAAAGAGCATGATCGGTTGTTCACGTTCTTCGGTAAATAATTTGGTATGTGTTTTTCCTGTACGCGCAGTCACTCGCCAGTCAATAGATCGAATATCATCACCTGCCTGATAAGGACGCACTTCAGAGAAGTTCATTCCACGTCCTTTATGACGGCTTTGATGGTGACCATTGAGCTGAGACCAAATGCTTTTAGCGGGTGCCAGCCATCTTACCGCTTGATTTTTATATTGCAGTAGCTCTGCTAGACACACATTGACGCCATCGCTATGAGGTGGCAGCGCTACGTTGATGTGTGTAGTTTTCATAAGCTAGCAACCTGCGAAATAAGTGTTTCAACAACACGATCTGCTGCAATACCTTCCGCTTGTGCTTCATAGCTTAATAATAAACGATGACGTAATACAGGATAAGCCATTGTTTGAACATCTTCTGGTGTTACAAAATCACGGCCATTTAACCAAGCATGTGCACGAGCACAACGGTCAAGCGCTAATGTCGCACGAGGACTCACTCCCATTTGCAACCATGATTGTAGTTGTTCACTAAAGCGATGTGGTTCGCGTGTCGCCATCACTAAACGAATAATGTAATGCTCGACGTCATCAGCCATATGAATGTTTAAGATTTCTTTTCGTGCGGCAAAAATATCACTTTGGCTAAGACGAACGGGTTCTGCTTTTTCTATGCCAAGTGCTTCACCACGATTAAGGCGCAGAATTTCAAGTTCACTTTCTGCATTAGGGTAATCAACATTCAATTGTAATAGAAAGCGATCTAACTGTGCTTCTGGTAGTGGATACGTTCCTTCTTGTTCGATTGGGTTTTGTGTCGCCATCACTAAAAATAGTTCAGGTAATGGGTATGTTTTACGTCCTGTGGTAATTTGTTTTTCAGCCATTGCTTCTAACATTGCCGCCTGCACTTTTGCGGGGGCACGGTTAATTTCATCAGCAAGCACTAATGAATTAAAAATAGGTCCGGGTTGAAAAGTGAATTCAGCCGTTTCTGGACGGAAAATATCAGTACCTGTTAAATCTGAAGGCAATAAGTCTGGTGTGAATTGGATGCGGTGAAAATCGCCTTCGATACAATCAGCCAGTACTTTTACTGCCCGTGTTTTTGCTAATCCTGGAGGACCTTCAACAAGAATATGACCATCGGCCAATAATGCAATTAAAAGCTGTTTGACTAAATTAGGTTGACCGATAACCTGACTTTGAAGGTAATCACTTAGGCGCTTAAATGTGCTTGCTAACATATAAATATTTCCTTTGGTATTCAAAAGACTGAAGCTGAAACAATTGTTTTTCGGACTACTAATATTTGATTAAGTTCACATTTAATTATCTTATTGATGAATGGTGAGCGTGAAAATTATGTGCTTGATAGAGTAATTATTATGTTTAATTTCATATCGACGATATTTATAGATGTAATTCATGAATTGTGATTTGTGATTTTGTGCCATTTTTGTAACATTTTCAGCGAAAGTAAAAGTATAGCAATCGTTATCGTTTTAATAATTTTGCCTAGTCGTTTTTATTTTGAAACATCATGCCATGAAATTTACGGCAACATAATGATAACAACTTAATGTGATGTCATTTTTATGTAATTATAAGATATTGACAGATATGATTTTTTTATTTTTGAGTAAATTGTCAAATAATTTTAAATGTTAAAATATATGTTAGTATTATTTGCTAGTGATTTGGTTGTTAATAATCACAGTGAATGGTTTTAAAAATGTTAACTCCTTTGCTTGCCATAGATATGCATCTGTGTTGTTATATTTGTCATATGCAATATGTTTGTAATTAATAAGAGTTATGTTGAAGTTGTTATCAGAAAAATGATAACTAAATGTAACTATAAATAATGACAAACCAGCTTGAAAATTTATTTAAACAAATACAGATAAGATCAAAGGAAGGAGCCTTGGAAATGAAAAAAGTAGCATTAGTGACAGGTGCTAAAGGTGGTATCGGATCTTCAATTACTCAGGCTTTAGTTGACGCAGGCTTTCGTGTTATTGCCGCCTATCATCCAAAGAGCGAGCAATCAGCTAAAGAGTGGTTTAAGGAGAATAACTACTCCAATGAATCAGTGAAGTTGCTGCCATTAGATGTGACTGACACGGCATTTTGTAAAGAATCATTAACCGTATTATTAGAGCAAGAAGGCCATCTTGATGTGTTGGTCAATAATGCTGGTATTACTAAAGATACCATGTTTAAGCGTATGACCGCTGAGCAATGGAATGATGTGATTAATACAAATCTCAATAGCTTATTCAATGTTACTCAACCTTTGTTTGAGTCTATGTGCCAACATGGTAACGCTCGTATTATTAACATCACGTCAGTTAATGGTTTAAAAGGACAGTTTGGTCAAACGAATTATTCGGCAGCTAAAGCAGGCATGATTGGCTTTACTAAAGCGCTCGCAGCTGAAGGTGCTCGTGCTGGTGTGACGGTAAATGCAATTGCCCCAGGTTACACAGGTACGGCAATGGTTGAAGCGATTAAACCTGAAGTACTTGAATCAATCAAAGCAGAAATCCCAATGAAACGCTTAGCGCAACCTCAAGAAATTGCGGCAGCGGTTGTCTTTTTAGCAAGTGATGCTGCGGCCTATATTACTGGCGAAACATTGTCAATAAATGGCGGTTTATACATGCACTAATTGTGGATGTTGTAACAAAGACAAAATAATAAATCATATTATAGAAAGGATGCAAAATATGGCTAAGGTATACATTGTTGCCGCAAAACGTACCCCAATCGGTAGTTTTAATGGTGCGTTAAAATCAGTTTCTGCAGCACAACTCGGTGCGGTTGCAATTAAAGGTGCATTAGCGCAAATCAACGTACCTGTTGATGCGATTGATGAAGTTATTTTAGGGAATGTTGTTGGGGCTGGCCAAGGTATGGGTCCTGGACGTCAAGCGGCTATTTATGCTGGTTTGCCAAATGAAGTTCCTGCTTATTCTCTTAATATGGTTTGTGGCAGTGGAATGAAAGCATTAATGGATGCAGCTGCACATATTAAAGCGGGTGATGCGGATCTTGTGGTTGCTGCTGGTGCTGAAAATATGTCACAAATTCCATTCTGTGTATCATCAAAGATCCGTGATGGTCAGAAAATGGGTAACCTTGAGTTAACTGATCTTTTAGTTGCTGACGGCCTAACCGATGTTTTCAATAACTACCACATGGGTGTAACTGCTGAAAATGTAGTCGCAAAAGTAGGTTTAACCCGTGAGCAGCAAGATAACTTTGCACTTGCCAGCCAGCAAAAAGCAGTGGCCGCAATTGAAGAAGGACGCTTTGTTGCTGAAATTTGCCCTGTAGAAGTGGTTAGTCGTCGTGAGACGGTTGTTGTTGATACCGATGAATACCCAAAAGCAAATGCTTCGATTGAAGATTTTGCTAAGTTACGTCCTGCTTTTAACCGTGACGGTTCTGTTACTGCGGGTAATGCTTCTGGTATTAATGATGGCGCAAGTGCAATTATTGTCGCATCTGAAGCCGCGGTTGCTAAATACAATCTGACACCATTAGCCGAAGTTGTAAGTTATGCTCAAGCCGGTGTCGCGCCTGAGCTTATGGGGCTAGGCCCTGTTCCTGCGGTACTTAAAGCATTAGAAAAAGCAAATCTTGTAATTGAAGATATTGATCTTCTCGAATTTAATGAAGCCTTTGCTGGTCAAGCATTAGGTGTATTCCACGAAGTAGCCAAAGAAACGGGTACTAAAGTGGAAGATTTAGTTGAGCGTGCGAACGTAAATGGTGGTGCAATTGCACTCGGTCACCCTTTAGGTGCATCTGGTAATCGTATTCTTGTCAGCTTACTACATGAAATGTGCCGTCGTAATAATAAATATGGCATGGCAACATTATGCGTAGGTGGCGGTATGGGTACTGCAGTTATTTTAAAATGTGTGTAAGAAAATAAACTAATACAATCAGTGTGATACTACTTATATGGTCACACTTTTATTACTATCAATGAGGAATGTTTTATGTATACGGAAATGTTTAAATCTTTTTCTGAGCAAACAGAAAAAACACTAGCACCATACGCAAAATTCAACAAAGTATTTGCTAAAAATGTTGAGCAACTAACTGAGCTTCAATTATCAGCTGTACGTGCTTATAGTGATCTTGGTTTAAAGCAACTTCAAGCGGTTAGCGAAGTAAAAGATATTCAATCTTTAACTGAGTTTAATGGTCTGCAACTTGAAACATTGACTACGCTTTCTCAACAGCTTATCAATGATAGCAATAAATTTTCTTCAGTAGCACAAAGCTTCAAAGCTGAAGTTGAAGAGTTTGTTGCTGAGAATGTTAAACAAGCAACGCCTGCTGTTTAAATCACGATAAACTACACTGTTGTGTAGTTATCTGATGCTTATGTTAATCAGCTATATAATACGATTATATGGCTGATTACTTAGTCCAAGTACAAGGTTTTTGTTATGAACAATCACTTCTTTTCGGACTACTTTGCCAGGCTCCAAGATATGAACCAGTTATGGTTGAAGGAGCTAGACTCCGGCAAGGCAGCCATGAATACCCCGGTAACTAAAGCGCTTAATGAAATGAGCTTGGAAGATACCACCCAATTTTTAGAGAAAGCTGCGGCTCAGCCTGGTGCTTTAGCTAAAGTCCATATGGATTGGTGGGAAAATCAACTTAAGATTTGGCAGAATGTTGCCGCTGGTAATACAACAGCAGAAAATGCCATTATTAAGCCAGCCAAAGAGGATAAACGTTTTGATGATCCTGCATGGGAAAATGAAGCTTTTTATAATTATATTAAGCAATCATATTTGTTATTCAGTGACACAATGCGTGAAACAATTGATTCAATTGAAGGTGTTGATGATAAAGCAAAAGAGCGTTTAGGCTTCTTTTCTCGTCAAGCTATCAATGCGTTATCCCCAACAAATTTTGTAATAACCAACCCAGAATTAGCTAAATTAACTGTTGAAACGAATGGTGAAAATTTAATTAAAGGGATGGAATTGTTCCAAGAAGACATGAAAAGCAGTGCTGATGTATTAAAAATTCGAATGACCAACGATAGTGCGTTTGAATTAGGTGTTAATATCGCTTGTACTGAAGGTAGTGTAGTTTTTAAAAATGAGTTATTTGAGCTTATTCAATATAAACCTCTGACTGAAACGGTTAATAAAACACCGCTTTTAGTTGTGCCACCTTTTATTAATAAATATTACATTCTTGATTTGCGTGAGCATAATTCAATGGTCCGTTGGCTCGTTGAACAAGGACATACAGTATTTATGATGTCTTGGCGTAATCCAGATGAATCATCGAAAGATGTTGATTTTGATCATTATGTTTTAGACGGTGTAGTAAAAGCTATTGATGCAATTGAAGATATTACTGGTCAAAAGCAGATTAATGCAGTTGGTTATTGCATCGGCGGCACATTATTAGCGACAACATTAGCGTATTGTGCAGCTAAACGTCTTCGTAATCGTATTAAATCAGCGACATTCTTTACCACATTATTAGACTTCTCTCAGCCAGGTGAAATTGGTGCTTATATCAATGATCCAATTATTACGGCAATTGAAGCTCAAAATGATGCTAATGGGTACATGGATGGACGTTCGCTTAGTGTGACTTTCAGCTTATTACGTGAAAATAGTTTGTATTGGAACTATTACATTAATAATTATTTGAAAGGCAATAGCCCACTTGATTTTGATTTGCTTTATTGGAATGGTGATAGTACTAACGTGGCGTCTAAATGTCATAGTACGTTGTTACGTCAATTCTATTTAGAAAACAAATTAGTTGAAAAGAAAGGCTATAAAGTCGGCGGTATCTATATTGATTTGAGCAAGATTAAAGTACCTACATACTTTATTTCGACGCAAGAAGATCATATTGCTTTATGGCAAGGTACTTACCGTGGTGCTAAGCAGTTAGGCGGTAAATCAACATTTGTTCTTGGTGAATCAGGCCATATCGCGGGGATTGTAAACCATCCGCAAAAGAACAAATATGGTTTCTGGGTTAACGATAGTAAAGAAGAAAATGCTGAGGCTTGGTTTGCAGGAGCTAAACGTCAGGATGGTTCTTGGTGGACACATTGGAATGTATGGTTAACTGAGTTTAGCCCTGCAGAACAAGTGCAACCGTATGAAATTGGAAGTGAAACCTATGCATCGTTATCTGTTGCACCGGGTGATTATGTAAAACAAAGGCTACCTATTTCTGAATCTTAATTGCGTGACTATTCTTTAAGCCCAGATTATTCTGGGCTTTTTTTTAACTTTAATTTATGGAAAGTATGATAATTATCTTTTAAATGATTCAATTGTATTGATTTACTATAGATTAAAGCAATAAGGATAGAATATGCATTTTTTAAAGCGGGGATGGATAGTTATAATAGGTAGTATTAGTTTTGTTACTATCAGTTACGCAAAGCAATACAGCACGGATAATATACCTGTGATTCAACCTGTCGCTGAACTTCAGTTAAATACATTACCACAACGTCAGTGTTTATATGCTGGAAAAGGGTATTCGCTGGGGGCTATTATCGCCATGGATAATCTTGTGTTGGAATGTCGTTCAGCACAAGAGATTGAGTTAAATGGCTCTTTAAAATGGGTGGTACGTCAGCTTCCTGCGGTATCTGTAACACCATTAGGACATAAATAATAAAGCCAGCATCAGATTGTATGTTGTATGAATATACAAAATATAACTGTTTACTGGCTTTATTCGTTATTAAAATGGCAAATAATGCCGACTTTGATAACTTACTTCGCTAGAGAGCGGCTTTTTAGTTCAAAAATTAATTTTTCAGCACTACATTCAAACTGGATGCGTGCTGTTAATTCTGTACTTGCTTCATCAACTGGCGTTGTTTCAACTTTAAAGTTAACATTAACTTGTTTTGCTAGCGTAAGGTAGTTCGCAAGTTCTAATTCTAATGCTGTTTTACCCTTGGCAAAAACATGTACATCGGCAACATCATCATGTTCTTTGATCATAAAGCCCATTTCAGCTGAAACACCACAAGCATCGCAAGGTTGGTATTGTTCTTTTTCTATTGTCATAACTTTACTTCCTATTTGTTAGTCTTTGCATTTTAAAGCGATGTGAGTCAGATCGCCATTGATTAATATGAAAAGTCAGTTTTTAGCTATTAAAGCGTCAAGTTACGGTAATTGATGAACGTTTATTCAACCTTTACTGTGGTATAGGCGGCAAATATGGTCGAAAGTTTGTTGAAAAGGATAGGCTTCTAACACGCCAAATCCCTCAATTTGTTTTGCTTTGAGTTTGCTATTTAGCGGTGTACTCATACCGTGCAGAAAACGAGTGATTGCAGCCATTGATGGGGCGCTACTATTACGTTGAATAAAACTATCAGCCCACATCGTTATTTGTTGATCAGTAATCTCAGGTAGCATTGGTAATGCTGGTAAGGTGATTATTTTACCACGGCAAACAGAGCAATGGCCGCATTGTTTAGGTGCATGATGATCAGCAAAATAGCTGGCTAATTTATGGCTTAGACAACTTTCACTTTCAAAAAAAGCAATCATATTTCCGATACGATTAATTTCACTGTGTTCTTTTTGTTGAAATAATTGATAGAGCGCTTCTGTTTCTACATCAATATCAAAATGGTGTTGATTAATACGGTAAACATCGGTCATTTGTTTACTTTCAAGGGTGATCCAACCTTGTTCGTTCAAATAATCAATAGCTGCGACAACCCGTTTTCTATCGACTTGGTAGCCTTGCCATAATGCATCCATATCTAAAGTATGCCAAACCCGCGCTTTGGGTGAGCAAGCAAAAATTGTTTCAATAAACTGTCGGCGTTCACCTTGGAAACGTTGGGCTATATCCTGCTGAGAGATGTTCATTTTGTAACGATAATCAGCAAAATAGGTAAACATTGGTTCAATAATATGACGAATTTCAAGATAAACTAATAATGTTTTAAGCGGCAATAAACGAATATTACTGTCTTTAGATAAGCGGCTACTCATGATCTCCCATTGCTGATCTTGTGCTTGTATTTCACGTAAAATATAAGCAATAGCACTGTGATCGGGTGTGTCACCAAAGACAAAGTTTTCTAAGACATTAAGCCCTGATTTATTCGCAATAACGGTACATTGTGACATTTCGCCATCACGTCCTGCACGTCCAATCTCTTGGCTATAGTTTTCAATAGATTTAGGTAAGTCAAAATGAATCACTTGGCGAATATTGGATTTATCGATCCCCATACCAAAAGCGATGGTTGCAACAATACAATTGATGTCACCATTCATAAATTGTTGTTGAATATTATGTCGATGCTCTGAATCCATTCCTGCATGGTAGGCTTGGGCTGGAAAATGACTGCGAGTGAGTGCTTCTGCCACTTGTTCTGCTGTGTGCTGTAAGGTGACATAAACAATAGATGGCTCATTACTACGCTGGGAAAGTTGGTGTTTAAGGGTGTCTATTTTTTCATCTTCGTCAGCTGCTAATACCGTTAAATCAAGGTTATTACGGTAAAAGCCAGTCACAATAATATTATCTTTATCAATGGAAAATTTGTCCTGCATATCTTGAATTACCGCAGGGGTTGCGGTTGCTGTGAGCAGTAGGACTTGTGGAATGTTTAATGCTTGTTGGTAGTGGGGCAGTTTTAAATAATCGGGACGGAAGTTGTGACCCCATTCTGAAATACAGTGTGCTTCATCGACGACTAATAATGAAATTGGGATTTGACTAATAAAATGGCGAAAACGTTCATTTTTTAGACGTTCAACTGAGATCATTAGTACTTTGATTTCACCTTGACGAATTTGCTGCATCACTTGTTGGGTTTGTTGCCATGTTTGGCTGGAATCTATTGAGGCCGCTGGAATGCCTTTGGTGGC
Organism: Photobacterium carnosum; assembly: GCF_021236965.1. Lineage (NCBI taxonomy): Bacteria > Pseudomonadati > Pseudomonadota > Gammaproteobacteria > Vibrionales > Vibrionaceae > Photobacterium > Photobacterium carnosum. The sequence goes on along the minus strand of NZ_WMDN01000009.1, from coordinate 140,540 downwards.
TAAAAAGTCGAGCTGATCTTTCATTAATGCTAAGAGTGGTGAAATGACCAAAGTAAGATGGGGTAATTCAATCGCGGGTAATTGATAACATAATGATTTCCCCGATCCTGTCGGAAATATGGCGGCGGCAGAATAACCATTGAGGACACGGGTAATAACGTCTTCTTGCCCGAGGCGTAAAGAATCAAAGCCAAAATATTTTTTAAGTGTTTGATGATACATGTCTTAATACCCGCTAACCATTGATTGGTAGCTATCATACCGTATTGATTTACGGAAAGATAAAAAGCACAACGAAAGTTAAGCTATTTCTGGTGCGGTTATTCGCATTTAAAACGAAGTCGATTCATTGTTGCATTTAAAATTGTTGAGTATGTAAGGGATCACCTTCCTTACATACTGTATTTGACGACACCGTATTGTGATAAACGGGTAGAGAGGATGTGGCTTATTTCATGAGGCTTGGTGATGTAATGGCTTTCTTTGCTAGCTCTTTGGCAAATGCTGCAATATCCGCTTCGATAGCACGAATATGGCGAGTTACATCGGCTGTATCAACGTGCACCATTTGACGCTGTTCCATCACAATATTGCCATTGACGATTGTCGTTGTAACATTGCTTGGATTTGCTTGATAGACCAAGGTGGCATAAGGGTTGTAATTAGGCATCATGTTAGCTGATTGAGTTTCAACAATAATAACATCGGCTTTTTTACCTACTTCAAGTGAACCAATCTTATCGTCCATATGCAGTGCACGAGCACCACCGATGGTCGCGAGTTCAATCACCTGCTCTGGGATCATAATAGTACGGTTATTATGTTTTAAACGTTGCATATTGGCGGCATAACTCAGTGTGCGCCATAAATCGACTTGATTCGAACTCATTGGGCCATCAGTCCCTAACCCCATTGGAACGCGCTGTTGATACATTTCCCATGCAGGTGCAATGCCTGTCGCACCTTTAGCGTTTGTCATTGGGTTATAAGCGATACCCGCCCCTGATTGTTTGATGAGATCAATATCTGCTTGGTTAATATGGATCGCATGCGCTAATACCATTCGTTGATCAAGCACGCCGATGTCTTTAAGCCAAGCGACTGGGCTCAGTTGTTTCGGATTGTCATTAATACGTGCGGCTTCATTACCAAATTCACCCACATGAATTAATACGGGAACGTTTAATTTTTTAGAGAGTGTATTGATTTGCTGTAGTTTTTGTTTTGAAACGGTATAAGCGGCATGTGGCGCAAATGCTGGGGTAATTAAAGGATCATGCTGATATTGAGTAATAAATTTTTGGGCGTACTCTAGACCACCATACGGTTGTTTTGCATCAACCACTGGGAATTTAATAACGGTTTCACCTAAAACCGCACGTAGGCCAATCTCTTTGGTTGCTTTGGCCATTTCATCAACATGGTAGTACATGTCTGCAAAGGTTGTTACACCGCTTTGTGCAAGATCAATTGCACCAAGACGAGTGGCTTGATAAATTAAATCACGGCTGAGTTTTTCGCTTTCAAGAGGAAAGAAATAAGCAAATAAACGGTTTTCGATCCCTTCTTCGCCTAATCCTCTAAAAGCAATCATCGGTAAATGGTTATGAGTATTGACCATTCCTGGCATCACAATCCCATTTTGTGCGTCAATGATACGAGTTGCATTATATTGAGATAATAATGTTTGATCACCCACGGCGACAATGGTGTCGTTATTGATGATGACAACACCATTTTCAATCAGCTGTTTTTGACCATTCATGGTGATGACCTGGCCATTTTTAATGATTAAACTTACTTGAGATACTGGGGTTATGGTGGATAAAGATCCACATCCAGAAATAAGAAGTAATGTTGTTATTAAACTGATTTTTATGTGCATAAATGACCAATGATAAGAAGCGAAAAAATTGGCAGGATTATAAACGCAAATTAATGTAACTAAACAATCCTTTGCTTAAGTTACTGTATTTTTTGTGAACTTAATCACTTTGTTCATCTTGATTGATAATAAGAGATATTGATGTTTTAAATAGTTGTGCTGGTATTAATGATAACCAGCCATTGCCACGTGCGTATTCAATTAATCCTGTTCGACTTGAAATACCATAACAGGAAAATCGGGAGACTAAATTTGCTATTTGTTTTTCAACTGCTTTGGGCGTTCGATGAATAAGCTGTGCTATTTGTTTTGTTTGTCGTCCACGTAATAACCAAAATAAGACAATTTCTTGAGAGGGGGTTAATTTGGGTTCTAAAGGACGGGTTGTACTAAAAGATAAATTTAATTTATCTGCGGCTAGAACTTCTACAAACGAAGTCATATTTATTAAATCTGTTACTTTATTTGCGGTGAATTGAATCCCCCAAGGTATACCATTAATAACAATGGGTTGTTTGGTAAATATATATGCATCAATGCCATGTGCGTAATTGTGCACTTCAATAGTTATTATGGTTTTATTTTGCGTTAATGATAATTTATCTTGTTCAAGATAAATATCGCAAAATGCAGCAGTATCACAGGGCAAGTCACTATCTTTTAATCCTTTTATATTTTGTGGTGCATTAACGAGATGCCGATAAGCCTCATTGGCATATTCAAAAACACCCTCTTTCGATTTTAAACCAGCAGGATGAGGCATTAATGATAACATCTGAATAAGTACAGATAAGTATGTCGATTGATTAATATTCACAAGTTAATTCTATCAATAATCATTTTAATAATAATATTTTAAAGTGAGATAAATATATTTTTATAGTGATGCTATTAAAAACATATAATATGCGATGAGTAAAGAAATAATTATTAAATGATAATTGAAATATTGTTTTTTTATATTTTTATCAATGAGATGAATCATATATTAAGAGGAAAATATATTATCTCTAGTTTTTTATGCATATTGTTTATATGCTACTTAAGACTAGAGATAAATATAAATTTAATTATTTAATTAAAATGAAAAGCCAATACCACCGGCATTATCATAATGATTATAGTCTGAAATAGAAATACCATAACCACTTTCAAATATTAAGTAACCACGTAAACGTTTATAAATGGGAAAGTTCAAGGTGATTTTTTCATAACCGCGAGAGAAGCCACTTTCTAGTGCGTTTCGTACTGTAAAGGTGAGCATGCTCTTGCCATCAATATTCCAATTCATACTGACACGACCATAACCAAGGTAGTTATTGATGTCCTTGTTATAATCTTTAGCTCCAAAATTGAGTCTTACCCAAGGCTTAACACTAAAGGTTAATGCATCTTTTTTGAAGGTCATATCAACAAAGGCACGGTTCCAACTCCGTTCTTGTTCACCACCACGGCCATTAGATTGATGAACTAAACCGAATGTACTACCAGCATACTGAAAGCTATTGGTATACGTTGTTTGAGTGGGGAACGTCCAGAAAACAGAAGGTTCGTATTCGGTATCTCTAAAAAATGCAGATGACGCGTAGGCTTGCCAGTTTGAACGTTGAGTATAGGCAAAATAGAGTTGGTCATTATCATTTATAATACCTGACAATAAACGGTATTTTAAGCTGATCTGAAAGTTGACGTTATAGTTACTTAGCTTGCCGTCTTCAGGGATAATCGATTGATATTCTTTGTGATTTGGAGATTGGGTATAATAAAAAGGTAAAACAAAGTTATCTTTATATTGTTCTAAAAGTAGCGGATTAGTACTACTATAATTTAAGGAATTATTTAACGTTGAGGGCGCTATTGTGTCAGCATTTGCATAAGACGTATAGCCACTTGCTACGATAAATAAACCCGTTAATAAAATTTTCGAATTTGATTGGTGCTGTTTGATATTCATTATTATTTTCTATGTTTATTATTTTATCTATTGTTATCATAAGAGCTAAACTGGGTTTTTGTCTATCGATACAAATGCAAACAATGATTTTTTGTGATTTAAAACTAAATTATGAATAGTAGCAACACAAACGCCTTAATAGCTCGTGATTAAGGCGTAAAAAGTAGTGTTAAATTAGCTGAGCTAGCATGGTGTCGTCATATGGAGTAAGTGCTTTACCTGATTGTATTTTATTAACGTAATCAGGGTTAGCAATTAAAGGACGGCCAATGGCTAATAAATCAAATTTCCCCGCTTCAATAGCATCGCTGCCTGTCTCGGGAGTGTAACAACCGACACCAATCAATGTGCGGTGATAATGAGCACGCATATATTGTGATACGCTGCCATCAAGATAGTCAAAATTCATGCTGTCATCAAAAATACCAACATGCAAATACGCTAAACAACGCTTTTCAACTTCAGGTAACAAGTAATCAAACACTTTACGATCACGTGCATCACCTTCAAGATTAAAGTAACCGCCGGGTGATAAACGTAGACCAGTACGATCTCGACCGATGCGCTGGCTAATTGCATCAATAACAGCAAGTGGGAAGCGAGCCATATTCTCTGGTGTTTCACCAAACTCATCATCACGTTCATTGGTGCTGAAATGTAGAAATTGATCGATTAAATAACCATTTGCGCCATGAATTTCTACACCGTCAAAACCCGCATCAATTGCATTTGCTGCTGCTTGACTAAAATCGGCAATAAGTTGTTCAATTTCAGTTTTAGTTGCAGGCTTAGGAACGGTATAAGTTAACTCCCGCATTCTTGGTAACGTCCCTTCAAGTGCTATTGCAGAAGGAGCAAGTACATACTCACCATTAAAAAAGAATGGATGAGCTACACGACCTGTATGCCACAATTGTGCAAAGATCTTACCACCATTGTTATGAACAGCATCTGTTACTTTACGCCAGCCGTTAATTTGTTCTGGTGTAAATAATCCCGGCGTATGTGGATACCCCTGACCATCAGCACGAATTAAAATCGCTTCTGAAATAATAAGCCCAGTATCTGCACGATGGGCATAATAATCGATCATTGCTTGGGTTGGGACTAAATTGTCATCAGCCATACAACGTGTTAATGGCGCCATAAGAATACGATTTTTTAAAGTAAGCGTGTCGTTAAGTACAAAAGGATGAAATAGGGTATCGAGCATGATTATTACCTCTAATTTGAATGCTCATTCAAGTTAGGCTTATTTGAACAATCATTCAAGACTTTTTTGAATGATTGTTCAATATTAAGTAAACTAGCATGAGTTAAAGCAAAAGAGAGTCATTATGCGTAGTGCTGAATTTGATCGTGATAGTGTCTTACGATCGGCAATGGATATTTTTATAGCCAAAGGTTATGGCAATACCAGTATGCAAGATTTGAAACAAGCAACAGGGCTTCATCCTGGCTCTATTTATTGTGCTTTTAAAAATAAACGAGGGTTGTTATTAGCTGCGCTAGAACATTATCGAGATCAACGTTATACACAATTTGTTACTTTGTTTTCCCAATCAACATCAGTCATGGGAGCGATTGCTACTTACCTTGAGCATGTTGTTGATGAGTGTGAGCGTGAACAGATTAAAGACTGTTTATTGCAAAAAGCATTGAGTGAACTTGCTCAACAAGATGTTGAAGTGGCTGATGTGATTAGTTATATGTTAAAACAATGGCAGCAAACATTGGCCGAGCAGCTTGTGTTGGCACAGCAAAATAATGAAATTAGTTACCAGCGAGATAGCCAACAGTTAGCACAATTTTTAGTGATGGGAATTTATGGTATTCGTGTGCTGTCCCATACGCATCCAGATCCCGGCATGTTGCGACGTTTAGCGGCTGATCTTATTGATTATATTAAACAATAACAGCGATTTGATGATTATTTATAACCATCAAAAGATAAAAAAGGGAGTGTACATCAATGATGTCACTCCCTTTTATTTTGTTGTACTAATTATGCTGGTGGTGTTTCTTCTACTTTAACGCGGAACAATACCGCATACAGCAGTGGAATGACCACTAATGTTAAGATTGTTGCAAATAACAGACCGAACATAATCGTTACTGCCATACTCTTAAAGAATGGATCTACCAGTAACGGAGCAACACCTAGAATAGTCGTAAATGCACCTAGCAATACTGGTCGAGCACGACTAAGCGCTGAATCAATAATTGCCTGATATGCTGTTTTACCTGCGGCTATTTCAACATCGGTTTGGTCGACCAATACAATTGCATTTTTTACCATCATACCGATTAAGCTTAGGAAACCTAGAATCGCCATAAATTCAAACGGGGTTTGGAATATCACTAAGCCAACAGTTACGCCGACTAAAGCAAATGGCACGGTTAGCCAAATCACTAATGGTTGACGAAGCGCGTTAAACATAAAGATCACCGCTAAAATCATTGCCGCAAAGCCGTAAGGGGCAGAGCTAGCAAGACCTTCGTTTGCGTCATTAGATGCTTTATATTCGCCATACCATGTCAATTCATAACCGGGCGGTAATTTAATCGCTTCAATTTTGCCACGTAGATCATTAAATGCATCCGCAGTGAAAATACCCGGTGCAGGATCTGCCTGAACCAGAATGGTTGGAATACGATTAATACGGCGTAAGATGGCATCTTCCCAAGCAACGTTTACTGACTCAACCAATTGGCTTACAGGAATTAATCCATTAACCATACGGCTGTAAACTTCAGTATTTTCAATTGCACGTTCATGAGTACGCTCATTATCTGGCGCACGCACGACGATAGGGATTAAATCATTACCTTCACGGTACACACCGATGTTACGACCGGTTAATGTTTGCGCAATAGCTTGACTTATTTCTTGGTTAGTTAAACCAAAACGCTGTGCCTTTTCAGTTGAGTATATTGGCTTTATTACAGGAACTTGCTGACGCCAATCATCTTGAACCGCGATCAAATTTGGATCACTTAGCATGATAGCTTTAGCTTGTTCTGCAAGGCTACGTAATACCTTACTATCAGGGCCTTTAAATCCTGCTTCAATTTTCTTACCGCCGCCGCGACCAAGCATGAATTTCCATACTTTGATTGATGCTTCAGGGTATTTAAGGTCGAGCTCTTTTTGGAGTTCAACTAATAATGGCGCAATATTACGGTAATCATCAATGTCGATCAGTAACTGACCGTAGCTAGGGTTGCGAGCCTCTGGTGCATAGGTCAGCATAAAGCGTAAGCCGCCACCACCAATGAAGCTTGAGATATTACTGATACCTGGTTTTTGTTTAACGTCTTTCTCAATGTTAGCAATAAAGGTTTGTGTGTTTTGAATATCAGTACCTTGTGGTAGGTACACATCCACCACAAATTGCGCACGTTGTGATTCAGGCATAAAACCAGGAGGGACAAATTTTACGCCCCAAATCGCACCAATAAGAGTGGCAACCAGTAATAAACCCGTGGTCTTACGGTGAAGTAATACCCACGATAATAACCCTTTGTAGCCACTGACAACTTTGCTTGGTTTATCAGTATCTGTTTTTACTTTAACTTTTAAGAATTGGTGACACAGTAATGGGGTAACCGTTACTGCAAATAACCAACTTAAAAGCATAGAGTAAAGAATAACCCAGAATAACGACCCTGCGTATTCACCCATATCTGATGGTGACAAGCCAATAGCACTGAATGCACAGATACCAACAACCGTACCGCCTAATAATGGCCATTTAGTTGCATTAACGACTTCGGGAATAACAACTTCACGATCTTCATTGTTTTGTAAGCGAACTAAAATACCATCAGTAACAACAATTGCATTATCAACCAGCATTCCAAGGGCAATAATTAGTGCACCTAGAGAAATACGCTGCATCGCAATGTCATCCATTAGCATGATGCATAGCGTGCCAGCGACGGTAAGTACTAATACAAAACCGATAATAACGCCTGAGCGCAGCCCCATAAAGAGCAGTAGTACGATAAATACAATCACTACCGCTGCAATAAGGTTATCAATAAAGTTAGTTACTGAATCACGTACAGAATCTGATTGCATTGAGATGACATTCAGTTCCATACCTAAAGGGCGTTGGCTTTCTAATTCAGCGATACGTGCTTTAACCGCATCACCCATATCAACAACGTTACCGCCAGTGACATTTGAAATACCAAAACCAATCGCACGTTCACCGTTATAACGCATTAACATTGATGCGGGTTCTTGATAGCCACGCTTGATGGTCGCAATATCTTGAAGATGTAATACGGTGTGATTATCACCAATACCCACTTGAAGATTTTTCAGGTCATTAAACGAGTTAACATTGGGTGTTGGCATTACAGGAATGCGCATTCCATTTGATGTTAAGCTACCCGCGACAGTTACAATATTTTGTTTTTGTAATACTGATAGAACATTATCGACGGATAAACCAAATTTAGCCAAACGCTCACTGGTGAACTCAACAAAAATGGTTTCTTGTTGTTCTGCTAGGGTTGCGGTTTTAGCAACACCAGGAACAAGTACCAGCTCACGACGTAAACTATCTACATAATCAGACAGTTGTTTGTCAGAGAAGCCTTCACCTGTTACTGCAAAGAATAAAGCATAAACGTCAGAGAAATCATCGTTAACAATGGATGGACCTGCGCCTGGAGGTAATTGACGCTGTGCATCAACCACTTTTCGACGTAGCTTGTCCCATACTTGTTGAAGGTCGGCTTGGCTTTTTGCAAACTCAAGTTTGATTTCAACCGTTACTTCAGACATGCCTTGTTTAGAAACTGATTTAACTTCTTTCAGTTCTTGCAATGACTGGACAGCACCTTCAATGATATCAGTAACTTCATCTGATACTTCTTGTGCCGTTGCACCCGCGTAAGGTGTGATAATAACGGCTTGGCGAATAACAAATTCAGGATCTTCAAAACGCCCTAATTTTAGATAGCTGATGTAGCCACCAATTAGAATGATAGCCATCATTACCCAAACACTGGTGCGCTTGGCTATGGTATAGCGAGCGATATCCATTTCTTACACTCCGTTTTGAGTAGTATCTGTGTATGGGCGAATTTCCATACCATTTTTTAGTTTTGATACGCCAGCAATAACAATACGCTCACCTGCTTTCAGACCAGAAGGCACAGTAATACAATTTTTATTGATAGCACCCACTTTGATATACCGTTTTTCAACGATGTTATTAGTACCTACAACCCATACAAATTGCTTGTTTTGGTTATCAGGCACTACTGCCGTTAATGGCACTGTTAATGGATTATTATTTTCTTCAGGACATTCAGTTAGGCTTGGAGAAACTTTTACTGACATACCCGGTAAAATATTGAGTCCTTTAAGATCATCTAGGCCTAATACAACCGAGAATGTTTGTGTAATCGGATCGGCTTGGGTTGAGTAAGTACGTAAACTCAACGGTAATAAATGCCCTGGAATATTGTTAATCTCAGCATTGGCTTTATCACATTGCATACCAGTTAACATTACAATGTCAGGAATGTTCACGACGACTTCTAAATCATCCAGGTTATGCAATGTTAATACCGAGGTATTTGCTTGAATTTGAACATGATTATCAATTAGTTTACGACCAATAATTCCTGAAAAAGGCGCTTTTAATTGCGTGTAAGCCAGCTGGTTTTTTGCTTCTTCAAGTCGGTTTTGAGCTAAGTCGTAACGCGTTAGAAGCTCATCAAGATCACTTTTAGAAATAGCTTGCGAGCTTTCATAAATAGATTTACCACGTGAATAGTCTTTTTTAGTGTTATTCAACTCTAGTTGCGCCGCTGAAAATGCTGTTTGGGCATCTTTAGGATCTAATTTAGCGAGTAGTTGGCCTTTATGTACTTTGTCGCCTTCATTAACAAAAATATGGCTAACACGGCCACTGACTTGAAATGATAAATCAGCGCGTTCAGCAGAACGGATCACACCATTAAAGGTTAAGTTAGTGTTTGTTTGTGGCGTTACAATTTTAGTTAACGCAAGATTAATGATAGGTGCGGTGACAGTTGCTTCTTTTTGACTGTCGCATCCTGACAACAGCACTACCGCTAAAGATAAACTCACCGCCATGGCCAGTTTATTAATTGTTAACGATGTCACATTGGACATTGCTGAATGAGTTTTCACCGTGTTCTCCACTATCATTAGATTGGTTAGTCATATTTATTGCTATTAAAGAAGCAAACTTAAAGTGCATTTTAGTGATAAAAATGGTTTTGTAAACTACTCAGTATACTTTTTTGTTTCAGATTGTTAGACTGCGCTCATAAACTGAAATAAAAATACAATGAGGAATCTTTGAAGGATGAAGCAAACGGAACGTAAGCACTTAGCAATTATTGAAGCGGCTAAAGAGGAATTTATAACTCATGGATTTTTAGCGTCAAATATGGATCGTATCTCAACAGAAGCTGCGGTCTCTAAACGGACGTTATACCGTCATTTCGAGAGTAAAGAGGTGTTATTCGTTTCAGTCTTGACCATTATTCAAGAGTCTGTGTCTGAAAATGTTAAGTATGACTTTGATCCTACGAAGACATTAACAGAGCAATTAACCGTTATTACTTGTCGTGAAGCGGATATTTTGTATTCAACTTATGGTATTCCATTGTCACGTACGATTGTGATGGAATTTTTACGTCAGCCAGAATTAGCATTGAATTTAATTAAAGATTTATACAGTACAAAAGCGATTACAGATTGGTTTCAACAAGCGATCGCAGCAGGTTGTATGGTTGATAAAAATATAATGTTATTAACGAATATTTATATTAGTTTATTTCAGGGGCTTCTTTTTTGGCCGCAAGTGATGAATATTTCACCTAATAGTGAAGGCAAAGAACTTGAAGATAATATTGAAACGATAGTGTCAGTGTTTTTAGCATCACATATGATCAAAGAATTAGCATAACCAGTTTGATCTAAATGTATAGCGCTTAAAAAACAATCTTGTCGAATTTAATTTATTAGCGTTATAATTTAAACAATATATGTATTCGAGATATTATCATCTCATTGAATAACCTTGTGGAATATAGACCAATGAAAAAATTACTTGCAGCTTCAGTTCTTGTGTTTTCATCAATGTCAGTAATGGCAGCACCACAATCAAATCAAGGTGGTTTTAGTGGCCCACATGAGACGGCTCCACTTACTCAGGCTCAAGGCGGTTTTAATGGTCCTAGTGCTATCCCAGTATTAAATACAGTGAAAGCTGCTTCTCAAGCGGATGATAATGCGGTAGTAGAGCTTACTGGTCATATTACATCTTCGATTGGCAAAGAAGATTACATGTTTAAAGATGGGACTGGTGAAATAAAAGTCGAAATTGATAATAAAGACTGGCATGGCATTACAGTAACACCAACGACTGAAATTACCCTTCGTGGTGAAGTAGATAAAGATTGGACTGTTCGTACTATTGACGTTAATACGGTTACGCTTGCTAAATAATTGACAGTGTAATAGTCGAAAAAGCCAGCATAAGTGCTGGCTTTTTATGGCGTTTTTTATGACTTAGACATTAAGAATGAATTTTTCAATTACTTGTGCAACACCACTATTATTATTAGTATCAGTAACATAGTTAGCAATCGCTTTGGTTGCTTCGGTAGCATTACCCATTGCTACCCCTAAACCTGCAAATTCAATCATATGATGATCATTACCTGCATCACCCATCGCAATTACTTCATCTTGCTTAATATTTAAGAAATCAGCGAGTGCTTTAACGCCGACACCTTTGTTGCTATTAGTATGCATGAACTCAAGGAAGAACGGTGCACTTCTTACAATAGTATATTGCTGATATAGGTCAGAAGGTAATTGTGCGATAGCCGCTTCAAGACGTTCTTCTTCATCAATGATCATCACTTTCATGATTTCTTCATTGTCATCCAGCTCTGCAAAATCAGCTAATGTGATGGTTAAACCATTAATTTTTGCTTCGTGATCGGTGTAGTAATTATGCTCAGGAGTAATTAAACCCTGACGACGAGAAAAAGCATGAACATGAACGCCCAAATCATGGGCAATTGTTGCGATTGCTTTTGCATCGCTACCGATTAATGTTTGGCTTCTAACAACTTTTTGACTGGCAACTCGCTGTACTAATGAAGCGTTATATGACAATACAAAATCATTATCGCTATCCATATTGAGTTCTTTTAGTGCCCATGTCATGCCTTCAATAGGACGACCTGATGCTAATACAACATAGACACCTTGTTCGCGCGCAGCAGCAATAGCCTGCTTATTGTGTTCTGAAATCGCGCCGTCTGAATTCAGTAATGTGCCATCCATATCAAGTGCAACTAATTTATACATTGTTATTGTCCATAACTAATAAAATACTCGCCACATAATAAGCAAAATTAGCCATAAAAACGATAAAAAGTCGTATTTATATTTAGCAGAAAGACATTGTTACTTTTTCCCTAACTGAGGGTTTTGCGGTGTTTTTTTATGTTGGCTGTGTGTCTATTGTGGTTTGTTTGTCAGTAAATTAAGGTAAGTTATTTATGCGTAGAGAGAAAAAAGGGAGCCTGAAATATGGAGTAATGCCTTAAAGCGTGCGCTTGATTGTGGCGTCAAAGAAGGGTACTTAAAATTCACAGGGCAATATCCTTTGATTTCATTAGCCGTGATTAATGATGAGGGTGATGTTATTGGACAACTATCACGTTCAATATTAGCGGAAGCATTCATTGAGTAAGCATCATCAAAATAATAATGTAGTTTTACTCTCTCTTCTTAGTATGATAGAAGCGAAATACACTGACGTTACTGTCGAGGGTGCTTTTTATTTGCTATTTATAGTAAATGTTTTCTAATTGAATACGCTTAGTGATAGGTAGATCACATGGTGAGTTTTATTCAGTATTGAAGCATTTTGTCTACTTGTTATAGAATGCGCAGTTAAAAACGTCAGTGTAAATATGCTTTCTAATTTGTAAGGATGAGTAAAATGGGGGCAACTAAGACGGTACTTGTTGTTGATGATGACCAAGAAATTCGTGAATTACTGGATGAGTATTTAACAAAAAACGGGTTTGAGGTTATTACAGCAGCAGGAGGCGAAGAAATGAAACGGCGTTTAGCGGCTGGTTACCCTGATTTGATTTTATTAGATGTGATGATGCCGGGTGATGATGGGTTTACTTTATGCCAGTATATTCGAAAAAGCTCAAACGTCCCTATTATTATGTTAACGGCTGTCTCTGATGAAATGGATCAGATTATTGGCCTTGAAATTGGGGCTGATGATTATATTGCTAAGCCATTTAGTCCTCGTCAATTATTGGCACGGATTAAAGCTTTATTAAGGCGAATAAAGCCCACAGAAAGCCAATCATTACCAACAGAAGCTAAATTTATTCGTTTTTCCAATTGGCGACTTGATACCACGACGCATTGTTTGTTTGATCTTGATAAAAAACAAGATTTTGAACTTACAGGTGGGGATTACTCACTATTGATGCTGTTTTTATCACGCCCACAAGAAATATTGGATCGTGATACGATTTCTTATGCGACTCGAGGGCGAGATACCTTACCTTCAGAGCGAGGAATTGATGTCGCTTTAAGTCGCTTACGACAACGGTTAGGTGATAAAGGTCGTACTCAGCGGTTAATAAGAACCAGTCGAGGTAATGGTTATATCTTTACTGCCGATGTGGTTTATGAAGACGCCTGATATCATCATAACTATGTTCGATAAAGTGTGATCGCTTATATGAGTGTCACACTTTTTTACTTTATGGATAATGGTTAATGAATTGGAAAGTGTTTTACCCGAAATCATTGGTTTCAAGAACATTGTGGTTAACCTTATTAGCTGTTTTTTTAGCACAAGTTATTGCAACGTCTATTTGGTATAGTCAATCAAAACAACGAGATTTAGACGGCTTGCAATCGACATCAGCAAGCATGGCGATAATGTTTGCTTCAACAGTGACATTTTTTCAATCGTTGCCAATGCAATATCGGCATATTGTGCTAGACCAACTGCGCAATATGGGAGGGACTCGTTTTTTTGTTTCTTTTAATGATGAAGAAATTCAGATTGATCCTATTGCTCATTCAGAACAAAAACAAATGGCGGTTTCTGTTTTTGAAAAGGTGCTACATCAAAAATTACCGCGTCTACCGACTATAAAGGTTGAATTCTCTCGTCCTGAAACGTTGCATGTTCTTAAAAATGATATTTTATTGAGCGATTTGCCTCGTTCATGGGTACATAATACATTAAGCCTAGAACCTCTAAATCCACCGATTTTAGTGGTGCAGATTGAATTAGAAAAAAACCAGTGGTTATATATCGCTGCGTTATTACCTGCACCTTATATGAATTTAAAAGATGAAGTGATCACTCGCCAACAAATATTATTTTTGGTGTTTATAACCAGTTTATTATTGGTGTTTACCTATATTATGGTTCGTCGCCAAACCAAGCCGTTAAAACAATTGGCCGATGCTGCAAATGCGTTAAGTCTTGATATTTATCAACCGCCACTGAAAGAGGAAGGCGCAACGGAATTGGTGATGGCGACTCGAGCATTTAATCGAATGCAGTTGCGATTGCGGCGCTATATTGAAGATCGAGAGCAATTATTTTCGTCGATTTCTCATGATCTAAAAACCCCCATTACGCGATTACGATTACGGGTTGAATTAATGGATGATGATAAAAAAATTGATAAATTTAATCATGATCTTGATGAATTAGAGATGATGGTTAAAGGGGCGTTACAGTGTGTAAAAGACACTGATTTACACGAAAATATTGTCCCAATTGATTTAAATCTGCTTTTAGCCAGTATTGCTGAACGCCATAATCACCACGAGCAAAAAGTAACTTTACCCACATTCATTATTTCGCCAATGATGGGTAAAGAATTAGGGTTAAAACGGTGTTTAAGTAATTTAATTGATAATGGGGTTAAGTATGGTCATAAAGTTACTGTTGCGGTAATCGATAAGCCGGACAAAATTATTATGACGATCACCGATCAAGGTAAAGGTATTCCAGAATCATCATTATCAGCGGTATTTGAACCTTATTTTCGTTTAGCAACTGACAATGATGGTCATGGCTTAGGGATGGGCATTGCACGTAATATTATTCATGCTCATGGTGGAAAGTTGATTATTAAAAATGGCTTAACACAGGGGCTCATTGTGATCGTCGTCTTACCGCGAGTTTTGTCTGTTGCATTAGCCTAAAGAAAGAGAAAGCATGAAACTAAAATATATAATACTCACCTTTGTTTTATCTTTGTTATTTGCCATAAAAGCTAATGCTGCGGGTCAAGTTGAAGTACTGCATTGGTGGACATCGAGCGGCGAGGCTAAATCAGTTAAAGTGCTGAAACATATGATGGAACAACAAGGTGATAGCTGGAAAGATTTTGCCGTAGCTGGTGGCGGTGGTGAAAGTGCAATGACAGTACTAAAAATGCGAGCCGTTTCTGGCAATCCCCCGACGGCGGCTCAATTAAAAGGTCATGATATTCAGGAATGGGGACGTTTAGGGTTCTTAACCTCGCTTGATGACGTCGCTCAACAAGAGCACTGGGACAATGTATTGCCGCCTGTGGTTGCTAATATAATGAAATATAATAATCATTATGTAGCGGTCCCCATTAATGTACATCGCGTTAATTGGTTATGGGTTAATCCTACGGTATTTAAAGCCGCTGGTGCCACTGTACCTACCACGTTAGCTGAATTCTTTGTTGCCGCCGATAAAATTAAAGCAGCAGGATTCATTGCGTTAGCACATGGTGGTCAGCCATGGCAAGACGCCACTTTGTTTGAAAGTATTGCGGTGGCAGTATTAGGTTCAGCTGATTACCGTAAAGCCTTTGTCGATCTTAATATGACCGTCATTAATAGCGTTAAAATGGTGGATGTATTTAAGCAATTTAAACGGATGAAAGCGTATATTGATCCAGAAGCGGAAGGGCGACATTGGAATTCTGCAACTGAAATGGTGATAAATGGTCAAGCCGCGATGCAGTTTATGGGAGATTGGGCTAAAGGTGAATTTGCACAAGCGAATAAACAAGCGGGTAAAGATTACTTATGCGTTCCAGCACCGGGTACTCAGCATCAATTTACATTTAATATCGATAGTTTGGCCTTTTTTAAATTAAAAGGCACAGCGGCCGATAATATTGCTCAGCATGATTTGGCTAAAATATTATTAACCCCTTATTTTCAAAGGGTGTTTAATTTAAATAAAGGTTCGATTCCGGTTCGATTAGACATGGACATGTCAGCATTTGACCAGTGTGCGCTAGATTCAATGAAAGCATTTAAGCAAGCCTCATTATCTGGAGATTTAGTCCCAAGTTTTTCACAAAATTTAGCTACAACCGCGGATGTACAATCAGCGATTGTTGATGTTGTGAGTGAATTTTTTAATCAGAAAAATCCTGACCCAGAATTAGCACCATCTCGACTTGCGCGAGCAATAAAATCAGCGATATAGTGATAACGGTTTATATAAGGATAAGAACATGAATATAACCTATTTACCTTGTGTTGAAGTAGAACCAACCGTTAAGGCGACAGCGAGTGTTATCTGGTTGCACGGTTTAGGCTCTAATGGCCATGATTTTGAAGCACTATTGCCAGAATTACAGCTACCTGCTGATATGCCAGTACGTTTTATCTTTCCTCATGCAGCCTCTATTTCTGTAACCATTAATGGTGGTGCTGTTATGCCAGCATGGTATGACATTATTTCATTAGATGTGTCACGTAAGCTTAATGTCGATCAGCTTATAGATTCAGCGCAGTGTGTTATTGACCTGATTGAGCGAGAGATTAGCCGCGGTATTGCCTCTGAGCGAATCATTTTAGCTGGATTTTCTCAAGGTGGGGCTGTGGTATATCATGCTGCGCTGAGCTATGCCAAACCATTGGCAGGGTTACTTACGTTATCAACGTATTTCCCAACCTCAAATATTATTCAATACAGTGATGCTAATCGAGATATTGCAATTGAGATCATGCATGGTAGCGATGATCCGGTGGTTGTACCTAAATTGGGTGAAATGGCTCGTGATGATTTGATAGCGGCAGATTATCATCCACAATGGCGAACCTATCCAATGGAACACCAAGTGTGCATGCCTGAAATTCAAGATATCGCACAATGGATAACAGCACGCTTAAGCTAGGGTTTAACAAGCGGATAAATGAGGGGAATCTATTTATTCGCTTTTAATTGCCAATGGAATGGCTGTTATTTTATAGACATTCAACCACGTTAGTAAAAATTGAATACATTTAGAGAGACAAAAAGATAACGCTGCACCAGTGAGCCCCCAATAATACGAGAATAAAGAAATTAATAATAAGTGAATAATGCCAGATATAATCGTTATTGTTGAAATTAACATGGTCTTTTTTTCGTAAAATAAATAGTTATTGATCATTAAATACATGCCACCAAATATCTGACCAAGAAAAATAAGACCCACAATATTGTTACTTATCATGTAATTTTCACCTGCGATGAATGTAATTAAGGCAGAGCCATGAAAAAAGAAGAATATTGATACTGTTAATAATGAAATAAAATAAACAGAGGTTAAAAGCCACAGTTTATTTTTGGTATTATCGTTGTTTTTATTTAATTGTTCAAATAACCACGGGTAATAGCTTTTGTTGATAGCATCAAACACAAAAATAAAAACAGTGCTAATTTGAAATACGACAAGATATGATGAAATAGTCGCAAGACCAAGGATGCCGCTAATAATGAATTTATCGGCCCCGACTAAGATAAAAATGCCAATTGAATGGGGAACTAATGGAAGACCTACCTTTAGAATATCTTTTATGATTGATATTGATACACGAGAGAAGATAAGCCACTTGTTTTTGATGATAATAAATATTGAATACAAAAAAAAACCGCAGAAATAGCCATTAAGGCATAGATCCTAGCATCTATTTTATCGTGTAATATATACAGTAGCATCAATGTAAATAATGAAGACAGTATAATATAGCAGGAGTTATAGAGTGAATATTGATATGCTTGCTTTCTCATTTGCCACTGCCATAAACAAAATTGAATAAAGGTTTGTGATATAGCAATGATCATTGCATATATAATCCACGATTCTGGCAATGATAATAATTCAGATAAAAATAATAAATTATTTGATAATATCAATGTAAAAAATAAGATAGAGAAGATAAGTATAATAATACAGCCACTATTATAGTGTTGAATGTCTTTATGTGTAGTCTCTTGGTCAAAAAACTTTATATTTGAAGCTTGAAAAACATTTAAGTGTAGAAAGGATAATAAACCAAAAATCAAGGTTTGGAATAATACTATTTGACTATATTCTTGAGTGGGAAGAAAACGCGTTAAAAATGGTAGAAGAAAGAGTAATGATAAACCATTCAAAATATTGGATATTAAATAAGCAGATGATTTTTTAAAAAAAGATGTCATAGAATATCCTATCCTGATATGTTTTTTATTTTAGTACAAAAATACTAAGCAATATTAATACCAACTAATATGCTATTTTCTTTTTTTTCTAAGTCTAAAAAAAGATAATTTTATTCGATACCATAACTGTCGTAAGGATGCGAATTTGTATCGACTTCGTGTCGGTATTTTCATTTTTGTGTCATTTTTTTTTGCAAATTGCGACCTAAATTGTATTTCCCATTGCTCGCCATATCTTTTTGCAAAACATTTTTCCATTTCAGCTTGAGCTTGGCAGCGATATTCATAAGCGGATTCATCAGCAAGGTTTAATTTATGTGCTTGATTTGTCTTCCAATGTACCCATAGATCGCGTGATACAACAGTTGTTAATCCGTGACTTAACGCCATATGTTGAAGCTCAATATCGATACCGTGTCCTCTTTTTAAGTCAGCATTGAAATAAGCGGCATGTTTTTTGTAACAGATAGATAAAAGTCGGTGCGAAACTAGAGTCATAATAGGTTGCGCGGAATAGACAGCACGATAGGGTATCGTTTGATGTACTAGGTCATGATGAGATTGTTCTGGCGTGATTTTTTCAGTCTCACCACCAATAAGGGAAGCCATGACGACACCAAAGGATTCTGATAGCTCATCAATCGTCTGATGACAGATATCAAAATAGTTAACGGCAGGATCAAGTTTTGCACTAGTCGTTATCAACAGATAGTAGTCAGAAGGACGATAAGTCATCAGAAATTGAAGGGTAGTATTTGCTTGTCCAGAAAATCGGACATTAAAAGGCAGTGATAAGTTGGTAGATAGTGCTTGAGGTGATTTATCTGAGCCATTATCAACGACAATAATATGTTCTGGTAAGAAACTATTCTTAATTAGAATGTCATATGTCTTATCTGTTTGCTCTGGAAGATTATAGTTAAAGATAACACATTGTATTTTCATTAATTATTATCCATAGGTAGTGTTATGAATAGAGTGATTAATAGAGTTACGATAACGGATGTATCTATACTCGATCGTTTAATAGCACTGCTATACAGTGTAGTTAGTTTTCCCGTATGGGTTTGCTACGCGATTCAAAACTATAGCTTATGTGGGCGAGTATTAAGCCGTTATGAATATTGTTGTGGGTTTGATTATCGATTTTGTGAGACCAGTCGATTAGCAAGACTCTTAGCTGTCGTAAAAGGAGACTTACATCTTATTGGTTATTCTCCAAAAATAGCATACAGCAGTGATAATCAATATGTAGGTGCTTTTTCTGCACGAGATATACATGAAAATTTAGGTATTAAGCCTATTGAATATCATCATTTAAATGATGATGTAGAGTTAAAAATTTATTGGTGGAAAAAATGCATATACCCATTGCTATATGCCTATTCTTTATTGTTTAAAGTAGTCGATAAACCAATCAATCAGCGAATAAAATGGTTTGGTATCGAAGTCTTTAATGGTCATCAAAATGTAGCCTTAAAAATAATCCAACAGCTAATTATAGCGATACCGAAGAAACATCCAAGCTTAATTGGTTATGTTAATGCTGATTGTTTAAATAAGCTTAAAGATAACCATCATTATCGTGAAAATTTATCTAAATTTAATTTAGTACTACCTGATGGCGTTGGTCTTAAATGGGCGTTAAAACTTAAAGGTATTTTGCCTGGTGATAATATAAATGGTACTGACTTTAGCCCAAAGATTTTAGAATTAGCAGCACAAAAAAATTGGTCAGTATTTTTTCTTGGTGGTGAACGAGATATTTCTAAAAAAGCATTAACTAGATTTAAAAATATATATCCAAAATTAAATATTGCTGGTAGCCATCATGGTTTTTTTGAAAATGATCAATTAGTTATCGATTATATTAATAAATCAAAAGCTCAGATTTTATTTGTTGGTTTTGGAACGCCGATACAAGAGCAATGGGTTGTTGATAATTATAAATATTTATCAGTTAATATTGTTATTTGTGTGGGAGGAATGTTTGATTTCTATGCAGGTAAGGTACGACGTGCACCTTTATTGATTAGACAGGTTGGTTTTGAATGGTTATATCGATTATATCAAGAGCCAAAAAGGTTATGGAACAGGTATGTTGTAGGTAACGCCAACTTTATTTTTTGGAATGTATCACATGCATTAGATATTCGAATGTTTTGTTTGAATTTTTTATCACGAACCATTGATGTGGTTATTTCTCTTATAGCATTAATGATATGGGCTCCATTCCATACCATTTTGTATTGTCTATTATTTATTACAGAACGGAAAAACCCAATATTTAAACAAGTAAGAGTTGGAAAAAATGGTCAACGTTTCACTATGTATAAATATACAACAATGGACAATAATATCATTTTAGACGAAGAGGAATTTAAACGGTATGTGAGTGATGGAATAAGATATAAAAACAAATTAGATCCAAGAATAACAAAATTTGGTTTTTGGTTAAGAAAGTTTTCTGTGGATGAGATCCCTCAATTTCTTAATGTATTAAAAGGTGAAATGAAATTGGTTGGGCCACGACCTGCTTTAGAGAAAGAAGTTGAAAAATACACTCAAGTTCATAAATTACGATTGTTAATAAAGCCAGGTATGACAGGGTTATGGCAAATATCTGGGCGTTCTGAATTATCATGTAATAAACAATTTGAGTTGGATTTACATTATGTTGTAACTAGAAATATAATGCTAGATTTACTCATTTTAATAAAAACAGTTCCTGCAGTACTTAGTGCGAGAGGAGCAATGTAATGCGATTAATGACTATTTTAGTAATGATTGTATTATTATTGGGTTGTACAAGTAATAATACTATTAATAGTTATAGTGCAACTAATTGTTTGAATTATTGCAACGAGAATTGTAATAATACATTATTACAACAAAATAAAAATAGTAATGTCAATGGAATGATAACTCAACAAAATTTAACGAAGATATTTAATACAAATGAAATATTATCATCTGGTGATGTATTAAATGTTAATATAATGAATAATGTGATTTTATCAAAAGATTATATCATTAAATCAAATGGTAAAATATATTTACCATGGATTGAGCCAATAAAAGCTGAAGGGTTATCAATTGATGAACTAAGTGATAATATACGCTATTCTTATGTGACTAATAAAGTTTTTAAGAAGGCTAGTTTTTACTCTGTTATTACGGTGATAAAATATGCTCCAATTTCAATAAAAGTAAATGGGGCTGTATTTAAACCTGGTTTTATTATTATTAATAAAAATGATCCGTTATTAAACCATTATAAAGATTTAGGTATTTCTCATACAGAGGATAAGATGCTTACTTTAGCGATTAAACTAGCAGGAGGAATAAAACCGACGGCTGATATAACAAATGTCAGATTAGTGCGTGATGGAGTAAGTTATACAATTGATCTTAATGGTGTTTTAAACGATGGTAGCTTTAAAGATATTCCATTAGCTAACGGTGATGAAATTTATATAGGATCCGCATCATGTGTCGATGTAGATTTGATACGAGTGTCGAAAATAACCCCAATTGGTATTAAACTATTTTTATCTAATACGACAATACCAGCAGAAAATAATAATTTAAGTAATATTAATCGTGATACGAGAGAAATGCCTTATGGTTCTCGGCTTATAGATGCCGCCTTTGGGGCTAATTGTATGGGAGGTACTGAGTCAACAAATAGTAATCGTGGTGTTTTATTAATAACATCACTAAATAATAATGATAATTTAGTAGCATTAAAAATTAGTACTTATGATTTAATTAAATATAGAAATAATCCGCATTATAATCCTTATTTAATGAATGGAGACAAGATGGCTTGTTATGATTCAGGGATGACAAATTATTTAGCTATTATTAAGTCATTAACGCAAACATTATTGCCAGTTACTCTTATGCATGGACTAATAGGATGGTAATTAAAGCATTAAAATATAATATTCTATTTTTTATTATAGGTTTTACTTTTATTTGGGGAGTACTTCTTGGGTCTTTAGTATTGAAAAATAAATATGAAGGGAGATTGACAATTATATTTCCATCTTCTCAATCAGATACACGGTTAAAGTTATTAAGTATTGGTGAGATGACAACAAATAATAAATCTATTTTTTCTAATATGAAAATAGATCCTAAAGAAACATATAAAGAGATTATTATGAGTAATGAATTAAGGGAAAGCATTGCTCATGATCTTGATGTACTATTAGTTAATATTCCCGTACCAAAAATTACTAATGTACCTCAAACACCATTAATTAAAATTTCGATGATTAGTGATCATAAGAAAAACTTGGTATCAATGCTAGATTCATTATTACATAACTTAAATAATAAAATAGAAGAGCATAGAATTAAATATATTGAGTTTAGAAATATATCTAATAAAAATAAAATTGACAATTCTAAATTTAAGATAGACTTGTTAACAGAAAAAATAAAAAACATTAGAGTTGAATATAATATTTTGCATGATGATTCTAATAACTATTACTCTGAAAAGTTATATAAACTAGATGATGTTTTTCGTAATAAAAAAATTGAACTTATATCATTAAAAACAAAACTAGAACAATTTGAGAAAGTTTTAAAGTTAACAGCAGAAGACGCATCATTAGCTCTATATATTAATTCAGATTATATTTTGAAACAGCTATATCAAGAAAGAGCTGAAGTATCATCAAAACTTTCATTATTAGCCGCTGTTAGTGGTGCGAATAATCCTGATTTTAAAAATATAAAAGAAGAATATCGCCAGTTAACAAAAAATATAAATCATAGACTGTCTTTTTTAAATAAAGGTCTAAATGACAATAATACAAAACGATTGATTTTAAATATAGATATTGATGAGCGTTCTGAAATATTTAAAGTTTATGTGCTAAACAAAATAGAATATCAAACAATAGTTAATGAATTTAATCAAATTGATATTGAGATAAAAACATTAAAAAATACATTAATAGAGATGTTAGATAAACAAAACCAATTAGAAATGTTAACTAAAAAGCTAGAACTCCATGAGGCAATATATTTTTCTAAATTAAGTAATGAGCAAGCTTATATTGATGATGCTGAATATATTTATCCTGACATTCAATTATGGGAAGAGGCTAAAATAGTAAATGAAAAAGGGAAATATACGCATATAATAATTATTATTATCGGTATTATCGCAACTATTATTTGGATTGTTATTTTATGTCTATTTTACAAAAAACAACATTTAAAAATATAGATGAAAAAATAATATATTACACTATAGTGCTTACTTATCCATTATATTTACTTGGTGGATTATATTTAGTTGGACCTGTTTTAGCTTGGTTTTTATTATACCATGCAGTAATAATTACATTTAATCATAAAGTTAAAATTCATTATTTAGCAATGCTTTGGTTGTTTTCAATATTATTAATTGAAATTGTTGTTGTTATTGGGTCGTTCAATACTGGCCATAGTTTATTAATGACGATTAAATCAACGATTGGTTGGGCAAAAGGATGGGCATTAATTGGTGTTTTTATTTTTATTGGTGCTATTTTACCTATAAGGTATTATATATTACAACAAGCGGTAATTAATATATTATGGCAAAGTTTATTAATATCACCACTTCTTATTATTGTGGCTTTTCTTGATTTTCCAACGTTGCTTTACATTTCACCTTTAAAAATATTCGGCGGTGGTGGCGAGCAATTTTTCAAAGTATGGTTGTACTGGAATGATATAAATACAGGATTACCACGCTGGCAATTATTTGCACCATGGTCACCAGCCTTAGCATTTTATGCATTATTAGCATTATCAATTATTTTACCAAGAGATTCTGACCGGTTAAAATATATTGCTATTTTTTCTTCTATCACCTTGATATTATTATCTGAATCTAGAGCTGGAGTGATAATCTTGCTCATATTATTATTTGTTTATTTTATTAGTTGTTTTTTTGATATTATTTATATTTTATTTATTCTTCTTGTCTCTATTTTGATATTTGGGGTTTTTGGAGAGGAAATAATTGGAGGTATATTAGATTCAATCAATTATATAAATAGTATGCGATCTGATTCTAGTATGATAAGGAAAACATTAAATAATATTGGGCTATATCGTTGGTATAATGAGTCTTTTTGGTTTGGTCATGGGAATGTTGAGCGAGGGCCTCATATCGTTCAATTTATGCCAATTGGAAGTCATAATACGTTTATTGGTTTATTATTCATAAAAGGTATTATAGGACTTTTATTATATGTAGTTCCTTTAATACTAACGACAGTATATTTGTTTTGTAAAAGTTTTATTCGACGTGATTATTTGGCTGGATTTTTTGTTATTCTTATTTTTTTAATGTATTCATTTACTGAAAATATTGAAATATTATCGTATCTGATGTGGCCAGGATGGTTATTTATTGGAATGTCATTAAGAGCATGTTCTTATCGCTGTGATCTTAATGCGATTGACTTTGAAGATAACGGCCAAGCTTTTGTTGTGCGAAAGTGAAGATACGATGAAAAACCGTCTTAGGTAATATAATTAGGAGTAGACTAGATCCTAAAGTGACAATTGTTCTCGTTGGCTCTTCAATTAATATATTAGGATAGATCCGTATAGCTTTAAATATGTAACAAATAGATTCTTTCTTTTTGTTTTTTATTATAGCCCAGCGTGAAATATATCGTAACTGATAAGAGAGCGCTTTATGTCTATATTGTTTAATTAGATTGGGGTTATAGTTTCGTACTTTAGTGTTCATTTTTAACCAATTTAAGAGTTGTTTTTTATAATCAGACGATAATCCTTGAATATTTATTCGATAGACAGTTAGTGGATAAGCTAATCCTTTCATTTTTAGATTTGTGATGGTAAATAGCCGCATCCAACATTCAACATCTTCAGATTGGGTTAATGATTCATCAAAAAATTGCATATCAGAATGGTGTTTTTGACAATAAAAGCCAATTTTTTTTAAGACGACTGTTTTAATGACAGCTGATGATCCATTGCCGATAGGATTTCGGCAATAAAGATCACTGATTGTGATGTTATTTATTTTAGGCGTCTGTTGTAGGTTAATGGATTCATTATCCATGTTTATTAGTTTCGATTGACTATAACTCATCGACACATCAGAATTTAATTGATGTAAATAATAATGGGCTTTTAACTTATCTTTATGCCACAAATCATCGCCATCTAAAAAAGCAATAAACGTGCCTTTAGCATGACGAATACCAGTATTTCGAGCGCCACTTAGGCCCCGGTTTTCTTGCTCGATAAGCCGAAATCGATCATCTTTTTCTGTAAATTGTTTGCATATATTAACGCTGTTATCTTTACTGCCATCGTTAACCATGAGTACTTCAAAATTTGAGAAGCTTTGTAGTAATACCGATTTTAAGCTATCACATAGATACTCTTCTACGTTGTAGATCGGTATTACAATCGAAAAAAAAGGAGTATTAGAAGAAGCCATATTTCGCCACCAATTCATCAACATGAATATCATTGGATATGTCATTTAAAATATGTCGCTCATTACGGGTGAGTGTAAGAGCCCGCTCAATTACTTGGTGTTCGACTTGCTGCGGTACAATAACAATGCCTTCATTATCGGCATAAATAAGACAATTGGGCTCAACAGTTACATTATCAAGCGTAATTGTTTTGTTGAAATGTTCAACTACCGCTCTATTTTTAACATCTTGGCAGTTATAACCTTTAGAAAATACAGGATAATTCAAGTTTGCGACATTCTGGCTGTCACGGGTTGCACCATCAATAATGGTTCCGATAGCTCCCGCTCTAATGGCTAAATTTGCATTTAATTCACCAAAATAGGCATAATCTGAAATTTCATTTTCAACAACAATAATGTCATTAGGGACAATATATTTATAAGTATTTAATGCATTGTAAATACCAGCAGGTGATTCGTCTTGGTGTTTTTTACGTAACTTTAAGGTTTTTGCACGGCCAAAAATTTTTGTCGGGGTATAAGGTTTAAGTTTTTTTATGACTTGGTTTGGGTAACCGAGTTCATCTAATATATCTGACAATATTGCACTCGATATTGATGCTGAAATATTTTGTAATAAATGATTTTCTTGTTCTCGTATTCCAGCAGCAATGAGATTGGCTAGTTGAAAATCTTCAGCCCAATTAACATCAATGGCTTCTATTGGTGTTGCGTAGATAAGGTAAGGATTATTACCTATACGTCGTTTTAATGTAAGCGCATGGTCACGATACATAATATACATACCCATGGTTTCTATGATCGTATCATTCAGATCGACACTATTGGGTATATGCTCAATATCATAACTAGGTTGGTTATTATTCCATAAATATTGTTTTTCTTTTTTTACCATCACGGCACTGTCATATGCAGGGTTGCTTATGAGTGTTGCTAAGGTATCTTCAATGGTTTGAATTTCAATAAATGGGCTGGTGCATAGTACTTGTAAATAAATATCAGCATCAATATGGGAAACTTCATTTAAAAATAAAGCATTACCATCGGTTGTGTTACTGGCTAGCTGAGGCTCTCGTTTCATGATGTGAATAGGAAGCTCGCTAGCGATATCTATAAATTGCTCGCTATCAGTATCAAGCCATACCTCATCAATAGATGGACACTTTATTAGTTTTTCTAACATATTGATAAATAAAGGCTTACCATCAAGTAATTGACTGTTTTTTGATGGTATGCGATCACTATTACCTTTTGCTGGAACAACTGCAATTATTTTCATATTTTCTTCCTGTAAATACGAGTATATACACCTGAGATATGCTGAATGTTGTTATGATATACTATAACAATAGTATTAATATTGTGTTGTTGCATAAGTTGTTCTGCATCATGTACCGTATGATTGTCATTTAAGGTTATTGGATTGACCGACATGATTTCCTTTGCTGGAATGTTTTGCCAATGTTGAGGGTTACGAGAGATAGCGCGATTAAGGTCGCCTTCGGTAATTAGGCCTTGGAGTTGTTGTTGGCTACCGACGAGTACACATCCTTGATGGCCTGATAATAATTGAGATAATACCTGTTGTAATGGGGTATCTGTATTAATAATAGGTACTGATTGCAACTGGGTTTTAAGTGGCTTTAACGCATTTAATCCTAAGTTGCCATGGGGATGATTTTTAGCAAAAACAGTCTTAGAAAAGGCATGATTTTTAGCTATGGCAATAGTGATAGCATCACCCATAACCAATGCACAAGTTGTTGAAGATGTCGGTAATATACTGTCAGAATCTGCTTCTATTGATGAACCTGCAATAAGATTTAGATCGGCTTGCATAGCGACGCTATTAGTATGATTTCGAGTTAACGTGATAGTAGGGATCTTACGCTGCTTAAGTTGATATTGTAGTGCAAGTATTTCAGGGGTTTCTCCAGAGTTGGAGATCAAAAAAGCCAGATCATGATGCTTTAATGGCCCTATATCACCATGCATGGCCTCACTTGCATGAAGGAATGTTGCATTAATGCCGAGGCTTTTTATTGAGCTTGTGATTTTATGGGCAATATGACCTGATTTACCGATACCTGAAAATATAATTTGACCTGTTTGACGTTGGATTAAATCCATCAATACTTCAGATTGCGTCGTTGTTAATTGGCGCTGCATATTTTGAAGTGCCCCAATTTGTAATGACATTGAATTAGATATTAGTGAATGCATTATATTTCTTGCCTCAAAATTGATTATTATTCTTAAAAATAAGCAAATATTAAGCCAATAGCGTAGTATCTTATTTGTCATATATATTATCAATTTCTGATATATTTTCTTATTACATGCATATTTTCCTATAAATAAGAGGTTTTATTTTATATTTTGTATTGAATATTTATTTTGCTTTGCTTTTTGCAAACGATAAAATAGATAACTATCATACTGATAATATAACGTTATTTATGGATTGGAACGGCAGTTATAAAGAAAATACCTGTCAAAAAATTATAATGGTAATAATTCAATGACAGATATTAACGTGATATCGAAAATTAAGGCTGAAGTATTAATGGTTCAATATCAGCTGTATTTCCTCGACAACGCTGACGAATATCTAACCACAGCATAGGAATAACAATAAAACTGAGTAGAACAGTTGATAATGGCATTGATAACCAGACCCCTTTTACGCCTAGCCATTGTGGTAGAAAGTATAAAAAAGGAAGTTGTACTAACATATTACTGACTGAAATAGCTAACGCTTTGCCTGCTTTATCTACCGCCATAAAGTACACCGTTGCAAGGACAATTAAGCCATCTAAAAACATTGCAAATAAGTGTAATTGAATGCCACCCACCGCTTCTGATGTCAATGCGGCATTACCGCTATTAAACAATCCAATCAATGTGCGTGGGAAACTGTACAGTAATGCAAACCATGTGATACCTGCAATAATGGTGACTTTAATTGCTAAGTATGTTGTTTTCTTAATGTTTCTTGGTTGTTTAGCACCATAGTAATAACTGACTGGTGGTTGCATGCCCTCTGCAATGCCTTCAGCGACTAAGTAATACAATGTCATCATATAGCCGACAATCGCAAATGCTCCGACTGTTAGTTCAGTACCATATTGCATAAATTGATAATTATGTAGTGCAACAACAAAGCTCGTATAGAGGTACATAATTAAGACTGATGAACCAAGGCTAACGATTTTCCAGCAGTGGTTTAATTGAATATTAATCATTGTTAAACGGATACGAAGCGGTGAATATGAAGAACAAAAGTAGAGGATCCCGCCTATAACTGTAATGGCTTGAGCAATAATAGTCGCAATCGCAGCACCTTGTAATTGCCAGTTGAAGACACCAATAAAGAGATAATCCAATCCAATATTGGTTAATGCTCCCGTAATTAATAAGCCAGTTGCTATTTTAGGGCTATCATCATTACGAATAATCATTGGAATTGCACCAGCAAAAATAGTCACAAATGCCGCCCAACCAAAACTTTGAACATATTGCAGTGCTAGTGTTTTTATGGAGTGGTTAGCACCTTGGATCGTTAATAATGTTTCACCAAAATGAACAAATAACACTAATGCAATAGTACTAACTACGGCAATTAATAGTACCGCATGATCTAATGCGCGCTGTGCATGTTGTGAATTATTTTCCCCTCTAGCGATAGAGATCAGTGTGCCACTACCAATACCGATCATCAAACCTAAACCTGATAATAAATAGGTAATCGGCCATGCCATATTAATCGCCGCTAATCCTTGATAACCCACATAGTGGCCAACAAAAATACCATCAACAATTTGATATAATCCAGTGACTAACATTGCAGCTATAGATGGAATAGCATAACGCCAAAAATTTTGGTTGATAGTGAGTGTTGGCGGTGGTAAGTGAGTAATTTGCATAAGATGCCTCATGATATTGATAACGGTATTATCCTTGTTTCTTAGATTGTTCAAAGATAATATCTATCTTATTTTCGGATGGTTTAAACTGTTATGGATTGGACATTAGATCAGCTCAATGCGTTTGTTATATCAGTAGAACAGGGATCGTTTTCAGGTGCCGCTCGGCGAATAGGCAAAGCACAATCACGTATCAGTACCGCAATTAGTAATCTTGAGGCTGATTTAGGCTTTGATTTGTTTGATCGTAGCGCCCGTTTACCTGTGTTAACGCCGGCTGGCGAGCAGATGTATGAAGAAGCAAAAGTGGTTTTAGCACAATGCGACCGATTACAATCGCGGGCGTTAACATTAACTAAAGGTGAGGAAGTATCACTTACGATCGCAATGGATGAGGCGACACCAACAACCGTATTTGAAGAGTTTTTTGAGCGCGTAGCCGTTACTTTTCCACTGTTAAAGTTGACTATTATCAGTGGTTCAAAAGATGATATTGCAAGTCAAGTTGACGACTTAACCGCTGATTTGGGGATTTTGTTTTTCAGTAAAACACTGCCTAATAGTTTAGAGTTTACCCCTATTTGTGAATTTAATTCATCGTTAATTGTGGCTAAAAATCATCCTTTAGCAACCGTATCAGCACCCACGATGCAGCAGTTAGGCCAATATCGACAATTATTAATTTGTGATCGAATGGGGTATTACCATACGGATGCACTTTCAGCTAACTACTGGCATATTGATAGTTATTATTCGATCACGGCATTTGTGTTGAGAAATATGGGATGGGCGTTTGTGCCTGATCATGTGTTTAATTATTCAATATTTAAAGATGGGGTAGTGCGGTTATCGATTGAAAATATTCCAACCTCGCCTTGGATTGATATGGGATTAGTAAAACGACGTGATCAAGGTAATGGCCCAGTATTACGTTGGATGTATCAAGAACTTAAAACAATGTTCGCACAACATAACTAGCAATTTTTGATTTAGAGATGGTAGAAAAAAAATGAAGAACACGGTGGCAAGAGATCCCCTACCATTAATTGTAGCGGGGCCTATTTTACGTAAAGCAACCGCAAAAGAATTAACATTATGGTTAGTGACAACGCGTCAATTTGAAGCTGATTTTAGTGTTTTCATGGGATCAAGTGAAACACCTTTTTATGAGGCAAAATTTGACGCTTCTCATCAAATTCAAATTGGTAAACATGCGTGGGTTGTACTCGCGCATTTTAAGGGTGATTTTCCGCAAGATACACCACTTGAATATCAAGTAACGACAGCTGAAGGCTTACTAACTGAATTAGTCCCTAATTTATTGTATGGCGATGAATCTCGTTTAAGTGTCGTCATTCAACAACGGGCTGACTATGTATTACATGGTTCGTGTCGTAATCCGCATTACCCAAGTAAAGACAGTTTAGTTGCCGCTGATCATAAAGTGAGTACGTTAGCTGCAATTGATCGCCCGAGCTTATTAATGATGAGCGGCGATCAAATTTATGCCGATCATGTTGCAGGGCCAATGTTGGATGCAATTGAACAAATAACGGTATTGTTAGGTTTACCTGATGAGACCTTTGAACAAGCGACAATTGCGGATACTACCGCGTTGTATCAACATCCACATAATATTTATGGTCGTGATAAATTACTACCGCATTATGTTAATAATGAAAGTTGGTGGCGACGTTGTTTGCCGACAACGACTCAGCCTATTTTTAGCTCGCGTGAATGTGAAAATCATTTAATTAGTTTCAGTGAATTTTTTGCGATGTATTTATTGGTGTGGTCACCAACATTGTGGCAATTTGTTGATCGTGACCGTTTTGTGCGTAATGGATATTGTAATGCAGGTGTTGCAGTCTCGCTTAAGTGGCAGCAAACATGGCAACATGAAGCACCTATTATTGATGATTTTGTCGCAGGGCTTGATAATGTCCGTCGATTAATGGCGCATATCCCAACGTATATGATTTTTGATGATCATGATATTACTGATGATTTTCAGCTTAATCGACGTTGGGAAACAGCAGCTTACGATAATTTATTTTCACGCCGTATTATTGGTAATGCTTTAATTAGTTATTGGTTATGTCAAGGCTGGGGGAATGCGCCCGAAAAATTCACGCCATCTTGTTTAGCATTAGCACGAACGTTTTTTAAGCAACCAACAGCTGAGAGGCATGATGCACTGGCTGCGTATTTTTATCGTTTTGAAGATTGGCACTATACAATCGCAACAGTGCCAAAGATTGTGGTGTTAGATACTCGTACACGTCGCTGGCGTTCAGAATCACATCCCAATCGCCCCTCAGGATTAATGGATTGGGAAGCATTGATTGAATTGCAGCAAGAATTATTACATGAACCTGCAGTCATCATTGTTTCTGCAGCTCCTATATTTGGGGTTAAATTTATTGAAACGTTACAACGAATGATGACGTTATTAGGACAACCTTTAGTGGTTGATGCTGAAAATTGGATGGCTCATCCAGGTTCTGCCAATACGTTATTAAGTATTTTTACCCATACTAAAACCCCAACGACATTTATAATATTATCGGGCGATGTTCATTATTCGTTTGCTTATGATATTACGTTACGTAATTTGAAAGGGCAGTTTAAAATCTTTCAAATAACGTGTAGTGGGCTGAAAAATGAATTTCCAACTCGATTATTGCGATTTTGCGATCTGATGGATCGGGGGCTTTATAGTCCACATTCGCCCCTGAACTGGTTTACTAAACGTAAGCGATTGTTGATTGAAAAACGGGATCCCGACATCGCGGGTCATCATCGGCTAATTAATCAGAGTGCTATTGGTGAATTATTCCTTGATCAACAGGGAACGCCATTAGTTATTGATATATTAACCGCTGAAGGAACCGTTATTCATTTTCCAGCGAAAGTTTCTTGATGATAAAATGACAGTATGTTCACCGTTGGTATATATATTATTTGATAATAATCATTCTAGGTTTATTTTATGTGATCGTTATTATTATCACTATTATTGATTAATAAAGTATTTAATAGTCTTATTTTTGTTGTCAAGGTGTGATCTGCTTTATTGTTTTTTACGTCTAAAAATGGATATTAATAGAGATGAATATAATTTCTCATATTTATGATTTTGTTTTTATAAATAAAACAGATTTAATACCGCAGAACCAAAAAAAATGACCTATTATTGACTTTGACATGACGTTAACTAGATATATTTCTCAAACTAATAGTAGATACTGTTAAGGTTATATTTTAAGGTGGATTTTACAGGAGTTGATATGAAAAGAAGTATTATTGCTATCGCTATTGCTGGTTTAGTGCTTGTTGGTTGTGATCAAGCAAGTCACGATTCGGCAAAAGAATCTGCGGCTTCAGTAAAGGCAACAGCAACACAGGTAAAAGAGGATGCTGCTACCACAACGGATGCAGTGCTTGATTCAACGAAGAAAGCGGTAAATGATTCTGCAGACGCTGTAAAAAATACAGTTAACGACGCAGTGAATAAAGCAAAAGAAATGAAAAATAGCGTAGTCGATAGTTCTGATGCGGCAATGGCTGATTCTAAGCAGGCAGTATCTGACTCGACTAATGTTGTTGAGGATAAAGCCTCTGAGCTAAAAGATAGCGCAGAAGATGCAACGACTAACGCTATTGATGCATCGAAAGAAGCGGCAGATAATACTAAGGCTGTGATGGAAAATGCAGCGACTGATGCTGCTAATAATGCGACAGAAGTAAAAGATAGCACTATTGATAAAACTAAATCAGCGATAAATGACGCCGCTGATATGATGAATAAATCTGTTGATTCAGCAGAGAAAAAAGTAACTGATCTAACAAATTAATCAATATAATAAAGTAATAAAAATATTGATATTCACATTAAGAAGCCGAGCATTATTAATTGAGTGCTCGGTTATTCTTTTTTCACAAGGAGTTTACGGTGAAAAAAAAATATTTATTGGCCGCGATGGTTGTACTTGCATTAGCAGGTTGTGATCAAGCAAAAAACAGCGCTAATGTTTCCACAGCAAAACAAGCTGACGTGCATACGGCACAAAATTCATTAGATTGGATGGGGGAATATAACGGCATTCAGCCTTGTGGTGATTGTTCTGGTATTGAGACGAGCTTAACCTTAAATAAAGACGGTACATTTGTTTTAAATGAAACCTACCAAGGTAAAGAGACGAAGCCATTTGTTAATAAAGGTAACTTTAAGTGGAATGATCATGGTGATACCATCACATTGAATCTTACCAGTAACAAGTCTGTGAAATATTTTGTGGGTGAGCGCCGTATTTTCCGACTTGATCAAAAAGGTCAGCGTATTACCGGTGATTTAGCCGATGCTTATACTCTTAAGCAAACTGATGATGATTAATTTATAAAAAAACACCCTGATGTCTTTTTATTAAGTATAGATATCAGGGTTTGTTATTGATAATAGATATTAGTTTATTTGTCTTGCCATTATTACTATGTTGTTAACCATTGCTTAATTATTGTGACCGTTGAATTTCATCATCTACCCAGCGTAATAACTGCTTGATTGCGCGTGATAAGACTTGATTCTGACGCACTATATAGCCAAGACTCGTGGTCGGGAAATGTGGTAACGGTGTAATGGTTGTTTGTAGATGTAATTTCGAATGCAATGAAAAACTAGGAACAATAGCTACCCCAAATCCCGCTTCTGCCCAATCAATTTGAGCATCAACACTGCTGACTTCCATCACATGATACTTAGCGAGTTGTAAGCTGGGTAATGCTAAATCAATTAATTCGCGAGTACGGGTATCGTGACCCAATAAAATTAATGTTGGTTCATCTGCGGCAAGAGCCGACTGTTCAATTATCGCTTCTGGATCTTGTGATAATTGTTGCCAACGTTTTAAGCCATTACCTAACGCGCACCATTTAACTTGGCGTAATTCCATAAAATGTAATGGTTGGCTTTCTTTCTGGGCAATCACAAATCCCAAATCAGCTTTGGCACTTTTTACGAGCTCTGTTGCTTGTGACGAGGTGGTATTAAAAAGAGATAAATCGATACCCGGATATTCTTTTTTAAACGCCTGAAATGGACTGATAAGTAACAATCGCGAGATAATATCACTGGCAGCAATTGTCAGTGTACCTTGGTTGAGTTCGTTAATCGCATTCAGATCAGCTTGGCAAATTTGTAATTCCATTAAGGTGTTTTCAGCGCTTTTCAGTAACCGTTCACCCGCTTGTGTTAAGCGAAATGGATTTCTTTCAATTAATTTTACTCGTGTTGTTTGTTCTAATTGTTTTATATGAAGGCTGACATTAGGTTGAGTCATGTGAAGCGAAATAGCTGTCTTTCCAAAATGTTGATGTTTAGAAAGTGCAACGAATGTATTGAGCCAATGCAAATCTATCATTTTTACCTTCTATTTGGTTTCGATGTTATTACTGTTTGCAATATTATCTGAATAAAGACAATGGATAATGTACGCCATATAAGAGATTCTTATCAAGTTAATAACGATTATTAATTATTTTTATTGAGCTATTGAGCATAGGATAGCTACATCGCTTTTAAGGAGAGTTAATTATGTCGTCTATTGTTGTTGTTGGTGCTAACTGGGGTGATGAAGGTAAAGGTCGTATTGTTGATTTCTTAGCAGACCAAGCTTCAGCTAGTATTCGTTTTCAAGGTGGTAATAACGCAGGTCATACTGTTGTTAATGATTTTGGTACTTTTAAACTACACCAATTACCAAGCGGCGTATTTAACCCTGATTGTATTGCTGTTTTAGGCCCTGGTATGGTTATCAGCCCAGAGAAATTAAGCCTAGAAATTGAAGAAGTTGCAGCCGCTGGTGTTGATGTGAAACTTTGCATCTCTGATCGTGCAACACTATGTCTACCATTACACGCACTAGAAGATACGCTAGAAGAAGAACGTCTAGGCGCTGGTGCTTACGGTTCAACTCGTCAAGGTATCGCACCTGCATATGGCGACCGTGTAATGAAGAAGGGTATTCTTATTGGTTGGTTAAATCAGCCTGCAGTACTTCTTGAGCGTATTCAATTCATGATGGATTGGAAACTGCCACAGCTTAAAGCGTTATATCCTTCAATGGAATTTACGCAAACTGCTGAAGAAATGACAGAGTGGCTTCTTGAAGTGTCTCAACCTTGGCGTGACAGTATTTGTAACGTTACTGAGCCACTAAAAGCACTACAAAAAGAAGACAAAACATTATTGTTTGAAGCACAGTTAGGCGCTGGCCGTGACTTAGTTTATGGGGAATACCCATGGACAACATCATCTAACGTAACTGCAGCTTATGCAGGTATCGGTAGTGGTTTACCAGCACTTCACCCTGAACGCGTTATTGCTGTTGCTAAATCATTCAGCTCTTCAGTAGGTACAGGTACTTTGATCACCGCAATGGAAGATCAAGACCAATTCCGTGAAGATGCTAAAGAATTCGGCGCAACAACAGGTCGTCCACGTGATATGGGTTACTTTGATGCAGTTGCAACACGTAATGGTGTTGAACTACAAGCAGCAACAGAAATCGCATTAACTAAGATTGACTGCCTAAGTGGCATGAAAGATCTTAAGATCTGTGTTGCTTACAACGGTGACCACACTGAAAACCCAATTTGGCCTCAAACTGCATCTCTAACAGCAGTCTATGAGCAAATGATGGGTTGGAATGAAGACATTACGGGTTGCCGTAAGTTTGAAGAACTACCAGAAGGTGCACAACAGTACGTACTTCGCATTGAAGAACTAATGGGTGTGCCAGTTAAAATGGTATCAGTAGGTCCTGAGCGCGAACAAATGATCCTACGTTAATCGTAGCGTAATCCGACATTATAACGGGCGAGTTACTTAGTAACTCGCCCGTTTTTTTATCTGTTTATTTATACGTAACTTAAGGGCAGGCAATGGATATAATCGGTGTACTTATCATGACAAGGGCACACCCTTGACTCTCGATATGAGTTACTCTTGTCACGAGGGCTCAAGTAAGCTTCTTTGTCAGTTTAGTGGATTATTACTAATTTATTTTGCAATTTTTACAACGTGATTTTCCCGTAAATAAATAGGAAATTTTGTAGCGATTACGGGCGAAAAATAAATAACATTTATCGGCAAAAAAACTAATGATAGGCCAGCGCAGTAATGCTAGCCATTTTTTCTTTCCTATTGATTTCCAAGCAAGGCAAGCAAGGCAAGTGACATCAAGTCCAAGTAATAATTGGGGTGATTGTTGAGGATCAGGAAAATATAAACCATGTAATATTGTTGAGGCGTCAGTAATCTTTATATAAGGGAAACGTTGATTAAAATCAGGTGCAAGAATATCCTCAAACAAAAGCTGTTGATGATTATTGTGTGTTTGTAGTTGACGCATTTCAGTAACACAGAGTGGACAACTGCTGTCATAGAATAAGATTAATTTCATAAGATCCTCCTGATACCTATTAATAATAGCGACTAATTAGCATTCTTTGGCTAATTTTATTATTTAAGGTTACATCGACTGTAAAACCTAGGATAATAGTGATTATCTATCGTTAATTTTCGGTTGTGAATGATTAACGAGAAAATTTTAAACTTCTAGGATATTGATTATGCGCGCTTTCGTATTACGAGCCCGTTCTGCTCCAACAGACAGTAAGATGTTATTAGCTTCAGTTGGACAAGATGCTCACACTGAGATTTTGGCTCACGTTTTAATGAATGCTATTTTTGTAGCGCAATCACATCGTGAAGATATTATGGTGCATTTAGTTCTTGAAAGTACTCAAGACTTCTCTCGCACTATTAGCTTTAATTCTAATGATATTACTAATTTATCAGGTTTCCATGAGCAAGCTTGGCTTGATAAAATTGCGCATGCTCTAGATAAGTCATTAGGTATGGCGAAAGAACAACAACGTAATGTTGAACCGGGTATTGTTGTTCGTACCATTAGTTTTGAAAAATTAGTGAGCGAGCTGGCAGAAGATTACCAATTATATATGCTCGATAAAAAAGGTGACTTTATTCGAGATATCGAGCTAGCTGCAAATCCTTGTTTTTTACTGACAGATCATATGCCGATGCCGAAAAAAAGCTTTAATAGCTTAAAGCGTTTAGGTGCGAAAAAAATCAGTTTAGGGCCGAAGATGTTATTTGCATCGCAATGTATTGTATTAATACATAATGAATTGGATTTAACGCTATAATTTTTATTGTTATTAGTTGTTAATAAATAAAAGCCGTTAAGTGGTTGTTGATGTTTCAACCGATCATTTAACGTTTTTTTTATTGTGATAAAAATGAATTAATATGCATATGTTGGGTTTTAAGTGATTTTTTATGTGATGTTGGTTGCAAAAGTGTAACTGTAAGTAGATGATGTTGATAAATGGCATATAATCGTTTGCCATTTTTTATATACGATAATATCCATTTTATTTATATGAAAATTAAGATACTAAATATGGAGTAAGATTAAGCTTGAGCTTGAGCTTGTTCAGTGTATTTTCAGTATTAAATACCAACGGTATTTCAAATCAAATAACAATTATTACCGTTAGCCTATATGGCCCCTTTATTAGGAAACAATATGCAATTATCCTCTCAGCCTAAAGGGCTTTTTCACCTCATTGCGATACAGATGTGGGAATTCTTTAGTTATTACGGCATGCGGTCGTTATTAATCCTCTTTTTAACTCAAAAACTTTTAATGTCTGATGACCATGCGTATGCCCTTTATGGTGCTTATACGTCATTAGTTTATGTTACCCCTATCCTCGGTGGCTACCTAGCTGACCGTTATTTGGGTAATTATTGGTCAGTGATTATTGGTGGTTCATTAATGGTTGCTGGGCACGCTGTGCTGAGTATTCCAAGTCATGATAATACGGTACTTTATGCAGCATTAGCATTGATTATTTGTGGTTATGGTTTTTTTAAAACTAACTCAAGTTGTTTATTGGGTGAGTTATATAAAGACCATGAAGAGGCACGTGAATCTGGATTTTCTATTTCTTATATTGGCGGTAATGTTGGCTCAGCATTAGCACCGATATTCTGTGGTTACGCGGCGAGTCGTTGGGGCTGGAACGTCGGTTTTGCACTTGCTGGTATCGGTATGCTTATTGGTTTGATTATCTTTAGTACTGGGCGTAAACACTTCGCACATGTACAAAAAGCTAACCTACCAGCATTACGTAAAAAGACCGCAGGTTTTAGCCATTGGCAATTGATTATTCTTGGCGTCATTGTTTGTGCTACGGGTTTAGTCTTCGTCTTACAAGATTTACTTGCAGGTTATATTCTTGCTGTTGTTTTGGTTTTCTCTGCATTACAGATGTTCCGTTTATACCGTAAGAGTAGTACAGAAGATCGTAAGAAATTAAATGCAATTATTTACTTTATGTTGTTTGGTATGGTGTTCTGGGCATTTGATCAGCAAGGTGGTAGTTCTATCAGTTTGTTCATTGAGCGTAATATTGATACCGATATTTTTGGCTACCATATTCCAACAGCATTTTTCCAATCAGTGAACCCTGTTGCGGTTATTGTGGGTGGTATTGCTGTTGCATGGTTGTGGAAAGTATTAGCTGCTCGTCAAATTTCAGTACGGACTTTGACTAAACTTAATCTGGGTTTATTCCTGCTTACTGCTGGGTTTAGTTTGATTGCTTTATCGTCTAAATTAGCAATGGCTAGCGGTCACACAACATTCCTATGGTTATTTATTGGTTTGTTCTTAATTGGTATTGCCGAGCTATTTATTGACCCTGTAGCGTTATCCGCGATTACACGTATGAACCCTCAAGGTGCAACGGGTACAGTGGCGGGTATTTATATGCTAATGGGTGGCTCAGTGGCTAACTACTTAGCCGCTAATATTGCAGAGTTAACATCAACCGGTACGCAAGCAACGAATGCGGCTGATTTGATTGCATCTGCAGCTCAGTATCACCATGTGTTCCAATCAATATTTATTGTAACCGTGGTCGTCTTTATCTTGGGTTTATTAGTGAATTTCAAAACGCGTAACGAACCTGAATACGATTAATTTCTATTCTTAGAAAAGGTCGGTAATGGGGGCTATTTTTAGCCACCATTACCGACCTTTTTTTTGGGTTATTTATAGCAAAGGGTCATTAAATGAATGATAAAAAGCAATATGCGAAAGTGCCCAGTAGTCGCTTATCCCGTTTAGCTAAATTAGGATCATTAGCGACGAAGGTTGCTTCGAGTATGGTTGCTGAAGGGGCAAAGCAATTAGCTGCGGGGCATCGACCTAAAATGAGTGAATTAATTTTAACCCCAACAAACGTTAAACGCGTGGCAGATCAATTAGCGGATTTACGCGGCGCAGCAATGAAGGTCGGGCAATTATTATCAATGGATGGTGGTGATCTCTTGCCGCCACAATTAACTGAATTATTGTCTCGCTTACAAGCAAATGCCAAACCAATGCCGATTAGTCAACTTAACCATTCGCTTGAACAGCAATGGGGCTGTGATTGGCAACAGCAATTTAGTCAGTTTTCCTTTTATCCCATCGCTGCGGCATCGATTGGGCAAGTGCATAAAGCGACAACGCAAGACGGACGTCTATTGGCGCTAAAAATTCAATATCCAGGGATCAATAAAAGCATTGATAGTGACGTCAATAATGTTGCTATTTTATTAAATATTAGTGGTTTAGTTCCAAAACAGATAGATATATCTGAATTATTAAATGAAGCAAAAAAGCAACTTCATGCAGAA
This sequence comes from Photobacterium carnosum, assembly GCF_021236965.1. Classification (NCBI taxonomy): domain Bacteria; kingdom Pseudomonadati; phylum Pseudomonadota; class Gammaproteobacteria; order Vibrionales; family Vibrionaceae; genus Photobacterium; species Photobacterium carnosum. The sequence continues at coordinate 99,978 of NZ_WMDN01000009.1, read as the reverse complement.
GCAGATTATTTACTTGAAGCTCAATATGTAAAGCAATATCGTCAATTATTAGCTTCTGATACTCGTTATGTCTTACCGAATATTGCCGATGATTTGACTACAGAACATATTCTCGCAATGACATTTGTTGGTGGTATTGATGTTGATAAATTAGTCGATCAACCTCAAACAGTTCGTGATCATGTTATTGAGCTCGCTTTTAGTTTAATGTTTCGAGAAGTGTTTGAATTTAGATTAGTACAGACAGATCCTAATTTTGGTAACTATCGTTATGATATTGAGACTCAACAATTAGTGCTACTTGATTTTGGTGCGACACGGGTATATTCCGAAGTGATAGCGGAAGGTTATCGTCAGTTAATGACAGGGGCTGTGATTGATGATCAACCGCAAATGTTAGCCGCATTGAAGCAGATTGGTTTTTTCTCTCAGCCGATAGAACCTCAAGCACAGCAAGCGTTATTAGCATTGTGTTTACAAGCTTGTGAGCCTTTAAGATATCAAGGTAAGTATGACTTTGGACAATCAAATATGATGCGCCGAATCCGTGATGTAGGCAGTCAATTAAGCATGAAACAAGGTTATTGGCATACACCGCCTGCTGATGCTATTTTTTTACATCGTAAATTAGGCGGGCTTTATTTGTTAGCGGTAAAATTAAAAGCACGTGTAGACATCTATAAAATATTTTTATCTCATATAATTGAATAATTATATAGATCCATGTGTTTATGATGAGTCAAGTGACTCATATTTAGAATATCAGTTATTATTTTGAGTAATTTATACTTTCCTCAACAGTGACTATACTCATCGTTCCTTGTTCATTTGTATGACAAATGCCCACAAAAAAGTAAAAATGTTATGACCGGTAAACACATCTCTTATGCAGTACAAAATATTGAAGGATTTTCCTTTGATGCAACTGATATATCTAAAATAGCCTTAGTCACCGAGGGGGGTGGTCAACGAGGTATTTTTACGGCTGGTGTATTAGATGCTTTTTTAGAAGCTGATTTTAATCCATTTTCGTTGATGGTGGGCACATCAGCTGGATCACTTAATTTAGCGTCATATATTTGTGGTCAAGATAAACACGCCTATAAAGTAATTACACAAGCAACGACAGATCATCATTTTTTTGATGTTTATCGATTTATTTTTGGTCGAGAAGGGTTAGATCTTGATTGGTTGATGAAACAAACGTGCACCAGTCTGGAGCTTGATTGGCAGCAAGGGCGTGAAAATATGCGCTCACGTACAGTGCTTGCTTCAGCAAGTGGTATTACGAACCATCAAGCCGCATATTTTAACTTAAACAGTGATAACTGGTCGTTGGCATTAAAAGCCTCATGTGCAGTGCCTGTTTTAAATAAACAACCGATATTTTCTCAAAATGAATTTTGGGTTGATGGTGGTTTATGTGCGCCTATTCCAGTGCAAGAAGCTTATGAACGTGGCTATCGTCATATTGTTGTAATACGAACCGTACCAATAGATACGTCATTTGATCATTGTTGGATGACCAATATCAGTCGAGCTTTAGGCCATTCTAAAGCGGCAGGTATGATTGAAATGTTATTAGAGCATGAAGATAATTACCGTAAAACCCAAGCGTTCTTAAGTAATCCGCCTGATGATGTTACGATCTTTGAAATTTATCCGCAAAAACCGTTGAGTTCAAAAATGATTGGCAGTGATTTGGCGGCGCTTGATCAGGATTATCATTTGGGCTATCAATCAGGTAAATATTTTCTAAATACTGTTGGTCGGCATATTAAGATTAAAAATACGCCTTATAAAACGAATTATAAGCATGATACCGAGAATGTTAATTTAATGAAATATGCTTAATGTTAACATTCAAATGATGTCAGCATAAAAGAGATATATTTGAGGCGTTTTTACTAAGAAGTTGCGAATAAATGAACCAGAATAATGTTGAGTTTTCAACCAAGGAGTCGGTGTTTAAACAGTTAATGGAAAATGATGTTCACAGTATGTGGTTACAGCGTAAGCAAAATGCATTTAGTGGTAAAGATGGGGTGCAGATTCAATGGATCAGTGTCACTAATCCTATAAATACTCGCTGTATTGTCATTGTGAATGGTCGGAATGAAAGTTTTTGGAAGTACCAAGAAATTTTCTTTGAATTTTCGCGACAGGGTTATGACGTTTATGCGTACGATCATCGAGGCCAAGGTGCTTCTGGTCGGTTAACAAAAGATCCTGAGCTCGGTCACGTGCATAATTTTGATGATTATGTTGATGACTTACATACATTTATTACTAAAATTGTTGATAAAGGAAAAAGTTATCAGCATCGTTTTTTATTGGCTCACTCAATGGGTGGGGCAATCAGCACGCTTTACTTAGAAAAATATAATAGCCAATTTGATGCGGTCGTCTTAAATGCACCGATGTTTGGTATTCATATGCCAGTGCCTTTAAAATTAATTGCATCATCGATTGCAAAGCTCATGGAGCACTATCAACATGAGCCGTCATATGTGTTAGGACAAAAGCGCTATCATGAAGAGCCATTTGAAAATAACACAGTATGCCAAAGTAAATTACGTTATGTTTGGGCAAAGCATTTATATCAAATTCATCCTGAATTGCGTATCGGTGGCCCAAGTCCCCGTTGGTTATGGCAAGCCATTGAAGCTGCAAATCATTGTATTCGTGATGTTGAAAAAATAAAGATCCCAGTACTCATCTTACAGGCAGGCAGTGACACTATTGTTGATAATAATAGCCATCATCGATTTTGTGGTCAGAGTAAACATTGTCATATGAAAATCATAGGCAATGCACGGCATGAAATGTTAATGGAAAAAGATGTTATTCGAAATCAAGCACTGTGTGAGACTCTGGCCTTCTTTAATCAATTTATAGTGTAAATTGATTAAAAACACATACAGATATTACAGTTGAAATAGCGGCGGTATTTAATGAAAATACCGCCGCTATTTTTATGTGAGCTAAATTTATTTGTTGGTATACAAACTAACGTTGTTATTGGCAGATAAACCAAGATTTAGCGTCAGCTTCTATGATGGCTTTTTTATGCCATGGTAATGGTGTTGAAATAGGTGCAATACGAACGTCACCTTTGATTTTACGTGTAGCAAGCACACGGACACGACCTTCTTTTACGCTTTCAATAGTGCCCTTGTACGTGGCCCCGTAAGCGTCGTCTTTTGACTTTTTATACATACAGACAGTTTCACCCACATGAGTCGCAATAAAGGTTGTTTCTTCCGTCCATGCTTCTTCTGCTGGTGGTAGTGTCGCATCATCAAGTTGACCAATCGCTTTGGTCGTCATTAATGTGCGATGTACTGAATAGGGTTGATAACCTAATAACTCAGCGCCATCTACCCATGCAGAGTGTGGAATGTCACGGTTTTCAATAATACGCATGGTAACGAAATGGCCACCAGAACAAATATCAGCCCATAGATCAATAGAAGAAATGCGTGCAGCAAAGAGGGGCGTTTCTTGATCGGTATTGGCATGTTGAACACACCACGTGCCTGTCTCTAAATTAACCAGTGAACCTTTATTTACACTACAGGTTTTGGCGGCTAATTGGTTAAATTGTGCGATATCTTGTTGTGCTTGTTGATCGCTATTAGTGCAATAACGGTAGCTATAAGCAAAGGTTTCTTTTGGATAAAACATCCCTTTATCAACAACAACACCATTGCTACGCGTGCTATCGGCTGCGATGAATTTGTTGGCTGCTGTTTTAAAACTGAAATCAGGTGCTGGTTTTGGTGGCGATGGTGGTGGTGTTGAACTACAACCCGCAACAACAGCAATAACTGCGGCGAGTGATACGCGAGAAAACAGGGTGTTGTACATTCTTGCCCCCAGAGAAAATGTTTTTTCATCGACGTGATAAAAAAATCGCTAATAATAAATAAGTCTATAGGGGACAACAGAAATTGTTAGGAAGCAAGCCATTATTCTGTAAATTAAAATGGGTATTAATAGATTCAATGAGTTAGTGATAACAAAGATTGACTTATTATAGTATTTATTCAGTGTATAACGTAATCAGCCCATTAGCGATAAACGATAATGGGCTGAAAAATAACTGATTATTAAATGAGATTAATCAGCAAAAGTATTTAGCAATGTTTGTGAAACGATAAAGTAGTTAGTACCTGTTTTCGCTTCAACAAAATCAAGTAAACGGTCGTAATGGCCATCACTATCAGCAAAGACCATTTGTTGTAATGATGTGCTCATAATAACAGGAGATGCAGTTAAACCGATGAACATGGTGCCATGTTCCATCGCATTACCAAACGGACGGTTTTGACGCAGCATTTTGATCTCTGTGTCATCAATGATCACTTTACTTTTATTGTTGTGCGCCCATACAGGCTTCACATCATCATCAAGTTCAATATCATCTAGTTTAGTACGACCGATAACTTGTTCTTGGTATTCAGTTGACTGCTTGTCCCATAAACCTTGACGGTCAATATAACGTTGAACTGTTAAGTAGCTACCACCTTGGTGAATTTCAAGATCATCAACTACTAATACAGCATTTAAACGGGCGGTGTTTTTAGGGTTTTCAGTACCATCAACAAAATCAATCATGTCGCGACTATCAAGGTATTTAAAGCCTTGAATATCTTCAATTAATGTTGCTACTTTAGCAAATGCTTGTGCAAGATATTTAGCGGCTTGATAGTTTAAATCCATACGTTCAGATTTAATCATGATAAATACATCACCAGGGGTGCTAGGGAATTGGCGTTCGCCATCAACCATCGCTTTAAAATCTTGTAATAAGGCTGGTGCAGGAGTTGTAGGGAAAGCAGTAGACCAGCCGTGTTGAGAAACACCTAGTGTGAAACTAAGGTCTGCGGCTGAATCTTTTTGACCAATGGATTTTTCAATGATCTGAATTTTAGCGAAAGCATCACTAACGGCTTCGGCATCAATATCTGTTTTAAAAACAAAAGTAAGATATTCAGCAAACGTATTTGGATTTGATAAAGCGCCTGGTTGGGCACGTTCAGATGACATTGCATTCATAATAGTAGACCTTAATTAAAGCTATCTTGTTACGGTACGCTTTTTAGATAGCGGGCTATAGGTAAATTTTTGTAATGTAAAGTTTCACATTTTAGACTGTAAAATGATACCTAATCTGTTGTTAATAGTGAAACAACGAAGTGCATTAACTGTTTATATCGTTAATAATTTTTACTTCTAATGGTATTAACGTGACGTTATGAACTTAGTCGAGTTTTTTAGGTATAAAAGCGAATAAACACATGGGGCAAAAAGGCGACATAGATAAATAAATATTTGCGATTAAGCATGCGTTTTTTGTAAGGCGTGAACGATCAAAGTTACGCAATAAATAGATCTATTACTAGTCTTTTTTAGTTATTTTATTACGAATATGGCCTTGTTCACAAAGTTGTTGTTATGTGCTTTTTTCAATTAAAAACCTTTGATACTAAGTACTGCATGTCGACACAGGTTTCTTTAGGAGGGTATTGTGTCTATTAACTCTATCGATTATTCAGAAATTTCTTCCGTCTCATCTAAGTGGGAACACAAAGACGATTCGGCAACCAACATCGCAGATAGCAAGAAGCAGCAAGGTGCTGCACGACGACGCATTGAGATGCTACGCGATATTCAAGCCAGTGGCTTAACCTTAGCCGAAGCCAGAGAGTTGGGTTTATTGCATTAAGAATGGGATGAATTAGCGCATTAGCCAACGAGGCGAGGTGCATGTGTCAGTTATTCGTTAACCGCATTACAACGTTCCAAATCGTGAACGTACAGCAATGTCAGAGGCAAGGTAAGGCAACTTACATTATTAACGCGAGGTATAAGCAAACTGTTATAGCTCGCACTCTGAACTCTTCCTAGGGATGCTCATCGTAGTGTCCCTTTTTTGTTTAAATACCCCCAAACAACTACCGTTATTTCTTACCGTGAATGCCCGCGTGGGCGATAGGGAATCTACTCACAGGGTGTTGAATTTTTCAAGTAAAGATGTGGCTGTCCTTTATTCTCTGTGAGTTCACAAGTTGTGAACTTGGTTCGTAGGTGCTATATTCACATATAGTGAACTTAGAGGTGTTTATGCACGTAATATCAAGAAAACCATTTAGTGATGCGGCAAAAAAGTACCCGAATGATGCTGCGGCCATTGATGCATTATATAAATCATTAAAAAATAATAACTTTTCAAATCCGTTGGAAATGAAAAATGTTTACCCAAGCTTAGATAACTTTAAGTATAAAGATAAATGGTATGTTCTGGATATCGGTGGGAATAATTTACGATTAATGACTTTTATCGAATTTCGAGATAATAGAATGTTTGTTAAGCATATTGTTCCTCACGCAGAATATGACAAATTATGTGCAAAATACGCAAAGGAGTCGAAATGAAAAATTTTAGTCAAGTTAAATCAACAGCATTACAATTATTTTCAATGGCTAGTTTTGTCGGTCATATTTCAACGGAAGAAGAATATGCTGAAGCCTTGGCGTTAATGGAAGATCTTATTGAAGAATATGATATCTACAAACCATTAATTGAGGTTTTGGAAGTCTCTATCGAACGTTGGGAAGATCATGCAGATGAATTTGCAGAGTTTAATGCTCGTATTGAGAACTTAGATGATGGTGTAGCAACACTACGTGTATTAATGGATCAGTATCAACTTAAAGCTGATGACTTAAAAGATGTCATTGGTGGTAAAAGTTTAGTTTCAATGATCCTTAATGGTTCTCGTAAGCTAACGAAAGAGCATATCCAAGCCATTTCATATAAATATAATATCAGCCCTGCATTGTTTTTTAGCTGCGTTTAACTGATAAGGATATGTGTCGTGCAGCCGACACATATCCGAAGTGTTGGACAAGCCCGAGCAGCCTTATATAAGTAAATATTACGCATGTCATGATGAAAAAAGCATAGGACACCCATCATTTTCCCTTTAGAAAACAGATAAGAATTAACGTTATTGTCAGGGCTGATTATTGCCATTCCTACAGTGAATGCTCGGGAGGGCGATAGGGAATCTACTCACAGCGCGTTGAATTTTTAAAATAAAGATATGGCTGTCTTTTATTCGCTGCACAGTAATAGCTATTAGTAGAAAAACCGGGAACTAAATGGTAAGTGCCCTATTTTGTAATTATTATCAGGATTTATAAGTAAAAATGCATCTGATTTATAACGTTTTTTATATTATTAAAAGATAAATACGGGCGCATGTTCAAAGAACAAATTCGGGCAAGTTGTTAATCTAATAAGTTGTTAGCCATCAAAATAGAAAAGGAGATTCAATGGCGTTAAAAACAATGACTACTGCGGCGAGCTCGTTATCAAGAAACCCACTTGGTATCATTGCGTTGTTTATAGTTTTGATTTATGGGTTTGCCGCTTTAGTTGTTGCTACTGGCGATAGCGGCAATGAACTTTACCCTATAGTTTGGTTTCTAGTTGTATTTCCATTTATGGTGTTGGGAACATTTGGGTGGCTGGTTAGTAAACATCATGAAAAGTTATATGCTCCAAGTGACTTTAAAGGTAGTGATTTTTTGGAAGCACTTGGTAGCAATAAAGGTTCTCGTCCAAATTTGGGAAATTTGGATAAGCAGATAGAACACAAAGTGAAATCAGTTTTACAGGATTTGGACTTAACACAGTCAACTGATGCAGAAGAGCTGAAGGTAACTTTAACTAAAGCTGCGGAAACAATAACAAGTGAGATACGTTCATCCTCCTTTATCACTGTAGATGCCCGAGAGTTTACTGGTGAGCCATCCGATATATTTGAGTTTCCAGCGGATGCATTTTCTAGCTTTAGTGATCTGACGAATGAGATTTACTTTTTACTTGAGTCTCGCGTTGGGCCATTCGAATATGGCTATTCATGGCAACTAATGCAGGCAGGACAAGTTATTAAGAACTCAAGAATGATAACTGGGGAAAAGCCAGGGGTTCCTCTCACAGATAATCGCCCATTGAACGAGGTTGGAATTTTGGCTGGTAGTAAATTGCAGGTAACTCAGGGCTCCAATGGCTAACAGATAAGGATAGGTGTCGCGCAGCCGACACCTATCCGAAGAACATAGGACACCCATAACTTTCCCTTTAGAAAACAGATAAGAATTAATGTTATTGGCAGGACTGATTATCGTCATTCCCTACAGTGAATGCCCGCGAGGACGATAGTAAATCTACTCACAGCACGTTGAGTTTTTAACGTAAATATATGGCTGTCCTATATTTTTGTCTTGGTTATTCTAAATATGTTTTTGAGTAACATCACAAAATAGAGCTGTATTTATATACAGTATTTAATGTGTGATTATGATGACTGGATCTATATTCTTCTCTATCCATTAATTGACGGTGGTTTTACTATGTCAGATTCAAAAGCAAGCTGCCTTTGCGGTGCGGTAAAAATTGTTGCAGCAGATGTTAATCCTAAGTTTTCAGTGTGTCATTGCCAGTCATGTCGAACGTGGGGTGGTGCGCCATTTTTTGCTGTTCAATGTGGTACTCAAGTAACCTTTGAAGGTGAAGAGAATATTAAAATATACCCATCATCAGCTTGGGCATCGCGTGGTTTTTGTTCTGAATGTGGCACTCATTTGTTCTATAAAATAAAAGCCAGTGGTGAATATAATATGCCTGTAGGTTTGTTCCCTGATTTAAAAGGGCTAACAATGAATATGCAGTATTTCAGCGATGCCCGCCCTAGTTATTATTGTTTTACTAATCAAACCAAAGAAATGACAACCGCTGAAATCATGGCGTATTTTGCCGATAAAATGTAGATGAGGTGGGTGTTTGTGGGGCTAACTTGTTAGTCCATTCGAGTAATAAAGGTTTGCTCGTCATCCACAAAAGCTACAAAGCCACCGTGATAGATAAACACTCGACCACGTCCCTCAACTAGGCAGGCAAGCTGTGGGTCTAAATTTTCTTCGTTATTCTGGCGTTGAAATGTGCCTGTATCGGTGATTATGCCGCTGAGTGTAGGCAAATATCCATAAGTGCGCTTGGCTTGATCAATTAGGTCCAATTCACTGGCGGTAGAGAAGCAACAGGAGATCGCACCAGCTTCTTCGATAAATAAAGTTTTCATTTCTTCAAAAGCTGTAATCACCAGCCAGTCGATGCCGTTAACGTGATGGATAAACATAGAGTTTCTCGGTAATTCTGATGTGGAGATTCTATCACTATCAAGGGCTGAATGTAGTAGAAACAAAGCAATAAAAAGATAGGACAGCCATAACTTTGCACATCAACCATGAGCTACTACACTTAATCTTCAAGTTGCTTATGGTGAAACGAATGACAATCTCAAGACGAAAATTGATAGAGCCTCAAATCACGCCTTTTTATCATGTGATTAATCGTTGTGTACGTCGTGCCTATTTGTGTGGCGATAATCCGTATAATGGCAAAAACTATCAACATCGTCGTGGTTGGATAGTAAATAAAATCAAACAATTAGCCGCTGTATTTTGTATTGATGTTTGTGCTTATGCGGTGATGAGTAACCATTATCATTTAGTGCTTAAAATAGATACCGAGCAGCAGCAAAAGCTAACCCCTGAAGCGGTGATATCACGCTGGTTACAGTTATTTAGTGGTCATCCTATCGCGGTCGATTTTTTAAAAGAGGGTCAAATAGCCACAGATAAACAACAAGCGCTATCAACATTAGTGGCTGAATGGCAGCAACGATTAGGCAGTATTAGCTGGTTTATGCGTTGTCTTAATGAAGAAATAGCACGAAAAGCCAATAAAGAAGATCAATGTAAAGGCGCGTTTTGGGAAGGGCGGTTTAAGTCTCAAGCACTACTGGATGAACAAGCGTTACTCTCTTGCATGATGTATGTTGATTTAAATCCGATTAGGACTGGTATTACACCGTCATTAGAGCAATCAGATTTTACCTCAATTCAGCAGCGTATTCGTGAATATAATCAAACGAAAACTCCCTCTAAACCATCCTCATCAAATAACAGTCATTTCCAATTATTACCCTTTGTTGGTGCTGAACATCAAGCTAAAAAAGCAGGTATAAACTTTGCTTTTGCCGATTATCTTGAACTGATTGACTGGACCGGTCGATGTATTCGAAATGATAAAAAAGGTTTTATTGCTCCTAATCAGCCCAAGATTTTACAGCAAATGGGAATAACAGCAGATGCTTGGCTTGAGCACAGTGAACAATTTATGGAACATTACGCTAACGTAAGTGGTAGATGGTCTCAAATGTGTGCATTCAAACAACATGCTGGTGGGCATTGGTGCAAAGGAAAGTTAGCGAGTCATCAGTTACATCCTAGTTAGACATGGTTTCTTATAATTAGATAAACATACTGCAATAACCGTTAGGACTGTAGGCGTTGTCGATCGTTAAATATGGGAATAGGGTTGATTTAACAAATAATTATCAATAATGGGCTGTAAATTTTAGCTTTGAGGGTTTATTGCTGGTGGAATGGTTTATTTTTTAAGGGCGTTATTTAAGAACAAAAACATTTGGCTGTCCAGTAGTTCTCCCTAATCAGCCAAAGATTTTACAGAAAATGGGAATAACAGCAGATGCTTGGCTTGAGCACAGTGAACAATTTATGGAACATTACGCTAACGTAAGTGGTAGATGGTCTCAAATGTGTGCATTCAAACAACATGCTGGTGGGCATTGGTGCAAAGGAAAGTTGGCGAGTCACCAGTTACACCCTAAATAGACATAGCTTCTTATAATCAGATAAAAATACTGCAATAACTGTCAGGATTGTAGGCGTTGTTGATCCTGAAATATGGAAATAAGGTTGATTTAACAAATAATTATCAATAATGGGCTGTAAATTTTAGCTTTGAGGGTTTATTGCTGGTGGAATGGTTTATTTTTTAAGGGCGTTATTTAAGAACAAAAATATTTGGCTGTCCAGTAGTTCTCTTTCGCTGTTAAGTGGCTGATTTCTATTAGCGTTACAGTATCAGGTGATATTCTAATTTTTGGTAGTTAACGTCTTAAATGATTTATTCAAATAGTGAGTAATGCGAGGAAATGCACAATTATAACTATCAATAGTCACTGGGCGTTTACCTTGTAAGATGAGATAGGTAATGTGTTGGCTGTTGTCCGTTATGTTGCATTATTCACAGAGTATTTTGACTGTGATATTTTATTTATATTAAAGAATAAGATAATGAAAATTATAAAAACTATATTTGCTGCTTCTATGTTTACTTTAACTTGCAATGTGTTTGCTGCTCCCGTTGAATTTCAGAAAATCCCTGAGATCATGGCTAAATTTGAACATGCTCAAATTTTCGTAAAGAAAGATAAAACCTTAGGGCGTTTACCAACAGATACTGAAATTGGTTCAGAATTTCCGACTTATGTTTCTGATACCAAAGGTGGTTTTATTGTTGAAACCTCTAATCGTGTGACAAATGATATTGTGATTGCGAGTAAAATAACTCCGATTGCTGATAATATTTATAATCAATGGTTAGTTCCCAAGTCTACTTGGGTTAAGACTTATGGTGAGTTACCTGTATCGAGTGAATTTCAATCTTTTAAACGTATTAAAACGATAAAAGCCATCTTGATTGATACTGAAATGCTCAAACTGATGGGAAGTAAAGATGGTAAAACGGCAACCATTAAAGTTAGTTGGAGTGACAATGGAATGACGGTCTATAAAGATGGTTATTTGGCTAATTACGAATATGGTATTGCTCCAGAAGAAATGAAAGAAACATATGAGCGGGTTAAATAATCATGTGGTTATTTATATATTATGTGTTGTTATCAAGTTTGCCAGAAAGACAGCAATGAAAACTACATTATACAACGCGAGGTGAGTAGATCCTCTCTCTTGTTCGTAATCTCACTGTAGGGAATGATGGCTATTGATCATATTGATTAAGTTAGCTTGAATAGAATTATGATCTTTAAGGATGAGAGCAAATGATTGTATATCAACCCACCCGTGATGTATCGGCATCAGCGCAGTTAACGTATAACAATATGCGTACGTATTATGAGTATTATGCTGTTGATTGGGCGTTGCCAACAATAGTAGAACAGATAACAGGGCTCGATAACTGGGATATTTTGTCTGATGGTGACGTCATTGGTGCTATTTGCTTAGCATGGGATAATGATGAGTGCTATTTGCGGGATCTTCAGGTTAGTTCTCAGTATCAAAATCAAGGTATTGGCGCTTAAGCTATTATGGAGTCTGTTCGATTAGCACGTGAATATGGCGTAAAACAGTTGAGGTTAAGAGTGTTTAAAATCAGTCCTGCTTATCATTTATATACTCGATGTGGTTTTACCATTGCGAGCGCAGATGACCGTTTTTTTAATATGATCCAGAATATTACGTAATAGTCGTCGGCAGAGTGGTTGTTAATCGGCAGTACATCATACATATGTTAGCATTATAAAATGTGAGGGATTGAGGTGTTAATTCTCAAGCCGACTAAACTTAATACTAAAGCTTTTATCCTGAGGTTGTTATGAAAGTAATGTTATTGCTGATGTTGTCTATTTTGTCTTTTCAAGCATCGGCAGAAGATATGTATGTGTGTAAAGATGGCAGCGCAGAGCGCACTGTTGAGGTGGTTTATAGTCAACCGGGTAACAAAGTACCTTGTGATGTTAAATACACCAAAGCAAGCGGTAGCCAAGTGTTATGGAGTGCAAACCATGAGGTCGGTTACTGCGAAAGTAAAGCTCAAGCCTTTGTTGCCAAACTTGATACATTGGGTTTAGCTTGCTCGAAGGTAAATAATGCCGTAGCAACACAGCCATTGAGTTAATAAGCGGTATTAAACGGATTAAAAAAGGTGAATTTTTAATCCGTTTCGTTTTAGTTATTAGTAAGCTTAGATAGTGATGCAGATAGCACAATTGAGACTCATAGGTTTTTCCTATCAGTTTAATCAGTAAAAACAGCTTTTGTTTTTAGAATGATAGGGATAGATTTAATAATAATAGTTTAGAATTAGATTCGGAAATTCATTATGACAACCATGACAACTCGCTGCCCACATTGTAAAGCATTAAACCGTTTACCCCTTGATCGTGTGAACGATGAAGCGACATGTGGTACTTGTAAAGAAAAACTACTTGATGGCATGCCAATTGAAGGTACTGCTGATAACTTTGCAAATTTAATTAATGGTGACAAACCTGTTGTTGTTGATTTTTGGGCCCCTTGGTGTAGTCCTTGTGTAGGTTTTGCGCCAGTCTTTGCTGATGTGGCTAGTGAACGTGATGGTGCTGCTCGTTTCGTTAAAATTGATACTGAAGCACAACAAGCATTGGCAGGCCAATACCGTATTCGTAGCATTCCAACCATTATGGTCTTTAAAGGCGGTAAGATGGTTGATATGTTAAATGGTGCAATGCCTAAAACAGCGTTTAATGAATGGCTAAATAACGCACTAACAAAATAATAGTTAGTGGTCTGTTTTATCTAGTGGTTATATTTGCTGGTGGTATATTGAATTCTTAAAGCCTCGTTATGTAAAAGTAACTGGGCTTTTTTGTGCGTTTTTTTCAATGTAACAGTCAAAAAAGTAGTATTCAGGCTATTATTTATGCGAATTACGTATAAATGTAAAAAAACACTATACTAAATTTTTAATGTGACCAATATCTCTATATACTCCCGCCTCGGCCAGAACAATTACGTTCAGCCACCTTATTACAAGCTGTCACTAGGATATGTGAACGACCCACGGAGTTGGACCGGCGTTAACTGTAGCTTGTTAATTTAGGTGACTTGTATGTTGTACCATTGGACGAACACCCCTTTAGTTATTTACGCATATTGGCGTAATATCCATCTTTTGTTGATCCCTCAGCAAATGTTTTTCCGATGTCACAATACAATCAATACCTACATTATTCGACACCCACTTATGAACACAATAGGACGAAATAATGCAGTTGTTAATTAGTTTGGCCGGTATTATCATACTGGTTTTATTCGCAATTTTACTTTCAGATAACCGCAAAGCGATCAATTGGCGTACTGTTATTGGCGCTTTAGTACTGCAAGCAAGTTTTGCTGCATTGGTCTTGTATGTTCCCCTCGGTCAAAAAATGCTTGGCGCAATGAGTCATGGTATTGCTGGCTTATTAAGCTTTGCTGATGTTGGTATTCATTTTGTTTTTGGTGACTTATCGAATATTAAAAAAAGTGGCTTTGTATTTGCGATCCGTGTATTACCATTAGTGATCTTTATTAGTGCATTAATTTCATTGTTGTACTACTTCGGTATTATGCAGTGGGTAATTAGAGTATTAGGTGGTGGGATTCAAAAACTATTGGGTACTAGCCGCGCTGAATCATTAGTGGCAACGGGTAATATCTTTTTATCACAAGGTGAATCACCATTATTGGTGCGTCCATTCTTAGCCAAAATGACCCGTTCTGAGCTTTTTGTCGTAATGACATGTGGCATGGCATCTGTTGCAGGTTCGGTGTTGGGTGGTTATGCAGGTTTAGGTGTTGATCTTAAGTTTTTGATTGCAGCTAGTTTTATGGCCGCTCCTGGTGGTTTGTTAATGGCGAAAATTTTAGTGCCAGAACAACAAGTGCCAGAAGAACAAGTTGAAATCGAAATGGCGACTAGTGAGCACAGTAATGCAATTGATGCATTGGCTGCGGGCGCAATGAACGGTATGAAAGTATCGGTTGCGATTGGTACGATGTTAATTGCCTTTGTTAGTGTGATTGCGATGGCGAATGCAGGCTTAGAACAAGTGGGTTATGGCTTAGCAAGTTTAACTTCTGTGGTTGGTTTAGATACCGTATCGCATTGGTTTGCAACAACGCCTCTTAGCATGCAACTTATTCTAGGTTATATCTTTTCTCCATTAGCATTTGTTATTGGTGTTCCTGCTAATGAAATGATGGCTGCGGGTACATTCATTGGTGAAAAACTGATTCTAAATGAATTTGTTGCCTTTATGGATTTTGCATCAATCAAAGAGACATTATCACAACATACTCAAGTCATTATTACCTTTGCGTTATGTGGTTTTGCTAACATTGGTTCGATTGCGATTCAGATTGGTTCAATTGGTGTGATGGCACCTGAACGTCGTAGTGATGTGGCAAAATTGGGTTTTAAAGCAGTAATGGCGGCAACGTTAGCTAACTTAATGAGTGCAACGCTAGCGGGTATTTTCGTCGCGCTATAATGAATATTGTTACTAGATAAATAATCTAGATATAAAAAATAATTAAGCCGTAGTAATGGTTATTGCTACGGCTTTGTTGCTAAGTGTTTTAAGTCACTATTTATCAAATTGCTTGATTAAGATTGATGTGTCTGCGCGGTTAAACCCACGTTGTTGTAATTTTTCATATTCAGCATCAACTTGTTTTGCTAATGGAAGTTCAACATTAAGTTTCTCGGCAGCATCAAAGCAAATCGCAAGATCTTTACGCATCCAATCAATGGTAAAGCCAAAATCAAATGAATCTACAGCCATGGTTTGGGCGCGATTTTCTAATTGCCATGATCCTGCCGCACCATGCTTTAACACTTCGGTCATGGTGTGAATATCAAGACCAGCCGCTTTAGCGAGAGTTACGGCTTCAGATAACCCTTGTAATACACCCGCAATACATAACTGGTTGGCCATTTTTGTTATTTGACCATAACCCGTTTCACCCATTAACGTTGTTGCTTTTGCATATTGTGCAATAGCGTGTTTGGCTTTATTAAATACCGCTTCATTACCGCCAACCATAACCGTTAAGCAACCATTAATCGCGCCAGCTTCACCGCCTGATACGGGGGCGTCTAAAAAGTCACAACCAATGGCATGGGCGGCATCGGCAATTTCGCGTGCAACATCTGCTGATGCTGTCGTGTGATCAACTAAAATAGCCCCCGGTTTAGCGGTGACTAAAATGCCTTGTTGACCCTTATAGATTTCACGTACGTCATCATCATTACCCACGCAGGTGAAAATAATGTCGGCTTCTTTTACCGCATCACAAGGAGTAAGGGCAATTGTGCCATTATATTCTTGAACCCAATTATCTGCTTTTGCCTGGGTTCGATTATAAACTGTTACATGGTAACCTGCTTTGGCGAGGTGGCCTGCCATGGGATAACCCATCGTTCCTAGCCCTAAAAAAGCAACATTTGCTGTCATTATTAATACTTCCTTGATTTTAATTGTGAGCAATTTCTAACATCATAACAAACTATATTATTGCGTAAATGGGTATCAGTTGTATGTGTTTTATGCAAATGAGTGAGGTTTATCAATAGGATTAATTATTCGAGATTAATCGCTTGTAACAAACTGTGTTGGCAATTATCATAACACTCACTTTTATTTTACAGATTGGTTTAGTCACATTTAATGATGTCAATCGTGTTACGCATTATATTATTGGTGTTATGTCTAGGAGCAAGTTCATTTGCTTCCGCATCGCCACAAGCAAATATTATGCATTTCACCTCGACCAGTCCTGTTTATACTGATGTTATTGAAGCGCCAGTATTTAGCACCCATGTTGTTAATACTATCGCTGTGGCTCCTGATATGGTCAGCCGTACTGATCAGTCTCTTACTCTTCAACATAAGAGCGATCAATCGCCAATCCAAAAACATCCAACAGATCGCTATGTAAGTAATAATGGTTTACCTGTTTCTTTTTATAGCACTAGATTAGTTTGGAATTTCCCATCTCCAGCTAATATTAAGATTCCACTCCATAGTGGTAAGCATCATCGTGCTGACGTTATTAATTTAAGTAATATGATTAATATCTCTACGCGATCTTTGAATAGTTTCTACCATAGCGCCGATGAAATAGCGCCAACATTCGAAGTAGTGTTTGAACTCCCCTTACTCCCTATACCTATGCTTGCCATTGGGTATGCAGAACCCATCAGCCCGCAAAATGATTGGATTTTAACGATAAAATCTTCATCATCTCGTGTCTCTGGTTGGAAAGAATCTAATTTACTCTATTCACAGTACGGGCATTCGTTCGTTACGGCATAAGACATTACTGGTGCTTGTGTCATTTATGGCATGGTGTGCTTTACTTAGTGATGTTGCTTTCATCGACACATAAAGCGTTTTATCAATTTATGTATTAAATCTATCAATAGCTATTATTAATACCAAGGTTATCTGTTGTGAATACGATAATCAGCGGACATTCTTATTTATTAAGAATAAAATTAACAATAATTACTGATGTGTTATCGGTCGCAACAATATGATTTGTTGCTAGAGATATGGCTTAAAATAATGAGAAAAAAGAATAATAAACAGATTCTGAATCATTACTCAGCATGGAAATATGTTGTGTTAATTGTGACGGTTTCGATTATGTTGCTTAGTGCTATTCCAACGTGGTATGGCGAAAATGCAGCAGTACAAATTAGTGCGAAAGGCGGCGCGATGCCAACACCTTTTGAGATTCAACGTGTTCTAAAAGAAAATGGCATTGAAGCCAAAACTATTGAACAGCAGCCAACTCGTACTATTGTGGTGGTTAATTCAACCAAAGAACAAACCAATACGAAAGAAGCGTTAAACAGCATTATTCATAATGAAGACCGCTTAACGTTAGCATTAGAACCTGCCGCACCGAAATGGTTGCTAGGTCTAGGTTTTGAGCCTATTAAGTTAGGTCTTGATTTACGTGGTGGTGTGCAGTTCTTACTTGATGTCGATATGAAAGAAGTTTATAAGCAGCATGCCCAGCAGCTGACTGATGATCTTCGTGGTGATTTCCGTAAGCAAGATATTCGTGCTGCACGTTCAGAAATGACCAAGAACAACCAAGTTATTGTGCGTCTGCCAAGTGAAGAAGCGAATGATAAAATTCGTACATACCTTCGTACTCAATACCCACTATGGCAAGCGAAGAATGGCGAAGGCAATAACTTAGTATTGTCTATGCGTGAAGATGAGCAAACCAATCTGCGTAACCTAACCGTACAGCAGAACTTGCAAACTATGCGTGGTCGTATTGAGCAACTTGGTATTACAGAAGCATCTGTACAACGCCAAGGTGAAAACCGTATTCGTATCGAGCTTCCTGGTGTACAAGATCCAGCAGCAGCGAAAAACGTTATTGGTGCAACGGCAAGTTTGGCTTTCTACGCTGTTAAGCAAGAAGGCACTGGTAGCACAATGATTATTGACGACAAAAATGGTCGTCCTGTACGTGTTAGCCGTAAGCCAGTATTAACCGGTGATCATATTATCGATGCACGTGCGAGCATGGGTGAGATGGGTTCTCCTGAGGTTAATATTACCTTAGACAGTGCTGGTGGCAGCATGATGTCAGATTTCTCACGTAATAACGTGGGTCAGCCAATGGCGACTTCGTTCAGCGAATATACTCGTAACGCGAAAGGTCAAACAGTACAAACTAATAAGATCATCAGTGTTGCAACAATTCAAACTCAGCTCGGTAGCCGTTTCCGTATTACGGGTGCAGGTTCACTTGCTGATGCGCAACAATTGGCGTTATTACTACGTGCAGGTTCATTAACTGCGCCAGTTACTATCGTTGCAGAGCGCACAATTGGTCCAACATTGGGTGCTGAAAACATTAAAAATGGTTTCGCTGCTCTAGCATTAGGTTTAGGCGTAACACTTGTCTTTATGGCACTGTGGTACCGTCGCTTAGGTTGGGTTGCAAACATTGCATTGATTACTAATATGATCATGCTTTTCGGTTTAATAGCCTTGATTCCAGGGGCGGTATTAACCTTGCCGGGTATTGCTGGTCTGGTATTGACCGTAGGTATGGCAGTTGATACTAACGTGCTTATTTTTGAACGTATCAGCGATATGGTTCGAGATGGGCGCAGTTTTGCTCAAGCAATTGATCGTGGTTTCAGTAGCGCATTTGGTACTATTTTCGATGCCAACTTTACAACTATGATTACCGCAGTGGTTCTTTACTCAATCGGTAATGGTCCAATTCAAGGCTTTGCATTGACGTTAGGTCTAGGTCTTCTAACCAGTATGTTCACTGGTATATTTACTTCCCGCGCCATTATTAACTTGGTTTGGGGTCGTGATTCTCGACGAGATGTAAGGGTTTAACGCAATGAAAAATTGGATTATTTCACACTTAACTAAATTGCGTTATATGACAGGTCTTGTGTCAATTGCGTTAATGGTTATCTCGATCAGCTTCATTTGTATTCGTGGTTTAAACTGGGGTCTTGATTTTACTGGCGGTGTTGTTAGTGAAATTCAGATGAACAGTCAAATCACTAGCAGTGAAATTGAACCACTGATGGATGCTGGTTTTAAACAAGATGTTATTGTTATTGCAGCAGATGAACCTGGTCGTTGGATTCTACGCTATGCTGTTCCAGCAAAAGGCGAGACTTACCCCGCGATCATTCAGGTACTGGATCCGCTACATGCGCAAGTACAAGTATTAAATACCAGTATTGTTGGACCACAAGTAGGTGCTGAAATGGCATCACAGGGTGGCTTGGCATTACTTGTTACTATGCTTTGTATTCTTGGTTATCTAAGTTACCGTTTTGAATGGCGTCTTGCTGCAGGTGCATTACTTGCCCTAATGCACGATGTTATTTTAGCTGTTGGTTTCTTTGCTATGACGCAAATGGAATTTAATTTAACGGTACTTGCGGCGATCCTCGCTATCTTGGGTTACTCATTGAATGACTCGATTGTTATTGCCGACCGTATTCGTGAACTTCTGATTGCAAAACCAAAGCAAGATATTGAAGCAACTAATAACGAAGCAATTATTGCGACGTTCTCACGTACGATGGTGACATCGGGTACGACATTAATGACGATCAGTTCATTATGGTTATTAGGTGGCTCATCATTGCACGGTTTCTCTATTGCGATGTTTATTGGTGTATTAACAGGTACATGGTCATCGATTTCAGTAGGTACTCTACTTCCTGAATTCTTAGGCTTAAAACCTGAACACTACTTACCAAAACCTGAGTCAAAAGATCCTTAATCGTTAGTTATTAAGTGGTAACAACAAATAATAAACCGTTAACAGTAATGTTAACGGTTTTTTTTTGCTGTAACGTCAAAATCTGAGCTTATTTTTCGGACATAATAAGATTTATTGCTAGACTAATGTAAGTGAAACAAAGCATGGTGAAAGGAGATAGCATGCAACAAAAAATAATCTTAATGTGTAGTACTGTATTATTCATTGTTGGTTGTACTCATACCAATGACGGTGATATTCGTTTTTTACCTGATCAATATATTAATAATGTTGAACACGATAGTCTTTATCATTATGGCTATAATCAAGGATGTGAATCTGCACTGGCAAAAGCAAAAGTAGCAGGGTATAGCTATAACCAAGATATAACGTTAGAGAATCGATCAATACAGTTTACAGAGGGTTGGCGACAAGGTTATTCGGCTTGTGAAGCGGGAAAAGAAGTCATGCTATATAATTTATCGAAAACACCGTAAGGTTTTCGATACATGTCACTATTTTATAAATTAAGGTTTGTTTTATAATTAAAGAATGTTTATTATAGCCAACAAAGAGCATATGTAGGTTTTGGTTTTAATTACCTTTAGTTATTAGATATACCTAAAAAAATAGAAATATAAAAAAACAGATCATGAGATCTGTTTTTTATAAAGGTCAAACTAGCCTAAGTTTGTATTGTTAATTTTTTTCATATGTTTTTATGCCGCAATTGCAGTTACTTTTTGATCATTAAATGCAATATGAGTGGCAACATTTATTTCAGATAATAATAAATAATTTTCTAATTTATTATTATCGAGTTCAACTACAATTTGTAGATGGTATTCAGTCATTTCTCTAAGGTATGAATAGCAATTTATAGCATTGCCACTATTTAATTGTTTATAGCATCCTTCCTTTGCATATACCCAAGCATTGTATGAACACTTTTTGTTTTCTATTTGTGCGATAAATTCCGCAATGTTTTTCATATCTAATCCCTTAATGAACCAATCTATGCTATAGACATCATTAGTATGACGTAAAGCAACCAAACTAAAACCACATATTGATAGTTAATTTGGATAATGTGATATTGATAAGTATTTTTAGGTAATAATGATGCTTACGAATAACTAGTATTAAAATATTTTAATATTAAAGGGGAATAGTCCTAGATATACTTATTGATTGTATTGTTTCATTTTATAAAAATACTCTTTTTAATCTCAATAATAATTATTTAAGGTTAGTATGATTGATTCTAAGACACTGTGTTTTTGGGCTGCTCATTCAGATTTAGAGCATCAATATCATGATAATGAATGGGGTAAACCGAATAAAGATGATGGTTATTTATTCGAATTTTTAATATTAGAAGGCGCTCAAGCAGGGCTTAATTGGTATACCATTCTAAAAAAGAGAGCGAGTTATAAAAAAGCCTTTGAGGGGTATGATATTGATACACTTGCGTCTTATAGTGATCAAGATATTGAAATTCGAATAACTGAAATTATAGCAACATATGATGTAGTTAGGCACCGTAGTAAATTGCGGTCTGTGTTTACTAATGCACGAGCGGCACAAACCTTACAGTGCCAATATGGTGATTTAGCGACCTCATTATGGCAATTTGTTAACTATAAACCTCAAGTAAACCATTGGCCTTCAAAGGATCAAGTCCCCGTTACTACCGCGGAATCATTGGCTTTAAGTCAATTTTTAAAGCAGCATGGGTTTAAATTTATTGGTAATATAACCTGTTATGCTTTTATGCAAGCAGTTGGTATGGTGAATGATCATACGATTAATTGTCATTGTTATCATGCAATTGCAAACAACAAAGGAAAGTAGCGATACAGGTAAAAAAGATCACATTTTGTGAGTTAAATTCGTTATTATAATCGCTGCCATTTTTTCTATTTTATGGGGCGTTATGTCTAAAAAGGCCGTTAAGTTAATTCAGAAGGTTACCTGGGTTGGGTCTATTGCAAATATTGCTTTAGCATTTATAAAAATTACCATAGGTAAACTTACGGGTAGTCAGGCGCTTATTGCCGATGGTGTCCACAGTTTTTCTGACTTGGTAACAGATACTGCTATTCTAATAGGATCGCGTTATTGGACAGCACCTGCGGATAAGGAACATCCTTATGGGCATGGTCGTTTTGAAACGTTAACTAATATTTTTATTGGTTTTATTTTAGCCATTGTAGGTATTGGTATTGGTTGGGATTCATTATATTCAATCAGTAGCGAATCACACTCAGAACCTGGTATGTTAGCATTTAGCGCAGCTGTGGTGTCGGTTGTTGTCAAAGAAGCATTGTATCGTTGGACCGCCATTCAAGCCAAAACTATTAATAGTCGAGCATTGTATGCTAATGCTTGGCACCATCGTTCTGATGCATTAAGTTCACTGCCCGTTGCTATTGCAGTGATAGCAAATTACTTTTTTCCAACCTTTCATTATTTAGATCAAATTGCAGCATTAATTGTTACTGCGATGATTCTAAAAGCGTCGTTTGAAATTTTATGGCCAGCTATTTTAGAATTGACTGAAGCAAAAGCGGATTCTGATATTGAAAAACAAATTCAAGCATATGCTGCTGAATATAAAGATATTAAAGAAGTACATGAAATACGAAGCCGTCGTACAGGTAGTACTATTTTATTAGATTTTCATTTGCTGGTTGATCCTGAAATGAGTGTTGAGCGTGCTCATAATATTACTGAGAATTTCAAAATACATTTATTAGATAAATTAGATGAAGTTGTGGATATTATTATTCATATTGAGCCATATAATTGTGAAGAGCGAATGCTAAATCCATGTTGCGATGATTGTGGTGACAAAAAGGAATAATAAAATAGGTTTTTTAATAACAAGACCGATGATGAAAGCGGTCTTGTTATTACAACTGTTCTTTATTGTAATTCTAATAAGATTAATTAATCTTATTTTGTAACCACTTATCAATATCCATCAATACATCATTATGGTATGGATATTCAATGGATAAATTATTGATAGCCGTTGTGATGGCGGCTGTATTATAAGGCAGATTAAGTAATCGCTGTTCTAATAATTCTAACGGTGCGGGATCAAGACTGTCCGTAAATAGTTTCACTTCAGTTATCACACCTTTATTAACATCAAGGTGTAGCTCTATTCCTCCCCAAGTAAAACGCTCATCTAAGCTATGTGTGAATTGCGGTGTATTACCAAAATTCCAGTCCCAACGACTAAACTTTGCAAAGGTTTCATTAAATCCAGTTAATTCAGGTAGTGCTTGTGGCGAAATATGTTCAGTTTCAACATGCTCATTATAATAATTACAAAACGTTTCAATAATGGCATCACAGACCATTTTATGATCAATATTTTCGACGATTTGATTAAGATTTGTTACGCGTGAACGAACAGACGTAATTCCCTTCGCGGCGAGTTTCTTTTTATCGGGGTTAAGGTAATGCGCGAGCTGTGTTAAATCTGCACTAAGCAGTAACGTGCCATGATGGAAACCACGATCCATTGTTTCACGGTATGCTGATCCTGAAAATTTACGCTCGCCCATTTTATCTTCAACAACTAAGTCATTACGGCCTGTTGCCTTACCATTAATACCCAGTTTTTTTAGCGCTGTAAGTACAATATCGGTTGATACCGTTTTATTGTAATCAGGTTTGCCAGCCATAAAAGTAAAATTAGTATTACCAAGATCATGAAATACGGCACCGCCACCACTTTGACGACGTGCAAGGGTAATACCATCTTGCTCCATTTTTAATGTATTACATTCTTTCCATGGATTTTGTGCTCGTCCAATAACAACTGTATTGTCATTGCGCCATAAGAATAGCACCCTTTGTTGGGGGGACATTGTCCGGAAAATAGCATCTTCAACAGCAAGGTTGAACCATGGATTAGTTGAGTCTGAAATAAGCACTCTAATTTTTGAAGACATTATGCATACCTGACTAAATGTGGATGCAATGAATTTACCCTGTGATTCGAAAGAGGTAAAGCAAGTAAAGGAAATTTTATTTGAGGATTTTAAATAAAAAAACCAAATCACATCCTATAAACTGGAACAAATGTGATTTGGTAACATGTTTTTAATTATGGCTGTCTAGAGAATTTTGTTTTTTCAAGACTATATTATAAGAATAGCATCACAAATTTAGGATGCAAATAACGATAATTGCAAGGTAAGGTTACTTTTTGTTATTGGTAAGCGGACATAATGTAATGAATGAGTAAATATTGTAAAAGGTAAAGTATATGCGAAAGGATGATGATAGAAAGGTCTGTAACAAAGAGAAGGTTTGCGCTGAAAGGTAAGTAATAAATCAGTAAGAGCATGGATTGATTACCATGCTACCTCTAATCTATATATGATATAAAAATATTATGTTGAACTAGATTAGTTACTGATTGTTCGTTGTTTGTTCTGTTGGTGTCGATTGACTTGTTTGGTTAAAGACATCATAAGTGATGAAGTAGCCAATCAATAAAATGAGGGGAATAAATTTTATCCACTTGTTCATAATGATACCCAGCCAAAAAATGTTCGGCTACCATACCAGTCTTCCTCTGTAGGTAAAGAACCATTAATGAAAAGTTAGGTTTACATTACCAATGGTCGCGATAAGCGACTGAGTTAACCTAATGAATTAAATGTTGCTTTATGCTCTTATATTTTACGGCTATGAACAAAAAAAGCCAACGTATTGGCTTTTTTTGAAATAAGGGGTATCGATTAACAGTCAATTAAAAATAAAGGCGCATGACTGACTCAGCAACACAGGCAGGACGACGGCAGCCTTCGATTTCAACGGTAATTTCTTGGACTATTTCTAAACCGCGTTTGATCGGTGTTACAGATTGAATTTTTGTTCTTGCACGAATGTTAACACCAGCTTTAACTGGGTAAGGGAATCGAACTTGGTTTAAACCATAATTAACTGTCATTTTTGCTGATGGAAATTTAGGGTTAGCAGGATCAACACTGTCAGTGAGTACTGATAGGAGTGAAAGCGTTAAAAAGCCATGTGCAATGGTTGTTTTAAAAGGTGATTCTGCTGCTGCTTTTTCTGGATCAGTATGGATCCATTGATGATCATCAGTGACATTCGCAAAATTATTGATACGTAATTGATCGACGGCCAACCATTCGCCAACATGAATTTCTTCACCCAATGATGCCGTAATTTCATCCATGACTTTAGTTGCTTCTGGATGTATTTCTATTCCAATCGGTTCAGAGACGACTTCACCATTAGATATCGATACAAGGTTATGATCTTTTACCCAAGTTGCAAAGTGGCTACTGTTAGCCTTATTGAGAAATTCGATCCAATAATCACGAATTGATGGTGATAGCCAGTCTTTAAATTCAAACTGGTGATGTGATAACACGTCACGCTTACGTTTGATAAAATCGACTACTTTTACTTTCATAGAGCAAAACCTTAGTTTGAAATGCCATGCTTTGGTTTGGGGCAGGGCATTGTAGCTATTATTCACAGTAGTACAACGGGTATTTTTTATAACAAATACTTATGAAACTCATCGGATGAGTTAATTTTAAAGGATGTTGATGCTATTACGCAATAATTAAATAGTGTTTTTTTGTGATTTTTATAAAGTGCAACACTTTATAGTGAAAGTGTCGCTAAATATTATCTAGAATTATGATAAACCATGGGGTCTTAATGGCGACTGAAATTAATTTAATCATTGCGAGCTATAATAATAGTACATACTTTAGATGAGTCATGGAGGGCGGGAATAATGGCATATGAAGCTAATTTTGATGGCTTAGTTGGGCCTACACATAATTACAGTGGTTTATCTACGGGTAATATTGCTTCTTTAACCTATAAACACCAAATTTCAAATCCTAAACAGGCGGCATTACAAGGTTTAGACAAAATGCGTGCCCTCGCTAATTTAGGGTTGATTCAAGGCGTCATTGCCCCTCAAATGCGGCCTGATATAAAAATGTTACGTCGATTAGGCTTTAGTGGTAATGATAACCGAGTGTTACAACAAGCATCAAAACACGCGCCTCAGCTATTAAGCTGTTGTTATTCAGCATCAAGTATGTGGGCTGCTAATGCTGCAACAGTGTCACCATCGGCAGACACTAATGATCGACGAATACATTTTACGCCAGCTAATTTAGTGAGTCATTTCCATCGTTCTATTGAGCATCAAACAACTGCACGTATTTTGGCGGTGATGTTTAATGATGATAATCGTTTTTGTCATCATCAGCCATTACCAGCATCTGAACAGTTAGGTGATGAGGGGGCGGCTAACCATACTCGTTTTTGTGATCAATATGGGCATCAAGGTGTCGAAATGTTTGTTTTTGGCCGTTATGGTTTTGATCAACATCAACAGGCTCCAATGCAATATCCGGCTCGACAAACCTATGAAGCGAGTGCTGCTATTGCACGATTACATCAATTAGATCCGCAACAGGTTGTAATGGCTCAACAGAATCCATTATTAATTGATCAAGGTGTGTTTCATAATGATGTGATCGCGGTTGGAAATCAGCAAACGTTATTTTGTCATCAATATGCTTTTTTAAATCAAACCGATGTTTACCAACAGCTCCAACAAAAAATGGGAATGGATTTTTCGATTATAGAAGTACCTAATGATGTGGTCAGTGTCGATGACGCAGTAAGTAGTTATTTATTTAATTCACAACTAGTGACGTTGCCAAATGGTGATGTTAGCTTAATTTTACCGCACCAGTGCAGAGATAACCCACGGGTATGGCACTATGTACAACAATTATTGCAAATGCGAGTTGGTATTAACCGAGTTGATTTATTTGATCTAAGTCAGAGTATGAAAAATGGCGGTGGGCCAGCATGCTTACGTTTGAGAGTAGTATTAACGGCTCAAGAACAACAAGCGGTTAATCCTGCAGTATTATTGACTGATTCCTTATTCAAACAGCTACAAGCATGGATTCATTTACATTATAGAGATCAGTTGGTAGACGCTGATTTTGCTGATCCATCATTATTATTACAGTCTCAGACGGCATTAGATGAGCTTACTCGTATTTTAAAATTAGGCTCAGTTTATGATTTTCAACGGATGTAATATAGAGCTAGTCTATTGTGTATGATGGTGGTTTATTGATTATTATCGATAAGAATTATTATGACAACGCTTGACCTGTTTTAGAGCAAACAGAGATAATGACAGTTATAAATCAATGAGTGACATAATCACTTATAGCAACGAAGAATTGATGGAGTTTCAATGGCAAAGCTAAGCCTACAAGAACAAATGCTAAAAGCGGGTCTTATTGATAAGAAAAAGCTAAAAAAAGCGGGCAAAACAACAAAAAAATCACGCACACAAGCTAAAGAAGCAAAGGCTGCTGTTGAGGAAAATCGTGTTTCTCAACTTGAAAAAGATAAAGCTCTTAACCGTCAGCGTGATGAAGAAGCATTGCAAAAAGCATTCATTTCACAAGTAAAACAATTAATTGAAATGAACCGTTTAGATCGTAATAACGGCGACATTGGTTATAACTTTACTGACGGTACTACCGTTAAGAAAATTTATGTTGATAAGTTAATGCAAAAGCAGCTTGTTAATGGTCGTCTTGCGATTGCACGCTACCTTGATGGTTATGAAGTTATTCCCGCGACCGTTGCTGATAAAATTGCAATGCGTGATCAAGAATCAATTGTACTTAATAATGTGGTTGATGACAGTATTGCTGATGAAGATGATCCATATGCAGACTTTGTTATTCCAGATGATTTGATGTGGTAAATATAACGTGACATTGAAAAGTCTCTTTTGAGGCTTTTTTTTTGTCTAAAATATTTGGCGAGAGGATGTTTTTGGTATTACTGTTTTAAAGATAGGTATAAAAATAGTAATACATACGGATAAAAGTGATCGTTTGCTTATTAAATTCGACGTTAAGAGAGTTGTAATTTAATCCAATAGGGAATATTTTAATGAGAGTATTTATCATTTGCATTACTGCGGTAATGGTAATGATAAATAAACGGACGATAGTAGTGTCTGTCGATATCAGAATAGTTCAGCCATTACTATTGGGTTGTGATGATGATAAACATACCAGGATGATAATAATGAATAATGAAATAACACGTTGGTTGCAACGTGACCCTGATCCTAAATCATGCCAAGAATTACAACAGCTAATTGCTGATAATGCGATTGTAGAATTAGCCGATCGCTTTAATGGACGATTAGCATTTGGTACCGCGGGTTTACGTGGCATCGTTGGTGCTGGACCGAACCGTATGAATCGACTTGTGATTCAAGAAACAGCGACAGGGCTTGGTCAATATCTTCTTCGAACAGATAGCAACGCTGCTCATAACGGCGTCGTCATTGGTTATGATGGCCGTCCAGATTCACGTCAGTTTGCTCATGACACAGCG
The DNA here is from genome assembly GCF_021236965.1 of Photobacterium carnosum. Taxonomy (NCBI): domain Bacteria; kingdom Pseudomonadati; phylum Pseudomonadota; class Gammaproteobacteria; order Vibrionales; family Vibrionaceae; genus Photobacterium; species Photobacterium carnosum. The sequence goes on along the minus strand of NZ_WMDN01000009.1, from coordinate 71,481 downwards.
GCAGCGTTAACGGCTCAAGGTATTAAGGTTTACCTCACTACCAAAGTTGCTGCAACCCCGATTGTGGCTTTTGGCGTTAAACATTTACATACTGCTGCCGCTGTTGTTGTTACCGCTAGCCATAATCCGCCAGCCTATAATGGCTTTAAAGTGTATTGGAATAATGGTGCGCAGATTATTCCGCCTCATGATGCTGGTATTGCGGCTGAAATTGATAAAGCGACCCAATCTGAATTACATCTTATGGATTTAGCTGAAGCTGAAACGAACGGTTTATTGGTTTGGTTAGATGATGCGTATTATCAAGATTACCGACAAGCGATCAATTCGACACCATTATTAAATAATCATCATAATCCACAAGCGATTAGCCTTGCTTATACTGCGATGCATGGTGTGGGTGCTGAGATGGCTGAAACATTACTTGCTGATGCAGGTTTTACTCATGTTTATAGTGTTGCTGCGCAACGAGAGCCTGATGGTGCTTTTCCGACCGTTAAGTTCCCTAATCCTGAAGAGCCGGGTGCGATGGATCTTGTGATCGCAGAAGCGAAACAACATGGGGCTATTTTAGCGTGCGCAAATGATCCCGATGCTGATCGTTTTGCTGTTGCTGCACGTTGTGCTGACGGTGAGTTTCAAATGTTAACCGGTGATCAAGTCGGCACATTATTTGGTTATTATCTACTTAATCATGCGCAAGCATCTGCTAGTTTAGTCGGTAATACGATTGTTTCATCCACCTTGTTAGGTAAAATTGCAACAGCGCTTGGAGCACAATATTATCAAACGCTAACAGGTTTTAAATGGTTAACCAATGTTGCCATGGAGCGCCAAACTGATGATCATCAATTCCTATTTGCTTACGAAGAAGCCTTAGGTTACACCATTGGTTCGACGGTATGGGACAAAGACGGTCTCTCTGCATTAGTGGCTTTTGCACAATTAACCGCAGAACTTACTGCGAAAGGGCAAACAGTTTGGGATCAGCTAGAAGCTATTTATCGTGAATATGGTTTATATATTAATGCTCAACGCAGTATTGCTCTTGATCCAACCGCGGCTCCTATTGGTGATTCATTACGTGCAATGCCACCACGCGCTATTGCAGGATTAGCTATTTGTAGTACTGAAGATTTTAAAACATCATTACGTACGTTTGCTGATGGTTCTGTGGAAGCGATTGACTTACCGATCAGTGATGTATTGATCTATCATTTAGAAGATGGTGCACGTGTTGTGGTGCGTCCTTCAGGTACTGAACCTAAATTGAAATGTTATTATGAAGTTGTCGAGCCGATGAGCCAAGAAGAGACATTTGAACATGCTCAACTTCGTGCACAGGAAATGATGGATCGATTAATTGCTCAGCATCAAGCATCGTTGTGATTCAAATCGTGACAATGTGGTAAAGCTGACCTCGGGTTGATTTTCAGTGTATAATCGCCGCAGTTTTAATTTGTTTTAGATAACCAAGGGTTTACCATGCACGATCTTAATATATCGTTACCTGATGATTATGAAAAAGAGCCAGAATTACCGATTCCATCTATTGATGATCAAAAGAAAATTGTGGCAGAGCTTAAGCGTTTAGAAGCTGCGGGTGAATTAACCCCTGAAATTTTACACGCATTCATGACAGGTGAGCGTTTACCTGAATAAGATCATGTGATCTTTGCGTAATAAAAAGCCTCTTACTGCTCTTCATTTATTGAAGCAGTAAGAGGCTTTTTTTATGTCTTATTAATAGTCACTTCAACGTTCGTAGGAATAACCCCAATTATTACTATGCTTTGTTGAACTAATTGTTTGTTACTGAATCAAGGCGGTAATCAACAACGTTGAATTTACGTGCAACAATAGGTAAACGACCCATTATTGTTGTCATAAATAAGATCAATAATGTAGGCAATAACCAACTTGCATGCGCTTGATATAGCGGTAATGCATCATTAAAGAACTGATTAAGATCTGTCGGCATTTTACCTAGAATACTAACGGCATCAATAGTACCAAATACCATTGCGGTTACTAATACTGATGTATGAGTCAAGGTCGAAACATGAGTAGCCGAAGCTGTTAATGAGGCAAAGACTAATGCAATTGCGACTGGGCATAAGACCAAGATCGCAGGTAGACTAATTTTTAAAATATCATTAAGGCCGAAATTAGCAATAATACCGGTTAATACCACAATAATTGTTGCTGTAAATCCAAACGAAGCTTTGAAAGTTTGCTGATAATATTCAGCACAAGCATTGGTTAAACCTACCGTGGTCGTTAAACATGCCATGATAATAATCGCGGCTAATAACCATTGGCCATAAGCACCAAATTCACCCGCAACATAACGGGTTAAGATCACACTGCCATTCATACCATGGGTTGCAATAGAGGTTGATGTTGCGCCAACATATCCCATTGCAATATAACAACCGCCCATTAGTACAAAATAGATCATTGCGACTTTAAATGAAACACTAGCAATGCCTTTTTGTGAAATTACACCTTTAGCTTTAATCGCTTGAATAATAACCCAACCAAAACCGACGGCTGCGATAGCATCCATAGTCATATAGCCTTGAATTAAACCACTGGTCACGGCGCTATGCTGATAGTCACCATAAGGGGCTGCTGGTAAGCCAAGCGGTGAAAAGAATGCGGCTAGTCCTAAACCTGCTAAAAGTAAAATCAGTGCAGGCGTCATTACTTTACCGATGAAACTGACTAAGTTGCCTGGTTTAAAGGCTAAAAGTAGCGTTAAAGCTGAGAAGATAATAGAAAAAGCAACCAGATGATCGGCTTTGAAAAAAGGTTTTAATCCCATTTCATAAGCAACGGTAACTGCTCGAGGCATACCAAACGCAGGGCCAATTGCAGTGAACAATAGTACCCAGAAAGTTGTGGCTAACCATTTTGGCAGTGCTTTTGTGAGGTTATTGGTACTGCCAATACGTCCAAGGACAATAATAGTGAAAGCAGGCAGGCCAACAGCCGTGACTAAAAAGCCACTCATAGCCGAAGTTAATGATGTACCTGCATCTAAGCCCATTGCTGGGGGAAAGATCAGATTACCAGCACCTAGAAATAGGGCGAAGGTCATTAGACCAATAGCGAGTAAGTCTTGTGTTTTCAAATGTTATACCTGCATTGTGGTGAATATTGAACAGTAATTAATAACTTAACGGTGTAAGTGTTATTTTGCTGTTTCTTCGTTTAATAATGGTTCCGCAGGATTGCTGAAAGGAAGATATGAAGAGTTGAAACTATCTTCCATCAGCATGGCTGACGGAAGCTTGTCCGCCAGCCTAGCGAATAATCACTAGGATAAAAGCGGAAATAATTCGAGATGTTTTTTTTGTCGTCATAGAAGTCACATCAACCCAAGCGTTAGTCGCTATCGTCGATGCTAAATGTTTTTGTGCTCTATGTTCAAACTGTGTTGAATGCATAATTTAACAACTTCTATAAATGAATACGTGAATTACAGGTTAAAAATATAAAGAAAAGTTAGTGTTGTAAATAACTTTCTTCAACTTATTTTTAATGGCTGTGAAAATAATATGATTAAATCGTTTAATATTAATTGGTTAGCGTTATTCGGCTGTTTATTGTTAGCGGTGATGGTAATACCAATTGATTGTGTTGTTAGTTATTTATTGTTGGGTAATAAAAGAATAATGACAAGGCTAGAAATTATCTAGCCTTGTCATTTTAAATTAACTTATTACAACGCTATCGTGATTTTTATATTCACGAGAACACAATTTACTGATAAAAATAGTGATGGCGACAGGGACTAACCAAGATGCGTGAGAACTAAATAATGGTAACCAGTGCTCAGCAAAAGGAATCACTGTTGTTGGTAGCTTCCCGAGAATATTTAGCGCATCAATACTGCCAAATAATGTAGCTACAATCACTACCGTAGTCTGACTGATAGAGATATGGCGTTGTTCTGCTGTTGAGTGAGTACGGATGAAAAAGGTTGAAATAATTAATGATATTGAAATAGGACATAAAATTAAAATAGCAGGTAGGCTTACTTGAATAATCGTTTCCAAGCCAACGTTAGAAATAATTGCAGTCAATACCATAATGACAGTAGCACTGATTTTAAATTTTACGCCGTAGGTGTTTTTATAATATTCACCATTAGCATTGGTTAGACCTACAGTGGTGGTTAAACAAGCCATTAAGGTAATTGTTGCTAATAATAGTTGGCCTAATGTTCCAAACTCACCTGCAGCATAACGAGTCAAAATTTCACCACCATTGGTTGCTTGTGGTGCAATATCAGAAGATGTAGCGCCTAAATATCCCATAGCAAGGTAACAAAGTGACATAAGAAATGCGTAAATCAGTGCGATACGAAGAGTGTAGTAAGAAATGGCTTTATTGCATTTCACACCGGTATTACGAATAGTTTGAATAATAACCCAACCAAAAGCGACAGCTGCAATAGCATCTAATGTCATGTAGCCTTGAATTAGACCATTAACAGTCGGAGCTTGACGGTAGGTTTCAATGGCTGCTGTTGGTGTACCTAATGGATTAATAACAGCTGAGATAGCCAGTAATGCTAACATTGCAATCAATGCCGGTGTCATTACTTTACCAATATAATCAACAAGCTTACCCGGTTTTAAAGCCAGTACTAATGTAAGAGCACAGAAAACAGCGGAGAAGATCATTAATCCGTTACCTGAATAAAAAGGTTTGATCCCCATCTCATAGGCAACCGTAACAGCACGAGGTAAAACAAAAGCAGGGCCAAGTGTGGTGAGTACTAAGAACCAAAAAGAGCGATCCATCCATTTTGGTAATGCGGCTGTTAATTTATCAGCAGAAGATAAACGGCCCAGAACAACTAACGTTAATGCTGGCAAACCAACGGCTGTGAGTAAAAATCCAGCAATAGCGATAAGCCAGTTTTCACCTGCTTGTTGTGCCATTAGAGGGGGGAATATTAAGTTACCAGCACCAAGAAATAATGCAAAGGTCATAAAACCAATGGCTGCAAGTTCTTTTCTTTTCAAATGACATACCTTAATTCAAATAAAACAATCTGAGTCAGTATGCTGGAAGAGATAATTTAGAAGTGAAATTCATATCCGCCAGCGTTACTGACGAATAAGTTAACCGTCAGCGTCAGAGAATGACGACGACGACAGAGTTTAGCGTACAAGCAATCGATAAGGTTGCTGTAGTTGTAGCATCCTGATTGTTGTTAATGTTTTGAGACATAACTTATACGCTCTACATAAAAATGAGGCTTAAACTTAATCGGAATTGAGGTGCTTGTAAAGCATGATGAGGAAATAAACACTATTTTTTTAATACTGATTAACTGAATACTATATAAACAACTGAATTATAGTCATTATATAACAGCATCCAGTCGTTTATAAAAGAGGTGAATATTACTCACTAAGTAATAATGCTTGTAATTCAGCTAATGAAGAGACGGTATAAGTAGGATTAATACCTTCTGGTTGTGGTTTTTGTTCGACATTAAGCCAACACGTGTCCATTCCTGCATTAATACCACCTAAAATATCAGACTGAGGATTATCACCAACCATAAGAATATTCTGACGTTGAGTTATGTTCATTTTTTGGCAAGCATAATCAAAAATACGAGTATCAGGTTTTGCGACACCTATTTGTTCTGAAATGATAAGCACATCAAAAAAATCTTTAAATCCGGTACGCTGTAATCGCATTTCCTGAAGTGCAGTAAAGCCATTGGTAATAATACCTAGTTTTGTTTGTGGCTTTAATGCATCAAGGAGTGATTTTGCACCTGTTAATGGGGTACAAATATCAGCCATTACCATTAAGAAATCATGATTTAGTTGTTCTGTCGATAATGAAAGGGTTACTGCCCATGATTCAAAACGAATATTCTGTAATTCCGTTGCTGAAATTTCCCCATTTTGATAATCAACCCATAATGGTCTATTAATGGCTTCATATTGTTCGAAATCAGTATTGGTGAAGGTAACATTATGCCGAGAAAACATCAGTTGAAGGCCGCGAAAGGCATCAAAGTGAAATAAGGTTTCATCTGCATCAAATAAAATCCATTGGTACTTCATTAAACATAACTCTCTTTTATTGGGTGGAGATTATATTTTATTCACTCTTGCTGAGCAGATTGTAGTTTACTTGAAGTTAGGATGTACAAGCTAGAGAATCACGATTAATTACTACGACCTATGAGTTATATCTATGGATAGATAATTTTTATTGAACTTAATAGTGTGATATATGTCTACTTATACCATAATCATATTATCTCTTTTAATAGTGAAAAATTAGTCAATTGGGGAAAAAACATGGGTATTTTATCTTGGATTATTTTGGGTTTAATTGCTGGTGCATTAGCTAAATGGTTAATGCCTGGTGAAGATGGCGGCGGTTGGGTTGTAACAATGGGACTGGGTATTGGTGGTGCTTTTGTAGGTGGTTTTGTCGGTAAGTTTATTGGTCTAGGTCATGCAGACGGTGTAAACCTAGGCAGCATTATTACTGCTACATTAGGCGCATTCATCTTATTGTTTGTTTATAATAAGTTTATTCGTTAATAATCATATTATTACTGTTGTTATTTATACTAAAAGCGAGTCGTTTTGTACGATTCGCTTTTTTTTGAGTCGAAGATAGCATGGTTGTGAGTTGTGATTAAATATAAAAACAAGCCCGCGACTGATTAATATCGTCACGGGCTTTATTATTTATTGGCGTTTATTGCTATGCCGCTTGTGGTTGTAGGTAACCTAACCATGCTGTTTGGTATAACTGGTGTGATTGTTGGCGTAGTTGCTTAATTTGTGCTGCTTCAAATTCTGATAATGAACGTTGTTGTTGCTGCGCTAAACGTTCAATGTGTTGAATTTTTTCGTAAAGATCATGTTCTGGACCATTTTTAATGGTTGATATTTCATTTAAATGAAGTTGAACTTCAGTAATAATTTGGCTATGAGGTAAACGTACTAATACGTTTAAATCACGATAGCCTGATGGGGTTGGATTTTTAAAGCGATTTTTTACGCTAACGATAGTCGCTTCTTTTGCTAGTAATTCATAAGCTTGAACTAGCGTTGGAATATCGTTAGCAATAATTGAGCCTCGAGCTATATCGGTGATCTTATCTGTTTCGCCTTGCAATTCGGTTGCGATTTTTTGTTGTGAACGCTGTGCTGATTTAATCTTTGGAATAACAATATTTGTGGCGGATGCCAAGCTAACACTTTGTAGTAATGTTTGTAACTCGATTTGGGCGGTAGTTGATGCCAAATACAGTGCATCAAAATTATTAAAGGGTTGGCGTAGATTATCATCCCTCCACGATTGAATGCTGTATAAGCCACTCAAGTCACGTTGAAAAGCTTTACGGCTAGCTTGTGTCTGACGAGTTTGTGATTGGTCATGGGTATTAAAAGCGGGAGCGATCGCTGGTGCTGCTACAACGGTGCGGCTGAGCATACAAAAAAGAACAAAACTTGTACGTAAAACAGATTTTATGTTCATTAAACAACTCCTAAAGATATTGCAGTTACAATATCGAGACATACTAAAACGGGTATAACCAAAAAGAGCGTATGTGGCTGTAATGTGCTATCTGTTTACATGTTAGTAACTTTACCTTGAACGGGACTTGAATACTGTGCTGATATTCATATTTTTGAATTATTTATTACAGTTTATTTACATTATTTATAAATATAGTCATATTAGCGGACAATCATGAGATTAGTTTTTATGTTGTATGCAGGCTTTATTATCAATGACCATACTAAATAGACGTAGAATGCGGCATAGTAATGAGGTTATTATGAATACTATAAGAAATGTTTTTAAGGAAAAAAGATGCAGGAAAATCTATTAATTGGTTTCGTTGTTATTTGGTTAGGTTTAACTGTAGGCAGTGTGATGTTATTCCAACGCGGTAATGATGTGGCTAAAAAACGTCGTTTATGGCCAATTTATACGGTGTTTAGTAATGTTGTCATTGGTGGTTTTATTATTTTTATGCAACCACCTACCGCATGGATGATTTCAATATTGATTTTATTAATTCCTGTAACGTTACTAACTATCCGCTCAACAAAATTTTGTGATAGTTGTGGTCAGGCGAGTCGCTCGCCTTTTTTTATGAAGCCGCCACAAGTGTGTAGTCATTGTAAAAAGCCGTTGTAGAGTTATACGACAATAGAGTAAAAATCACTGAAATTATAAGATCATACGGTGGTTTTTATTCTTCTTTCTTACGAGTGAGTGGGAAGTGGTCAAAGTGAATACCAATCAAGCCTGATTTTATAAATTGGCGAATATTTTGATGATCATTATTCTGTGGGTGTTGAAATACATCATTACGATAAAAAGTACCAAAACAAGCTAACGTTTCCATTTTTGATAACTGATGTAGTTGCGAAAATGCAAATATTTTACATGATCCTTCGTTAGTGCCCGCAAGATTAATAATCGTGTTATGCGCGATACCGTTAGTAAAACGGGTGGGCTGATAGTGATAACAGTTATTAATAATGGTAATAATATCGTTAAATTTAATATTATTTGGGGTGTGTTTAATTTGTTTAATCATTGTATCCATAATATTCCTTGTCAGATATAGAAATAAGGCTAGCAAAATGAATGCTAGCCTATAGAAAAATACTTAATTAGCGGTGTTTATTCGCTAATGTCTTTAATTCATAATCAAGTTCGTCAGGATAAATAACCAGACCTTCTTGTTCAGGAATAGGGAATACAACGAGTGCTAGTTCGTCATCTTCTAAACCATGAGTCCAACGGCTATGCCATTTATTTAATGAAATAGCTTCAGCTTTACATGTTTCCCATTCACCTGTTGCCCATGCCTCTGCAAATTCTTTATTAGGCCAAACAGGAACGCAATCTTCATCGTCAGTATTGAGCATAACACACCCATGCTCATCGATAAGAATCCATATTTCACGGTTAGCAACCACTTCTTTTACTAAGTGTTTGTAGCGCTTTTCAGCGTCAAAACTCTGAATTGTTTCAATCATCGTGGCATCTAATGGAGTAGACATACTGTAGTCCTATTTTTTACGTATTGTTATTTTAGGCAAGGATAAAACAAAAGTAAGGTAACGTCTTGTGTTATCCATGATTTTTTCTGTGCTGAGATGATTTTAGTTTATAAAAAAAATGTCTAAATAATTGTATTTTAATGAATGCTTAAGTGTACAAAAAAAGAGTAAACGATAAAAATTTATTTATTTATTTTTAAAAAAGACAAATAAATAATATGATTTTTTTTGCTCTATATTTTTTTAATATAATGAAATATAACAAATATATGAGAAGTTATATTATTAATTATTTTAAAATAGTATATTTTTATGGTAATTCTTAATATTTATACAATGCAAAATAGGCAGATGTTACCTATATTTTTTAATATAAATCGAACATGGCTATTTTCTTAAAAGGTGACTCTAATGGTAGCTATAAATGATAAAAAGAAGAGTAATGGACGTCTTGTTGCCATTGGGTGTACTTATGAACCTTGGATTGCACTATTAGAACAAGCCGGTTGGAAAACACATTGTTGCTATGATTTACGAACGGTGGATGCAATTCTAGAAGAATATAGCCCATGTGTCTGCATTGTTGATTTAAGTAATAATGATTTTAGTTTAAATAGTATTTCCCAACGAGCAAATAAAACCAAGCATGTTAAATGGATCGCTATTATTAAAAAAGAACAATTGAAAATTGATTCTATTTGTCAATTTATAAATAATTTTTGTGTTGATTTCTTTTCTACGCCGATACCATCAAATCAATTATTAGATACCGCTGGTCATCAATTAGGAATGTTGGAAATTGAATCGACATCTTCAGTTGATGCCAATCATCAATGTGAAATTGGATTATATGGGGAATCTAAATCGATAAAGCATTTGAGAGATATGGTGAAACGCGTTTCGATGACGGATGTTAACGTTTTAGTGAGTGGCGAACACGGTGTTGGAAAAGAACTTATTGCTAAGACAATTCATAATCTTAGTAAACGTCGAAGTGATGATATGACTATTATTAATTGCTCTTCATTAGCTGAAGACGATCAGCGTGCAAGTTTTTTAGATCCCTCTCAAGATACAAATGATAATAATATTATCAAAAATGGCACCGTATTATTAAATAGTGTAGAAGAGCTATCTAAGCCATTACAGTTAAAGCTACTTAATTATTTACAACAACCAGAAAATGAAAAATTAAATGATCAAGAATATTTTGATGTGCGTGTTATTGCATCATCAAGTGTCGATTTAGAGCAAGCGGTAAAAAAAGAAACATTTAATAAAGAGCTTTATTATCGATTAAATGTATTTCATGTTGCAGTGCCTACGTTAAGAGAACGTGGAGCAGATATAATTTTATTAGCAGAATATTATTTACAACAATTTTCTAAAGAGTATAGCTCGCGAGTGATGCATTATAGTGAAGATGCAAAGCAATTATTACTGCGATATAACTGGCCAGGTAATGTTCGTGAACTTATTAATCAAGTAAAACGAGTTTCACTATTAAATGACTGTAATGAAGTTAGTCTTGATCATTTTGATTTACCCCAAAAAAGTAGTAATAAACAAAGTTTACGAACGATAAAAGATGAAGCTGAAAAAGGTGTTTTAGTGACAATGCTTGAAACACATAAAGGGCAAGTTGCGTCGGCTGCGAAAGATCTTGGTGTGTCACGTGCAACTATGTATCGTCTCCTTAATAAACATAATATTATCCCTGATGTACGTTATTATAATGGTGGTTATGTTGCTGAGTAATTAAATGTTTTTTGTCAGATCAATCGACAGTGTAAACAATAACGGGCAGTGATCGCTGAGTGTAAATTGTGAAAGTTGTTGTTTATCATATTTAATTTGATGTTGGCTGAGAGCATTGATATTTGTTGTAGCAAAAAGGTGATCAATTAGTTTTTTATAGGTGCGATAGCGGGGAATTGTAGTTGTTAGTTTAACTGTGCAATTAGCATTAATAGACGATGATAATTGATTTATCATCGTTGGATTATCTGTGATTTTGTTGACGAAAGATTGTTTATCAATAATCCGGTGATTAAAATCACCTACAATAATAAAAGATCGTGATTTTTGGTGCTGAGTATTAATCCACTGTTTAACTAAGGTTAGTTGTTGGGCTAATGTTTTACAGGCTTTACTTTTATGTTTTGATAGCTGTTTAGCCGTAAAACAACCTGATTTAAGATGTAAATTGAGTAATAGAATAGGTTGTTTATTCATTGTGACTTTAATAACACTTCCATAACGCAATTTATTTCTAAATGGCATTGTTATACCCGTAGCTATGGCTGGTGAGCTCAATTGTGATAAATCAGCAATATCATCGACAATAATATTTCGTCTAATGGCAAATCCAGTATATTGATTGTTTTTTGTGAAGCTATCTTGAGTATTATGAATACGATCTGAAAGATAGATTTTATATTGCTGTTTATTAATGACACGATATAAAGCCTCTGCACTATCAACTTCCTGGAAAGCAAGAATATCAGGTGAATAAGTCGTAAATAGTTGCTGTAAAATATGATAATCAGCTGTAGATCGTGCAATTGGCGATGCGGGCTTTGTTGATAACCATTGCATATTCCAACTCATCAAAGTAAAAGGCTGTGCGTAGCTATTCCTCACAGTTAATGATACGAATAGTAGAATCCAAGTAAAAAAAGAGGGCATAGTTAGTCTTGTTATTAGTATTAGCTTAATACTGACTGTGCCTTATATTCACTGAAAAATGGACTATTTATAATTTATTAATGTGATCATGTTGTCATCGTTATAGTTGAGTGTAATTGTGTCATTACGTTTTTCATTTTTATGCGCTACAGTATTGATTTCGGCCTAATTCTTTAGCGTTATAGAGGTGGCTATCTGCATTATTAATTAATTGATTTGGTCGTTGATTAGTTTGCCATGTAGCGATACCTTGGCTGACTGTAACAGAATGACTAATATCAGAAGCTGAATGATTAATGGCAAGTATTGCTAAATTTTGTTGAATACGTTTAGCGACACGACATGCTCCATGAATATCAGTATTGGGCAATAATACAACAAACTCCTCACCACCATAACGAGACACTGTGTCGTTACTTCTTAATAAGCTATTCTTAATTGTTACCGCAACAGATTTCAAACAGATATCGCCTTTAACATGCCCGTTTGTATCATTAAAAAGTTTAAAATAATCAATATCAATTAAAATAATTGAGAGAGGGGTATTGTGATGCTTAGCATTAATAATTTGTTTATCAATAGCAAAATCAAAAAAACGACGATTATTAATTTGTGTTAATTGATCGGTAAAAGATAATTGCGCCAATTCACTAAGTAAGCGCTTATTATCATGTTCTTGAGTAATTCGTGTCGTAAACCATTTAAAGAGTAGTTGTCGGCCTGATTCAATAATAATGAGGGTAATCGCAAGTTTTGTAAATGAAAAGAGTAAGTTGAATCGAGGATCTTCAATGCTGTACCAAGTAGTAAAAATAAGGATTGGCAGTATGGCAAGGTAGACGGCTATTCGATACGTATAAAAACTAAGTAGTATAACTAGAAATAAGAGGTTGCCTATAATTTCGACAATAACATAAGCATGACCTAAATTGTTGAGGTTAATAATAGTCCCCCCCCATGTTATTCCGAAGAGTAAAGCATAAATAGCAGCAATAATTTTATAATGTTGCAGTGTTTTGTTGTGTACAAAAAACAGCCAGCTTGATGCGAAAAGTAGCCCTTGAATGGCGAAATTTATTGTGGTTAGTAATAAATTACTATTTTTTGTATGTATAAAATCAACCCAAATAACAATGGTTATTAGCAGTAGTGTGATTAAAGAAATTTTAGATGCCCAAATGAAACCAATGCGTAGATTTTTATATACTGTGTTCTCAAGGCGTGTATCGAATGATGAAAAATCCATTGTGTTACATCCATAATTATTGTGGATCGAATAGTCTCAAGTATTGCGTGAAAGGCAAGTGTTTTTTTTTAAATTTTTGTCGAATGTGATAATAAATTTATTGACAATGAACTTTACAAATAAGCTTACATTCAAAATTTTGGGGCGGCTCATAATCATCGTTCACAAGACAAACTGCTCGTTATAAAAATTGATCTCGATCAATGTTTCTTTGCGCCAGATCGCGCTTAATACCCCACATCTTGTTGCTGAACACAAATAGAACACTATATTTTGTGGTTATGTGACACTGTAATTTTTTCTTAGATTAGGAGCCTGGTGTGAAGCCTGTAGTAATTAAGCGTGACGGTTGCCGTGTATCTTTTGATGTTTTACGCATTAAAGATGCCATTATTGGGGCAGCAAATTCTATCAGCGATTCTGAATCTCAGACTATGGATGCGGCTTACGCAGTATCTGTTGCTGAAGCCGTATTAGCACAATTTGTCGGTACTGATAATGTTGATATTCACGCTATTCAAGAAGCGGTAGAAACACAGCTTATGGCAGGTCCACACAAGGTTGTTGCCCGTGCTTATATCGAATATCGCCATGATCGAGACATCTCTCGCGAAAAGAAAAGCCGTCTAAATAATGAAATCCGTGGCCTAATTGAGCAAAGCAATGCTTCATTGTTAAATGAAAATGCAAATAAAGACAGTAAAGTGATTCCAACCCAACGTGATTTACTTGCGGGTATTGTCGCTAAGCATTATGCAACACAACATTTGTTACCTCGTGACATTGTTAAAGCACATGAAAATGGTGAAATTCACTACCATGATTTAGATTACTCACCGTTTTTCCCAATGTTTAACTGTATGCTAATTGATCTTGATGGCATGTTAACGCATGGCTTTAAGATGGGTAATGCTGAAATTGATACGCCTAGATCAATTTCTACGGCAACCGCGGTAACGGCTCAAATTATTGCTCAAGTTGCGAGCCATATTTATGGTGGTACAACGATTAACCGTATAGATGAAGTGTTAGCACCTTATGTTACGGTCAGTTATTCTAAGCATTTAGAAGTTGCAACAGAATGGGGTATTGCTGATCCTATTGCTTTTGCACAAGCGCGTATTGAAAAAGAATGTTATGACGCATTCCAATCATTAGAATATGAAGTAAACACATTACACACTGCAAACGGCCAAACTCCTTTTGTAACATTCGGCTTTGGTTTAGGTACATCGTGGGAATCGCGTTTAATTCAACAATCTATTCTTAAAAACCGTATTGCAGGTTTAGGCAAAAATCATAAAACAGCGGTATTCCCTAAGCTTGTTTTTGCGATTAAAGATGGCTTGAACCTTAAACAAGATGATGCTAACTACGACATTAAGCAGCTTGCGTTAGAATGTGCATCTAAACGTATGTACCCTGATATTCTAAACTATGACAAGTTAGTTGAAGTAACGGGTTCGTTTAAAACACCAATGGGTTGTCGTAGCTTCCTTGCTCCTTATGAAGAAAATGGTAAAATTATTCATGAAGGTCGAAATAACCTTGGTGTAGTAAGTATCAACTTGCCACGTATTGCGTTAGAAGCGAAAGGTGATGAAGCCCGTTTCTTTGAGATTTTAGATGAGCGTTTAGCATTATCTCGCCGTGCGTTAGATACACGTATTACACGTTTAAATGGTGTGAAAGCACGTGTGGCTCCTATCCTTTATATGGAAGGCGCGTGTGGCGTACGCTTAAAAGAAGATGATGATGTATCTGAAATCTTCAAAAATGGTCGTGCATCGATTTCATTAGGATACATTGGTATTCATGAAACAGTAAATGCGTTATATGGCAATGAGACTCACGTTTATGACAGTGAAATCTTACGTGAAAAAGCGGTTGCTATTGTTCAACGTTTACGTGATGCGACAGATGCATGGAAAGAAGAGTCAGGTTATGGCTTTAGTCTTTACAGCACACCAAGTGAAAATTTATGTAGCCGTTTCTGTGCTATTGATACTAAAGAATTTGGCGTTGTTGCTGGTGTAACAGATCGTGGTTTCTATACCAATAGCTTCCATTTGGATGTTGAGAAAAAAGTTAATCCATACGATAAAATTGACTTTGAGATGGCATACCCTGATATCGCGAATGGTGGCTTTATTTGTTACGGTGAATACCCAAATATTCAGCATAACCTTGAAGCATTAGAAAACGTGTGGGATTACAGTTACACCCGCGTTCCTTATTACGGGACTAACACACCGATTGATGAGTGTTATGACTGTGGCTTTACTGGTGAGTTCGACTGTACTAGTAAAGGCTTTACGTGTCCTAAATGTGGTAACCATGAGCCTTCTCGTGTTTCTGTGACTCGCCGTGTATGTGGTTATTTAGGCAGCCCAGATGCACGTCCGTTTAACTTCGGTAAACAAGAAGAAGTTAAGCGTCGCGTTAAGCATATGTAATTATTGGGGGAATACAGTTATGAATAAGTTTAAAAAGTTAATTCTAGTTCTTTCTGTTTTTGTTCCAATGCTTTCATCAAATTCTTTCAATGTTGAAAATTCTTTTAATATTGATATGAATATTATTGGTCCTATGATCTTGATAAATTCAACTATCAATATCATTTAATATAATGGAGCACTATAGGTGCTCCGTTTTTTTGATATAAGTTATTAGATATGAATTACCATAATTACTACCCTGTAGATATCGTTAATGGCCCAGGCACGCGTGTAAGCTTATTTGTTGCTGGTTGTGTTCATCAGTGTAAAGGCTGTTATAACCAAAGCACATGGCGTTTAGATGCGGGTCATCCGTTTACGCAAGAGATGGAAGATAAGCTCATTAACGATCTTAACGATACGCGAATTAAACGTCGTGGCTTGTCTTTATCTGGTGGTGATCCATTACATCCTCAAAATGTAGCAGCCGTTTTGAAATTGGTGAAGCGAGTACGTCAAGAATGTGCAGGTAAAGATATCTGGCTATGGAGCGGGTATTTATTATCAGAACTTACTGTTGAACAGCAGCAGGTCGCTGACATCATTGATGTGATGATTGATGGTAAATATGAACAAGAACAACGAAATCCTTCTTTGGTATGGAAAGGCAGTGAAAATCAAATTATTCATTATTTAAATCTTGATAACTAGAAACAGCTAATAAATTTTCCAATAATTGTACTTTAAATGTCATTTTTTGATTTATTTTTGTTGCAATAATATGATTTTATGTTTTCTCAATGAACTTATCCACTGTTTCTGTGTATAACTATGGGAAAACATATTGAATAGTGGTGGGATTTTGATCAAGGCTAAATGAAGCTAAAAATCAACCTCGAATATTTTTTATTTTTGATGGTTGAACCTTGATTTTGAGATGAAAATTATTGGCTCCTGATCAAAAAAGCATTATATTTAACTTATTGAATATAATGCTTTTAAAGCAGAAAATATAATGCCAATGTTTACAAGGATGTCGCAGTTATCCGTTAATAAGTATCTTGTCGCAGTCTCAAACGTTTTTTTAATGGCGTTACCATTGGTATTGATATCAACCTTTTGTGAGTTGATAGCGTTATTTTGTGATTATTTTGATTTTAGTGATTTTGGACAAACGGTTCATTATGTCGGCCAAACGACAAGAGTCATGATCCCTATATTGGTTAACTTTTACCTTGCTACTTATTTGTCAGCAGTAAAACGTATACCAAAAGGTATTGTGATTGCTACGTCATTAACTGTATTTTTTATTATTTCTTATCAATGGGATTTAATCTCACCGTTAATTCCTCTTCCTAATAGTTTTCCAATGTCATTACTGACAGCGTATATTTCTTGTGAAGTTATTGCTAAATTAAGAAAAATAAGACTATTTAAAGGGAAAACGGATCAGTCATTTATCGATATATCGATGAGTATGTTGGCGGGATCAATTGTTACTATATCAATAGCGTTATCTATAAGTTTTTTCTTTCGTAAAATATTTGAACAATTATCATCGTTAATTCCTTGGTCGTTTATTCCACGTTTAGATCCAACATCATTTATCGATGGCTTAATTTATGAAGTGTTACGGGGTTTATTTTGGGCAATAGGTATTAATGGCCATCATATATTACATTCCTATAAAACTGATCTTTATAATATTACTTTGGTAAATATTACTGAATGGCATAATTTTGGTATTAATTTAAATATTTTAAGTACTAATTTCTATGATTTTTTCACAGGTATTGGTGGTAGCGGAAACATGCTGAGTTTGGTTCTCTGTATGTTGTTCTTTGCAAAGAGTAAAGGGTATAAGTTATTAGCTAAGACGGCATTAATATTGTGTTTATTTAATGTTAACGAGCCTATTTTATACGGTATTCCTGTTATTTTTAATCCGATTATGATTATTCCTTTCTTATTAGTGCCGAGCGTAAGTTTTATTATAGCCTATGGCGCTATGTATGTAGGTCTGGTTCCCCCTTTAAGTGAGGTTCATAGTTGGTTAATGCCACCGTTTTTAAGTGGTTATATGGCGACAGGTGGTGCAATCTCTGGTGCTGTTTTGCAACTATTATTAGTGTTAATTGGTATTGTTATTTATTTACCATTTTTTAAGTTGATGGATAAGCGTAGTTTAGGCATTGGAGTTTCAGATATATTTTCAAATCGTTTATTTACCAGTGATGAAATTGAATCTAAAACACGATTAACTAGTTTTATTCCATCGTTACATAATAATCTTCGTGCTCAGAAGAAAATTGAAAAATTGCAGGGTGATGGTGAATTTATTCTTTATTATCAACCTCAGGTTGATATTGAAAATAATTGTATTGTTGGTTGTGAAGCTTTAATTCGTTTTAGGAATCATCAAGGGGAAATATTACCACCAACATTTATTTCTGATTTTAATCAATTAGGGTTAATGCCTGAATTAGATTTGTGGGTATTGGATAATGCAATAAAAGCCGCTGAAAAATTCATTATTATTAATCCTAAGTTCAAAATATCAATTAACATATCCCCCGACACGATTTTGTTAAAAAATTTCGCTAGCATTGTAATAGAACGGATTAATAATAGTTCGTTGTCTTTTCATCATGTAGAGTTAGAGTTTACAGAAGAGTTATTGATTTTAGATGAAGATAAAGTTGCTAAAATAATGACAGAATTACAAACGTTAGGTATTTCTATCGCTTTAGATGATTTTGGAACAGGGTATTCATCATTAGCATATTTATCACGATTTGAGTTTGATAAAGTTAAGATCGATCGCTCATTAGTATTAAATATTGATAGTCAACGCGGAAAAGAATTATTTAAAATCGCAGTGCAATTAGGGAAAATAACGCAAGCGGATATTATTGTCGAAGGCGTGGAAAAACAACAAGAGCTAGATTTTATTGCCTCACTCGGTGTGCGTTATATTCAAGGTTTTTATTTTTATAAGCCTATGGCTGAAAATGAATTATTTCAGCGTGGCCTATTAAAGTCGAAACAGTGTGAAGTTGCTGATAATTAAGGCGCTATAAAGTAAATCGTTATCGTAAAGACGGTTCTACTTCCATCTTGAGCGCTTATACGGTAAATTCGCTCTCCTTTTGTGCTCTATTGGGGACGTTATGTCACGTACTATTGTTTATACCTACAAAGAAGAAGAAAAGCAGCTAATTTTCTCTTTTGATATACACCGTAACATTCATGAAGCGGTAGCGGCTGCTGAAGGTATTGATTTAACGGCCTTTTTAAAGATGGAACAACAGGTTGAAGCAGTATCAACGTGTAGTAAAGCGGGACGAGAATACCGTGATAGTTATTTCCGTAAGTTAGGCTTTGGTAAAATAGCACTTGCGAAGAAAGAAAACCGCGGTGTCGGTGAAAAATAAAATATTCATAAAAAGCTGACGTTAAGTCAGCTTTTTTATTGTTGCCTTATTCATATCCAATAACGTTAATTCAATTCATTATATTTTTTAGCAGAGCCATAACATTTACTTATCGGGTATTTTTCCGCATTTTGTTGTATCTTTTCTTGGCAAGCCTGCATGACATTAATATCACACTTATCCGCTAATCGAAGTAAATACATCATCACATCAGCAATCTCTTCACTGGCATGTTGTTTCTTTTCTGGTGATAACTGTTGGCTTTGTTCTGGTGTTAGCCATTGGAATATCTCTAGTAATTCACCGACTTCACCGCTTAAGGCCATAGCAAGGTTCTTAGGGGTATGAAATTGATCCCAGTTACGCTGATGTGCAAATTCTGCTAATGCCTGTTGGAGTTGTTTAATTTCATTTGACGGGGTTTCAACAGATATTGTTGTGGTTAGCATGGTATTCCCTAAAGAATTGAAGGAAAGAAAGACTAGCCTAACGATGGCGGAATAATATGATCGAAAGGCTATTTATTGGTTAATGACTTATAAGTATATTTTTTTTGCGACGAAACATAGCGGGCAGTGCTTCAATTGTACAGAAGATTAAACCTAACCAAATCAGACCAAAACTAATGGCTTTAGTTTGATCAAAGATTTCGCCAAATAAAAATACGGCCAGTAAAAACTGTAAGCTCGGCTCAATATATTGCATTAAACCCACCATCGTAAGACTGGTACGATTGAGTGCTAAAGCAAAGAATATCAATGGTGCAACAGTCACTGGTGCGGCCCCTGCATAAAGTAAAAAGGTGGTGGTGCCAGAAGTTAGCGCAACACTATCACCACTGAAATAAAGCCATATCATATAAATGAGAGCAAAAGGAGTAAGGATGGCAGCTTCAATTGTTACAGAGGTGAGTGCATCATATTTAATATATTTTTTAGTTAAGCCATAGATAGCAAAAAAACTACCCATAATTAATGATAGCCATGGCAATTGCCCGTATTGCCATACCTGATATCCAATGCCTAAAATAGCAAGGATAACAGCAATAACCTGTGCCTTAGTGAGTCTTTCTTTTAGGAAAAACATGGCTAATGCGATTGCAAATAATGGGTTGATAAAATAGCCTAAACTTGCGGCTAATACTTCGCCATGAGTGATTGCCCATGTAAATGCATACCAAGAAACGCTCATTATAACGCCAGCAAAACCACACATTGCCAATGATTTTTTATCAGCAAGAATATTTTTGATTGCGGGAATAGGTTGTCGAAGTAATACCATGACAATTAACATCACAGGTACAGAGAAAATAAGCCTTAATGCAAGTAATTCATTAGTATTAGCTTGAGGCAAGTATTGGTAATAGAGCGGTAATACTCCCCAAAGAATGAATGAAAATGCCGCTAGTATATTACCTGCACGACGTGATTGCATGTTAACACCTAAGAATAAAAAGTAGTTGTTGCCTCAATATCATTGCAATATTGAGAAGCGATAGTGATGAATGATCAAAATGGCGCTCAGGCCTAAGATACCATCCTGGTGTAAAGTGATAACATTCGTTGACATTTTGTCACTGAATTTTTATAAGTCAACATATGCAGTGAAGAAAAATATTGATCAATACTGTTAATTTCTTCTAAATACTATATAAGAACAATGACTAAATAATAATGCTGCAAAGGTGTTTTTTTGATAAAATATCTAGGTAGGATAAAGGTTGATATATTTAACCGATAAAGCCATATTATGGCACTTTAATTGAGAGAAAATAATGACTAAATTAACTGCAGATATCCAAGCAAATAAAGCTTTGTTCGTAACAGAAACACAAGCAACCAACGTTGTTTGGAGCCTTCGTAACGAAGAGGGTGATTGGTTATCTGTTGCCTCTTCTGAATTTGAAGACTCTGAAGTGATGCCATTTTGGTCAAATGAAGCAGATGCTAAAGTGCAATGTGCTGATGAATGGTCTGAGTTCCAACCAAGTGAATTACCATTAGATATTTTTCTTGAAGATTGGATGATCACGCTAGTAGAAGACGGTGTTTTAGTTGGTTTAAACTGGAATGAATCACTTGAAGGTGCTGAATTAGAACCTTCAGATGTGGCTAAACTTTACCTATAATTGTTTTATATATTATAAAATACTGACCCTGTGATTAATAATGAATTTTTTTCTTATTTTCATGGGGTTTTTTATGTTCTTGATAATAAATATAATTACAGGATAGTGTAAATTATTTCTAACCATTATTAATGGTAAATATAATAATTTCGCATTTAGTCTTAAAATATCTAGATTAATAAAAAATGACGTTTCATTATATTTATTTCTTCTACTATATTATTTCTAGCTTGCACGATAGTGTGAGCTTTTTTGTTTCTCCTTTGAGAATATAAGTCATTTAGTCATTTAGTCATATGTTGTTTTAGTTATATTCTTGAATAGTATAATTCTTCATGTATGATCAGAAGGATATAGATAATAATATATAGAACAATTGAATCAATGCCACAGTTATTAGTTACTGCTTACGTTAATATGATGAATGTAGCTATAATATTTAGTTAATTGTATTGAATATATTTATCGCCACTGAATGATTGCAGGATAAATTGTGAAGAATGGATTAATGACAAAAAAAGCGATATTAATTTTATTAGCTTTATTATCAATGGCAGGATGTTCATCACCGCCAGCAGACGCTACTAATACCGTAAATACTGTAAAAGCGCTAATATCCACACCTAAGCATAATGTTGCACAAACATTACCCATCCATAAGAATATATTTGATGGGGTTTACCATAATTGGAAAGGTACACCATATCGTTATGGTGGTTCGTCTAAAAAAGGCATAGATTGTTCGGCGTTTGTTCAGGTCGGGTATTCTAGTGTTTATCAAAAATTACTACCTCGAACAACCTTAGAATTAGTTAAAAAAGGTAAACAAGTTAAACGGAATAATGCTAAAGAAGGAGACTTAGTCTTTTTTAGGACCGGACGTAATTCACGTCATGTAGGGATTTATTTAGGTAATTTAAAGTTCTTACACGCATCACAATCTAAAGGCGTTATTATATCTCGATTAGATAATCCATATTGGAAACGCCATTTTTGGCAAATACGCCGCTTAGATAAATACTAAAAAGAACCCAGCTATCTATCACATATTCTCGTTGAAAGTGTAAGAGTATAGCTGGGTATTTATTCTTATTTACCCGCCTTCTTTAAGGCGTCAAGAACACTATCACTTGATAAAATAACCGGTAACTCAATACCTTTTGGTGCATTAGGACCGTAAACGATATTAAAAGGCACACCAAAACGGCCATGAGATTGCAGAAAGCCTGTGACGTAATCTGATGGTTTAGTCCAATCACCTCGCATCAAGACGATATTTTTATTATCCAGTGCTGAATATACTGGCTCTTGTAAAATCACCCCGATTTTATTGGCTTTACAAGTAATACACCATTGTGCGGTTACATCAACAAAAACCGTTTTACCTTGTGCGACTTCGGTAGCAATTTGGGCGGTATCTAATGGGATCCAGTGGTGATCTGCGGGTAGTGGGGTTGCCCATTTATTGGCGGTTAAGCTACCTGTAAATAAACTTGCACCAGCGCCAAGTAACATTACTGCTAACGTAATAATAACGATCTTACGTCCTTTTTTACGGCCTAATAACCATAAGATAGCCGCTAAGATAACGGCACCTAACCCCCATACGACAGTGGCATTAAAGAAGCTGGTCATCAAGCTTAGTAACCATACTGATGTTGCTAGCATCATTAAGCCAAATAGCGTTTTAACGCGATCCATCCAGATGCCAGGTTTTGGCATTAATGTTGTTAATTGTGGAAAAAGTGCAATTAATAACCATGGTGCTGCCATTCCGAGAGCAAGTGCTGTGAAGATAGCAAATAAGGTCACCAAATCTGCACCTAGAGCAAACGCTACAGCTGTTCCTAAGAAAGGAGCGCTACAAGGTGTTGCTAGTAATGTTGCAAACATACCTTGAATAAAATGCCCTAAATGAGAACTATCACCTTTAGTGGCTAGCCATGTATTGGTATTACTTGAAAGACGAATTTCAAATAATCCCAGCATATTTGCGCCAAATAACACCGTGATAGCAATCATTGCGCTTATAAACCATGGATTTTGAAATTGAATTCCCCACCCAAGAGCTTGACCTGATAACTTCATTACGGTTAAAAAAGCAGCTAATAACCAAAATGAAACAATGATCCCAGCTGCTGATGCTAAAAATTGGGTGCGGATTTGACGACGAGCCAGTCCTTGAGCTGAAGTAATACTGCTTAATTTCATTCCTAATACAGGTAAAACACAAGGCATAATATTAAGAATAAGACCACCAATTAAGGCTAATCCAATAATTTTTAGTAAATTACTATTAGTATTTGGAATATTAACGGGTGTATCAGTCGCTTTTGCTGTTATTTCAACTGCAAGATCATGATCACCAATAGTGACATGAAGGGGTTGTCCTATAAGTTTTGGCGTTCCAAACCAACTAGTTACAGGCAGAGTGGCATAAAGTGTATTACCTTTAATGGTCGTGGTTGGTTTTAAAAACGAAGTATCTTTAGCCGCTTGTGTATCACCATCAATAATTACGTCGGGTTGTTGCCATCCAGTGGTATTAGTTGCAACAACGGTTACTTTTTTTTCTGCTTTATTATAAGAAATTGTATTTAAAGTAACTGTGGGTGATGACTTTGGTACTTGGCTTTCGCCTTTATTATACAGAAACATGGCTTCTGTAGATGGCAGTAATTTGCTAGGGAGAAAATCAAATGAAAGTTCGTAATCGGTTAAGACACAAATACTCGTACATGATGACATGGTTAATTTACCAGAGAGAAATACTGGCTTGTTCATGTCATTTATATGTATAGAAAGTGGAAATATAACATCATGCTTATAGCCCAGTGTTTCAACGCCTAAAAACTCATAACGTTTTGGTAATGGCCATTGCCAATCAACTTTAGTGATATTAGATGACATATCCCAATTGATACTTGGAGCGACGCCACCTTCACCCGGTGATCGCCAGTAGGTTTTCCAATCAGCCGCAAGTTTAACTTCTAATAAACCTTGAACGGTATGCTTGGCAAGGTCTTGTTGACCGGTGAGCATTAGCCTAACTTCAATAGGAGGATGTTGAGGGTTGGTAACCCAACCCGTGCTGTATTGTGGTGTTGCTGCTGCTATTGATGAAAAGGTAATGCCAAATAACGTCGTTAGTAAGGCAAAGGTTAAATAGAAATATAGGTATAACTTTTTCAATCTAGAGCTCCAAATAAACAACGTGTAATGTTGACAAAGATGGCAATTTTTCGTTGTTCGATATTTAATTCTTTGTGTTGATTTAAGTATTATCTGTGCTGAAACGATGAATATTTACTGTGTTATACATGAGACCGACAATAAGCAAACTTTATTTCATTAAAGATAAATACACTCATATTGTCGGTAATTTATGAAGTTAGAACAAGTCAGTTGTGTAGTAAAGACAGCGGTTAATGTCATTTTTAAGTTATAACATATAGCGTGACTATACTTTTCTGAACAGTTGCTTGATACGAGTGCTGAATTTAACGGTATTGTAGTTTTTCCCTAAATAGTATGATTGCATAAATTCGCATCTAAGTGATTCTACATTAGTATTAATCTGTGTTGATGGCGCTGTATTTTCATTACTAATAAGAGCAATACTTTGAATTTTAGCTTGTTCATTGCTGTAACTGTAATCAATACCATATGCGCCTTGTACCATTAACCATAAGTGCGTTAAAGCCAAAAGATATTCTTGATCTTGATGAGTAAAGTTAGTTGCATAATTGTCACCAAGAGTATGACTAAAAACAGCTTTCATTTTTATGGCTGCAATGTGTTGAGCTGACCATTCTTGTTGAGCTTGTTGATGATGCAAGGTCATAAAGCCAAGTAATAAATCGGACATTGTACTGTTTGGACGTTGTTGACGAACATGATCAAAATGCGCTGATGATGATGTGATAAATTGATGCAGGTGTTGTGTGGATGGGCAAGTCAGCCATGTCAAGTAATAATAATTGTTGTTTTAATTTTGACATTTTCATAAGTTCTTATTAATAAATGATGAAAGAGTAGCATGTTCGGAGATTGTAACTGAAGGATTAAATAGAGTGAGCGATTAGCTAGTTTTTATTGGAAATAAAATAATCAAATTTGGCTTTTTATTTACGGATTATTTGTTGCTATTGTAGTAAGAGAAAATAGAATTAGGATTCTAAGGATGTGTTGATGGCATCTGCCAGGATAAAAAAGGGATTAACTTATCGTAGTAGGTTGAAACATATTGCTTAACAACATGAATAAAACATCTTACATGGCGAAGATGTGGTAATATAAAGAACAATGATACTAAAAAACAATCATTTAATGGTGGTTTTATCATCGTTATTGGCACTATTTCAAGTCTACTCAGTGCTCAGTTAGTTAATGATTTTCTTATTTATAGATAACAGTTTAATTAAAGTGCAGGCAGCTATTTATAATTAGATCCATTGATATCGATTATAGTTATTGCATTTTTGAGTATCTCAATTAGCTGTTTAGGAAGTTGGGTTATTGTAATGATTAATAAAGAAACAATTGTGAATAAAAATAATAAATTTGTTGTTGGTTGGCGCGAAGTCGCCACTTTACCTGATCTTGGTATCGATGATATTCATGTCAAAATTGACACTGGGGCTCGTAGCTCTTGTCTTCATACCTTTAAAATTGAAGAATTCACTCAAAATGATGAATTATGGGTTAAATTTTGGTTACATCCTATTAATAACAATACTGATATTGAACAGGTTTGTATGGCTAAAGTGGCCGACAAGCGTATTGTAAGAAACTCAGGTGGCGATGAACAATTACGTTACTTTATTGTTTCAACTATTGATTTTAATGGTCAACGATGGCCAATTGAAATATCGTTAACAAGCCGTGACAACATGGCATTTCGGATGTTGCTTGGACGAACATCTATGCATGGTCGTATCATTGTTGATCCAGAAGCCTCTTACCTCATTCAAAGCAAGGAAAAGTAATAGTAATGAAAATTGGTATATTATCTCGTAATCAGTCATTGTATTCAACGTCTCGCCTTATTGAAGCGGCAGAGCAACGTGGCCATGAAATCAAGGTGATTGATGCACTTCGTTGCTATATGAACATTAACTCGCAAAAACCATCGATTCACTTTAAAGGTGAAGATTTAGTGGATTTTGATGCGATTATCCCTCGTATTGGTGCATCAGTAACGTTTTACGGCACAGCAGTATTACGCCAATTTGAAATGATGGGTGTTTATACAGTTAACGAATCTGTTGCGATTAGTCGTTCGCGCGATAAATTGCGCTCAATGCAGTTATTATCACGTAAATGTATCGGTATGCCAGTGACTGGTTTTGCTAGCAAACCTGATGATGTTAAAGATCTACTTGATATGGTAGGTGGCGCACCAGTAGTGATTAAGCTATTAGAAGGCACACAAGGTATTGGTGTCGTTCTTGCTGAAACTCGCAAAGCTGCTGAAAGTGTTATTGAAGCATTCATGGGCTTAAAAGCAAATATCATGGTGCAGGAATACATTAAAGAAGCCGGTGGTGCAGATATTCGTTGTTTTGTGATTGGTGATAAAGTGATCGCAGCAATGAAACGTCAAGGTGCAGAAGGCGAATTCCGTTCTAATCTCCACCGCGGCGGCAGTGCAGCATTGGTTAAGATCACTCCTGAAGAGCGTAAGACAGCTGTTGCTGCTGCGAAAATCATGGGATTAAGTGTTGCTGGTGTTGATTTACTGCGTTCAGAGCGTGGTCCACTAGTGATGGAAGTTAACTCATCACCAGGTCTTGAAGGTATAGAGAAAGCAACGGGTAAAGATATTGCCGGTATGATTATCGAATACATTGAAAAGCACGCATCTAAAAAAACAGCACTACGTAGCAAAGGCTAAGTAAGTACTGTTCTTTGTATTATAGAGCCCTTCATGGTGATATTCATGAAGGGCTTTTTTTATAAGTGATTTTCTATAGGTGCTTTTCTATCGGTAACGCACCTGCAAGCCATGCGCCCATTTTTAGCATCGTACTGCTATCAGGCTCAGAATCAAATTGCTTACCATTGATATCATCAGTCCAAACAATGTCATTATTGTTATCTAATGATAAACGATAAGCGCTTTTTTCTAGAAGGCGATCTAAATCAGCATAAAAAATATCAGAAAATGGTTTTGAATCAACAATGACACCCAATTCAGTATTGAGGTAGGCTGAGCGTGGGTCGAAATTAAAAGAGCCCACAAATACTTTTCTGTGATCAATAATAAACGTTTTAGCATGTAAGCTTGAACGAGAATTACCTAACCATGAATGCCTTTTCTTTATTTTAGGATCGGTTTTGATTTCATATAGCTTGATCCCATTCTCTAGCATTTCTTTGCGGTGTTTTGCATACCATCCATGTACGGCAAACACATCATTAGAAGCAAGTGAATTGGTGACTATTGTAATATTTAAGCCGCGTTTAGCTGCTTTTACAAGCTCTTTAACACCGACTTCTGTTGGTACAAAATACGGTGAAATTAATAAAAAATCCGTTTTAGCTTGGCTGATCATGGCGGATAAATGATGCAGCAATAAATCATCTTTGCTATTTTTTACTTTATAAGGCGTATCATAAATAAGCTCAGCATCAGCCCAATAAAATGGTAATGTTTGATTGGATAATTTTTTTGCTAATGGATGTTGTTTTAGTGAACGTGCATAATCTGATGTTAAATACTGTTTTTGTGCTTTTTTCCATTGCTGTAATTGATCGGCAGTTGGCAAATGAGCATCAGTAACTAACATTTCAATTGGTATGGCAGGTTTACTGTTCCAATATTCGTCAAATTGACGTGAAACCTGAGGAACGATTTTTCCCATCATTAATAAATCAAAGTCACCAAATTCAACGTTATTATTGGCAGAAAAATATTCATCACCAATATTGCGGCCACCAGTAATAGCAAAGACACCATCAGCAATGATCGACTTATTGTGCATACGACGATTTAAACGATCAAAATCAGTTAAAAAACTAAATGGTTTAAAACTACGATTACCAAAAGTATTAAATAAACGGACTTCTACGTTAGGATGTGCGGATAAGTCTGCTAATGCTTGATCATCACGATTTTGCATGTCATCTAACAGTAGACGAACTCGAACGCCCCGTTCTGCTGCTTGATATAAATACCAAGTCAGTAAATTACTGGTTGCGTCATCACGGTAGATATAATATTGCACATCGACCGTTTTTTGGGCGCTTTCAATAATAGCTAAGCGTGCAAGTAGTGCAGCTTGACCATCACCTAAAGGGTAAAAAGCGGTCTTATTAGGATTAGCTTGAGTATACGGTAATACCTTTTGGTACAAAGTGGTATTGAAGTTATCAACATTGCTATATGTTGCTATTTTTACTGTTGATAACGGTTGTGCGCAACCAATTAGCGTCAAGGTACTTACGGCGATAAATGAGTGGGTGCAGAGTTGCTTGAGACGACTAAAAGTAATCATTAGAAAACATGTTTCTGAAAAAAGTGTGGCGATTCTACCTGTATTTATAAATTTATGCTTGAGATAAATAAGTGAATAATTAATTTTAATCATAAGGCGTACCAATGGATTAAAATTAATCAGCCAGATGTCATTGTTGACACTTTTTGGGTGTAAAAAAGCCCAAAATAGCAGCACTATTTTGAGCTTAGTAAGAGGCTAAATTGAGCGCTTAACTTGCTACTGTATTAACACCACGCCATTGATAATGGTTATTGGGTTTTTTACTCACAATACCTTGATCAAGTAGCTGATGAAAAATAGCATCAACTTCATCTGTTGTGAGCTTGAGTAATTGGCTTACTGCACGTTTACTACAGTTAACTTGATTTTTAGTGAGCGCTTCGATAGCTTGTTCATACGCTGTTTTTGGCGGCTCTGGCTCAATATCTTCAACAATAATTTCGTCATCACTGATGTCGGTAATAGATGATGTTCCAACAGCTGATGGATCAAAATGGGTTAATAACTGTGGTTGATCTTGGATGCTATAGCCATTAACTGATAATAATTGTTGACGCTTAAACTGATAACGGAAGCGATTTTCTTCACCAATTAAACCCACAAAAAATGCTGCAAAGAAATCGAGCAATACTGATAGGAAAATAACTAATCCCAACTGAGCCGCTTGATTGCTGACATTAAATGTTGTTGCAAGGCTATCAATTAGCCCAAGTACAGATCCTTGACCAACAATTGGTGTGGTATCGCGTTCCATTGCTATTTGTTGTTGTTGCTTGCGTAATTTTTCATTTGCTTTTTGAATGCGAGTGACACCAGAAGCAATTCGTTCCATCTGGATGTATTTTTTAGCGGCAACATTATTAAGATCAATTTGTTTTTCAATAGCTTGAATCTGCATATTAAACGCATTGATTTTACTCTGCTGTACATTAGCTTCACTGTACGCTTTATTGGTTGCGCTATTAATACCACCAACAGAGCCTCCAATCGAAATTGCGGCTAATACTGCATAAAACGTAAAGGCTGTAAATGTGCCACTGTAGTTACGTCGTGCTTTACGTTCCCCAACTTCGTACCATGCAAAGAATTTTCCCAATTCAAAAATGACAGCTAAGCCGCCAAAGAGAAATTTCATCAAGGGGTCATCATCAATAGATAAAAACAACAACAGTGAAAACACGATTGAAGCAAGAATAGCGGCGCCTGTGAAACTGTAAACGCTCCACATTGCAAAAATCCCTTTAGGGAAACGTACGGGTATATTTTGATTGAAATGCATAAAAATATCTAAGTAAGGAGCATTTGTTCAGCTGGTCGCATTATTGCGGCAAGCGCGTAAAAGACCCTAGGATACAGTAAAATTCTTGTTAACCCTTTATAAAATGTAGCTCTCAATATCCTTGTGAGGTTAATTTGTCCATAATAATAACTATTGCTCAAATAACAACCCAAAAGTGTAAATTTAAAAACCATTATTAATAATATCTAACATATAAATGATTATTTTGTTTAAAAAAATCGCTATAAAGTAATTAATCATATAAAAAAAGAGCTTATTTTTGGATCAATTTATCGGTTTCTAATGTGATAGCTATATTTGATTTAGATGGAAAATTTGAATGTTTTATGTCTACACTTAATGAATAATCGTTTTATTAGGGGATGTTTTATGTTTTATGTAAGCCAACATCAACTTATTGACCAACAACAAAATATCAATAATATTGCCTTTTTTAGTCCTGAATTACCTAATGAAATGGTACTGCATTCAACATTTATTTATGTAGAAGACAGTTATTTTCAATGTTTTTGGGAAGCGAAAAATATAGAATTAGTACAACAATATATTCATACAGCAGTAGGGAGTGAGTGCATAACGGAGTGCTACGGTGTAGATCCTATGACAGCTATAGCATAGATTTGTTATTAATAAATCAGTTATAACATGCTGGTTCGCTGGTTCGCTGGTTCGCTGGTTCGCTGGTTCGCTGGTTCGAGGTCTATGTGTGTGACAATGGTCACTAATGTTATGTATAAATAGTGATACTCAGCGCAAAAAAATATTCTATTAATAATATTATTAATACCATAAACAAATATTAACATTCTAACTTATGGTGTGACTGATGAATAAAAATCCTGTCTGTATTGCTATGCTTGTTGCTGGTTTGTGTATGAGTTCGTTAGCTGTCGCGGCTGACGATTTACCGAATATCAAAATTTTAGCAACAGGAGGAACCATTGCAGGGGCGGGCCAGTCAGCAACGGAGTCTGCTTACACCTCAGGTCAAGTAGGTATTGAATCATTAATTAAAGCTGTGCCGTCAATGACAAAAATTGCGGATGTCAGTGGTGAGCAAGTGGTTAATATTGGCTCACAAGATATGAATGATCAAGTGTGGCTTACTTTATCTAAACGTATTAATGAGTTATTAGCCCAAGATGATGTTGATGGTGTTGTTGTCACTCATGGTACTGACACCATGGAAGAAACGGCTTATTTCCTTGATCTTACGATTAAAAGTGATAAACCTGTAGTCCTTGTTGGCTCGATGCGACCATCAACGGCGATGAGTGCTGATGGTCCGGCTAATTTATATAACGCTGTTGTGACGGCTGTTGATAAAGATTCAAAAGGGCGCGGAGTATTGGTCGCAATGAACGATACTGTGTTAGATGCGCGTGATGTAACAAAAACCAATACTACAGCGGTTGACACTTTCCGTTCACCTAACTTTGGTTCATTAGGCTATATCCATAATAGTGATGTTATTTATCAACGTGCGCCTGAGCGTCATCATACAACAGCAACACATTTTGATGTATCGAAGCTAACCACCTTACCCAAAGTAGGCATTGTTTATAATTACTCTAATGCATCAGCGTTACCTGTAACTGCGTTAGTGAATGCTAAATTTGATGGTATTGTCAGTGCGGGTGTGGGTAACGGCAATATGTATAAAGCTATTTTTGATGAATTAGCTAAAGCAAGTAAAGAAGGAACGATGGTTGTGCGTAGTTCACGAGTTCCGACCGGCTCTACGACATTAGCGGCTGAAATTGATGATGCTAAATATGGTTTTGTTGCTGCCGGTACACTTAATCCACAAAAAGCCCGTATATTATTAATGCTATCGTTAACACAAACAAAGAACTATAAAGATGTACAAAAGATGTTTCAGTATTACTAAGCATTATATTTAAATAACAACACAACAAGATATAATATTAACTCTTGTTGTGTTTTATCTTGTTATTTTAATGTAACTATTATTTAGTGCTTGCTTGTAGATCGCTGATTGCTTTTTTAAGTGCTTCAGGATTATAGCCATTAATAATAGTAATGTTGTCTGTAGTAATGTTATTTGTTGGCATTACAATTAATGCAGGTGTGCCTTGGAAACCTAATTTACTAAATAACTCAAAGTTATTCATAAAAGTATTATTTACATTAAATTTAGATACATCAATACCAATACTGGTCGCAATAGTATTAATATCTTTTTTAGTTAACTTACCTTCATCTTTACCTGTTGCGAATACAGCATTATGATATTTAGCGTATGTTGCACTGCCTTTTTGTTGGTAGATCCAATTACCCATATCAGCCGCATATTTTGATGCTTCCCAGCGTGATGCGAAAATAGGTGTTTCTTTAAAGATGAATTTCACATCTGGATTTTTTGCTTCTAATTGCTTAACAGTGTCGGCAATTTTAGAACAATACATGCATTGATAATCAAAGAATTCAATCACATTCACTTTTGCGTTTTTAGGACCAATGAATGGTGTAGTTTTGTCATTTATAAGTTGAGCCGCATTCGCAATGACGACTTTTTTAGCTTCAACTTGTTGAGCTTGCATTTGCTGTTGTTGTAATGTTTGAGAGGCTTTTACTAATACATCGGGATGATTAATAATATATTGGCTCGCAATTTGTTCAATTTTTGCTTTTTGTTGAGCTGTAAAATCCCCATTGCTGTTAGCTGTTGTTTCATTACAGCCGGTAAGTAATGCGCCTAGCATAATAGGTAGAAGTATTTTTTTCATCGTGTGATCAATCACTATAAATAATTAGGGGTTAATAATATTAGAGTAATAATAAAGTAAATTAGTTCAAAGTATTTCAGTACAATGTTAGTTTTTAATAATTAGAATATAATAATAAATATTATAGCCAATTGGTTTTTGATAAATGGCTGTTATTTTTTACGTCTATTTATCATGGATCTTATATTTCATATAAAATAGCAATATAATGTGATAACTATCACTTTATATATAAATGTGAATCGTTAGATTATCCATTCACTTTTTTTGATGATTTATTCTAAAATGAAAAAGACATTTACTGCGATTACTATTTCTTCTTTGCTTGCTTTGAGTCTTGTTTCTAGTTCTGTAATGGCTACGCCAAAAGTACCAGGTACTGAAACAGGATATAGCACAATTCAATTAACACAAATGGGACAACCTAAAAGTGTTGATTGGGTAACTGTAGATCAAATTGCTCAACAACTAAAAGGCAAACCACCGATGGCGGTAGGTTTTGATGTTGATGATACTGTATTATTTAGCTCTCCAGGTTTTTATCGTGGCAAACAAGTTTTTTCTCCAAACAATTTTAGCTATTTAAAAGATCAGAAATTCTGGGATAAAATAAATTGCGAGTGGGAAAAATTCAGTATTCCAAAACAAATTGGTAAAGAGTTAATTGCTATGCACCAAAAGCGTGGCGATGATATTTACTTTATTACTGGTCGCGATTCTTCAAAATGTGAAATCACCACGCAATATTTAAAAGATGTGTTTAACATTAAGCATATGAATAAAGTTATTTTTGCTGGTTCTAGTAAAACAACCAATACAAAAACACCGTACATAAAAGCTGAAAATATTAAAGTATATTACGGTGATTCTGATGGTGATATTACCGCTGCACGTGATGCGGGCGCTGTGGGTATTCGTATTATGCGTCCTGCTAACTCAACCAACCGTCCGATTGCTAAAAATGGTATCTACGGTGAAGAGGTTGTTGTTAACTCACAATACTAATTGCTATTGATACGCATAATATTTAGGTTTTATTAAGATAATAATTGCCTGATCTATTATAAAATAGATCAGGCATTTTTATATCTATATTTTGGTGAATACAAGATAAAAAGTAGTCATAATATTATAAGTCGTTGTTTGTTTTGGTTGATGCTGATTACGGTATTGAGTGTGGTAGTATTAAGTAAATATAAAACAGCATTAAAAGAGGTAAATATCAATGCTAGTGATTTCTAATGCTGTGAGTTTAGCGGATTGGGAGATTGAATTAATTGCTATTCGAGCTCAAGGTGCAGGTGGACAAAATGTTAATAAAGTTTCGAGTGCTATTCATTTACGGTTTGATATTAATCGCTCATCTCTGCCTGAATTTTACAAAGAACGATTATTGAAATTATCAGATAGCCGTATAACTAAAGATGGTGTGATTGTTTTAAAATCTCAGCAGCACCGAACTCAAGAAATGAACCGCGAAGAAGCGTTATCACGTTTAAAGCAATTGATTCTAGGCGCGATGGTGATCCAAAAAGCACGTCGAGCGACGAAGCCAACTAAAGGGTCTAAAGTACGGCGGATGGATAAGAAAAATCAACGGGGTAAAACCAAACAATTGCGTGGCAAAGTCGATATGTAAATATAAATGTAAGGCTGAATTGTTGCTATACGTAACACCGCATATTTTATGTGACGTTAACTGCATAATCTCGTTTGTTGTTAGTAGTTGTTGTCACTATCTATTAATATCTTACAATATTATACGGTTGGTAAAATATACGTTACTAACAGCATTACATAGGCTAATAAGTTGGTGAACAAGGATGTTTGAAAAAAAGACGCTACAACTATTACAATTATTTTATCGTGAAACTGAACGTGTGCGCTTACTCGATATTGATCAATTACCCGTTTTAGGTGTTGAACTACAACCGATGATGAACCAATGGTTAGAGACTAAGCGTAATTTTCAACGTGATGAAATATATCAACAATACTGGATTAAGACCTGTAGTGCTGGTTATATTACTGAACTGCGTTTACATGCTGATGGCACTTTAGATGAATATACTTTATTTAATCGTCTACACACGCAAGGACATTGGCAATTAGTCGATGGTGTTATCGAGCTTGAAATTATCAAGGGTGATAATTGTTATCGTTGTGCCGTATATGCTAATCGCTACGTTAATATTCATTCTGCTATCGAATATAAAAATGATCGACTTCATTCCTATTTGAAATTGGCGCAAACCCGTCCAATTTAGTGATATATAATCACTTTTTCATCTAATAAACAGACTTCCCAAAGAGAGTAAAGTCAGTACACTGAAACTAATCACTGTATATATAAGGCACAAGGATGAGTAAAATAAAAACAGTCGCGGTTGTAGGTGGTACTCATGGTAATGAATTTAGTGGTATTTACTTATTACGTAAATGGCAGCAACCAACAGCAGTAGTGCGAGATAGTTTTAGTGTTGAAACTGTCTTTGCTAACCCTAAAGCTCACGATGACAATAAACGTTATGTTGACCATGATTTAAACCGCCAATTTAGTTTAATTGACTTAGCCAATAATGATTTGGCAAGTTATGAGCAGAGTCGCGCTAAAGTGATTAATCAACAGATTGGTCCTAAAGGGGATGCCCGCGTTGATTTTATTATCGACTTACATAATACCACTAGTAATATGGGGCCTTGTTTAATTCTATTGCAATCTGATAGCTTTAATCGTCAGATGGGGGCATACGTTAAAATGCAGATGCCTGATGCGGTAGTGGTATTTGAAGATCATACACCCGTTGAACAAAACCATTTCCTTAGTTCTATTGCACCACAGGGCGTTATTGTTGAAGTTGGACCGCAGCCGCAATCTGTGATCCGCCAAGATATTCTTGATTGGATGGATGAGATGACAACCCATATTCTTGATTTTGTTCATCTGCATAATACCAATGAACTTATTCCTTTAATTCCAAGCTATGAAGCATTCCGCTACCATGAAACACTGTCATTGCCAGAAGATGAGCAAGGACAGCGTATCGGCATGGTACATCGC
Source organism: Photobacterium carnosum (assembly GCF_021236965.1). Lineage (NCBI taxonomy): Bacteria > Pseudomonadati > Pseudomonadota > Gammaproteobacteria > Vibrionales > Vibrionaceae > Photobacterium > Photobacterium carnosum. Next base: position 35,854 of record NZ_WMDN01000009.1, on the reverse strand, counting down.
TCAGTGCAAGATAATGATTTTAAACCGCTACGTAATGGTGATCCAATCTTTACTTTGTTTGATGGCACAGAAGTGCATTGGCAAGGTGATTACGAGGCTTATCCTCATTTTATCAATGAAGCCGCTTATTATGATAATAATTTAGCGATGTCTTTGGCGAAGAAGATTGTGATGGAAACCAAGGGTTAATTTGTTTGGGTGATAGTCAATCAGTACGTACGATTATGGCTGTAATGGAAGATGGTTATAAAGTAGTAGCTAACTTTTAATTTGGTCGATGTATGATCTAACATACGATTACGCCTCAGAATACTGAGGCGTAATAAAATGGTTCATTGTGATCTATTTGATGATTTAACAACGACAATCGGCCGCTCATCGATAATAGCAACGTGTGAATCAACATCAAATACCGACCAAATTAAAGGGGGTGTAATCGTCGTTATTGGATCGCCATAAGCAAACAATTTGCCTTGGTGCAACGCGGCCACTTTGGTTGAATATTGAATGGCTAAATTAAGATCATGGATCACCATTAATACACAAGCTTGGCTTTCTTGACTGTATTTTTTTACAAAATCAAGAAGCTTCATTTGGTTATGCATATCAAGCGCCGACGTTGGTTCATCAAGTATTAGCACTTTCGGTTGGTTAATAACGGCTTGCGCAAGCCCCACCATTTGGCTTTCACCGCCAGATAATTCAGTACACACTTTATTGGCTAAATGTAAAATTCCCATTTGTTTTAATAATTGTAAACTTTTTTCTGCACTGTTCGCTTTAGCAAATAAAGAATGTGATCCCATATTCAACGTGGTGATCAATAATTCAACCACTGTAATGGTGGCTGAAATACGATGATCTTGAGGTAAATAACCAATGTTCTCTAAGGTTAATGGTTTACCGTGTAATAAAATTTGCTGTGAATGGTGGCGTAAATTTTGCGTAATATGACGGAGTAAGGTTGATTTTCCTGCACCATTTTTACCAATAATCGCTACCATTTCGCCTAACGCAATGGTAGGTAGCGATAAGTTATCTAAAATTGTTTTATCGTCAAATGCGACTGAAATATCATTAATTGCGAGTGCCATTAAAAACGTCCCCCTTTTTTGATGATTAAATAAACAAAGAAAGGAATACCAATAATCGACATCACCACCGTTAGCGGTAAAATAATGCCAGGCATAATACTTTTACTGGCAATAGAAGCAAGTTCTAGTAACACTGCGCCGACAAGGAATGATGCGGGTAGGAAGTAACGTTGATCTTCACCTAACACCATACGTGCAATATGAGGAGCAACGAGTCCGACAAAACCAACTGCCCCTACAAATGAAACCGCTAGCGATGTGATCACTGATACCAATAATAGAGTCTTAATGCGCAGTCGCTTAACGTTTACTCCCATTGCTTGAGCACGTTCGTGACCGATTTTAAGGGTGGATAACTGCCAAGCATCTTTCATCATTATTAATAATACAATCGGTAATACAATCGCAAGTACCGTAATTTTGGCCCAACTTCCGCGATCAAGTGATCCCATTTGCCAAAACACTAATGTTTGTAATTGGGTTTCACTAGCAACGTACTGCATCATGGTCAGTAAACTGTCGTAAGCAAACATTAACGCAATACCAAATAGCATTACGCCTTCAATTGAAATCCGCTTTACTGATGAAATCGCCGCAATTAAAAAGGTGGTTAGTAAGCACATAATAAATGCCATTAACGCTATTTGATATTGTGGTGGAATGAAGGGAATCGCAATAGCGTTCGTGATCACTAATGATGCCCCAAACCCTGCGGCGGCTGAAACGCCAAAAGTATAGGGATCGGCAAGAGGGTTGTTTAATGTGGTTTGCATTTGTGCGCCAGCTAAGGCTAAAGCACCACCGATTAATGGTGCCATTAATGCCATTGGCATACGAATATCCCAGACAATAATTTTACTGGCAATATCGCTGGTTTGAGGATGAATCAGTGCGTGGATCACTTGAGTAAAAGTTAGCCCTTGTGAGCCAATGAAAATATCGGCAATAACACAAATAATACTGAGTATAAAGAAAGCCGCTAAGGCCACTTTCTTGTTACGATTACGAATGTTATGTGTGTTTAACTCAAGTAAGATTGAGGTCATTACTGCATAGCCTTAAAGTTATTCTGGCCAAAATCGCCACTGATTGTGCGATGACCAAATTGCTTATTCATTTCTTCAAAGGTTTTCTCTGGATGTAGATTTTTAAATACGTTGGGATGAATCCATTTAGCAAAGTATTCCATTGCGACTAAGTTATACGGTGAATTATAAAATGGCATATAAATTGAATAGATATTTTTGGTTTGATAAGCACTGACAGCTTGTAGCCAATCACGATCCATTAATGCTGATGTTGCTGTTTTGATTGCGGCCGGATTAGGATTATAACCTAATGGTATACCATGTGTTGGCTGACCCTTATCATTAACCCAACCTGTTGTTTGCATAATATAAACATCAGGTCGAGCCGTGATTACTGTTTCTGGTGACATTTGTCCAGTTACTGCACCTTTTAATGGTTTATCTGCAATATTAATTGCTTTTAAGAACGGAATATAAGCCCCCATATTACCGCCAGCAAATGTACGACAACATGAATCACTGTAACCTGCTGCTCGTTCAATAAAGACCCGCTTGGGCTTCAAGTTAGGGTATTGGGCAAGGGTTTGTTTAAGATCGGCAATATGATCAAGGTAATAGTTAGCAAATGCTTGTCCTTGAGCTTCTCGACCGACGGCTTTAGCCACCGTTTCAACCGATTTTACAGTGTTCTTAATTGGGTTTTCACGAAAATCAACCGCGATCACTTTAATGCCTGCTGCGTTTAATTTTTTTAATAAACCGTTATCTTGGGCTAATTTAATATTAGATAAATCAACGATAAATAAATCAGGTTTAGGTTTTAAATTAATGAACCGTTCAGCATCAAATTCGCCTGATTTTATCAGTCCAATTTTGGGCACATGTTGGAGAGAAGGGTATTCTTTTACATAGTTGGCATACATGCTGGGTGCAGAAAATTGCATATCATCGCGTGCAGCAACAAGGTGTTTTGCAGCATCTTGTTGATAAATAATTTCAAGTAAAGGAAAAATACGGCTCGTTGATAAAGCAATATTTTGAGGCTGGTGGTCAAACGTAATAGTGCGCCCCGCAACATCGGTTACTGTAACTGGATACGTTGCGGCAAAAGAGCTAAATGACCAAAAAGTAGTTGCGCAAAGTGTGAGGAATTTCAGCTTATTTTTCACAATGATACCTAGGAAGAATGATTTCGTGAATAGTAATGATAATACTTATCATTTTAAACTAAGATAAATGCAAACTTACACTGCAAAATTGAATGAGTTTGATTGTTATTTGTATTTTGGTGTGTAAATTGTTTGAAATAGTTAGAAAAGGTTTGAGATTTAACGCGCAGTATGAAAAAGTCGGAATACTTGGTTTTATCAATCAAAAAACATAACAATATTGATTATAATAAAGTTATTAACCATTACATGCCTTAATGCTCAGCAGTAATGAGAGATAACAAAGAGGAACGGCTATGTCATTAGTTATACCAATGGTTATCTTTATGCAGCAACATTTAGTCGCTGAAGGCAGTACACTTGTTGCAAAAAAAATGCAGTATGATCTTAACAGTCGACAACCCTTTTATGGTGTTAGCCTAGAAAAGCGTCATAAAATATTTCAATTAGCGATTACACATACCAGTATTGATAATATCGAAGACTATCATCGCTTATTATTGTGGTTATGGTCGGGGGTTTATCGAGAAGAACGCTATTTAGCTTTAGATGCTGGTGAGTATTATCCTGAATATCAGACGTTAGCTTCTTTTGATGTGTATCTTGAAATGTTAGCAACAGCCGATAATGTTGATACTTTAGATCGTCTTGTGACTAACTTGATAGGTAAGGTGATACTGCAAGATAAAGACTTAGAACGTTACCTTATTCAATGGCGTGAATCAGACAGTGTATGGTTAAAACGGGCGTCAGTATTAGCGCACTTACACCATAAGCAACAGACGAATGTAGTGCTGTTAACGGAGACTATTTTATATCTTGCCGCTGATAAGTCATTGCTAGTACAGCAAGCGATGGGGCAAGTGTTAAATGCTTATAGCCAAATTGATTTTACCTTTGTTGATACTTTTATAAAAAACAACATGACATTATTAACGCCGCTTTGCCGACGTGAAGCAAGAAAACTCACAATGGTGGTAAATAGCACAGTTGAGTAGAATTACCAGTGTTTAATCGCTTGGTGCTATCTATATTGATATTTTTTTGCTACAACACTTAACGAAAGTAGTGCCTGTTCATTAATGGATAGGCATTATGGTTTTTTAATGTTCAGTGTGGGTTTCTCTATGCAATTATATCAACAAGATGCCGTTGAATGGCTGTCTTCATTAACGGATAATAGTATCGATCTTTTGATTACTGATCCTCCTTATGAATCACTAGAAAAGCATCGAAAAATAGGTACAACCACACGTCTAAAAAATAGTAAATCTTCCAGTAATCAGTGGTTTGATATTTTTCCTAATCAACGATTTCAAACTTTACTTGAACAAGCTTATCGCGTTTTAAAACCCAATAGTCATTTCTATCTTTTCTGCGATCAGGAAACCATGTTTTACATTAAACCTATCGCAGAACAGGCGGGATTTAAATTTTGGAAACCGATTGTGTGGGATAAAGTCGCGATTGGTATGGGCTATCATTATCGAGCTCGTTATGAATTTATTCTTTTTTTTGAAAAAGGAAAACGTAAATTAGCTAATTTGTCTATTCCTGACGTGCTTGAATTTAAGCGCGTTTATCGCGGTTATCCGACAGAAAAACCAGTGCCTTTGATTAAAATATTAATTGAACAAAGCTCAGTTATTGGTGATATTGTCGTTGATCCTTTTTTTGGTTCAGGTTCAACGTTAGTCGCAGCGCAACAATTACAACGTCAAGCATGGGGTAATGATATCTCAGATGCTGCGCACCAACATTTGCGTAGTCGAGTACAGCCAGCATAATGTTGACTGATTGATTTAGGCTATTGATTTTGGTTGTTGGTAAGGGCGCAGTAAATGAAGAACTTTGATATAAATTTATTACGTATATTAAACGTGTTGTTGGAAGAACAAAGTGTTACAGCCACCGCAGCGCGACTTCATCTTAGTCAATCGGCGGTGAGTAAGCAGTTAGCTAAATTACGTCAAACGTTTGCTGATCCTTTATTTGAACGGACACCTTATGGTTTACGGCCAACACCGAAAGCATTGTCATTATCAGATTCGGTTTATGATATTTTACAGCAGATTAATCAGTTAACGCGTGCAGAGCTATTTGATCCTGCACAGAGCCAACGTCAATTTCATATTGATTTAGTTGAAACTGCTTATGCATTAACTTACCCCCGTTTTATGCCTCAGTTATTACAGCAAGCCCCTGATATTAGTTTAACCAGTAAAACATGGAACGATGATAGTTTGCAGCGATTATTACGCTGTGAAATTGATTTTGGTATTGGTATTTTTGAGTGGGATGAACGTTCATCCAGTCATTATCGTAATGTACCTTCATCGTTAAATTATATTGAGTTAGCGCGTGATTATCCGGTGTGTTTAATGCGTCGAGGGCATCCTGCATTAAGTGAGCCTTGGAATTTAGATATATTTTTAAAATACCGTCATTTACAAGTTAGTATTGGTGGATTAAAGCGGTGGCTGCTTGATGAAATTTTAGCGCTTGAGAATAAGCAGCTCGATAATGCGGTTAATATGACGGATTTTTATGCCGCAGCGAAGTTATGTGAGCAAAGTGATTTATTGATGTGTTATCCCTCTGGACCCGCACTGGCGATGATTGAAAATACTGAATTGATCATTCGGCCTATTCCTATTGAATTAGAGCCAGGTGGTTATCTGTTATTATGGAATAAACATTTTGATTTAGATCCTAGTCATCAATGGTTACGGCAACTTATAACTAACGGAGTTAACGCCAGCTTGAGAAAATAAAGGATCACAAATGAAAATTAATTGCTCATGTTCTACAACATAAGTGGCTAGTATATTAACCTCAATGGCGTATCGTATTTAAACATAATGTAGTTATTATATTTACATAAGAAGGTTGGTTATTATGTCACCTGAAGATAAAAAACTATTAGATCAAGTACTGACTCTTGAAGGTAAAGACCTTACGCGGTTAACGGCGGCAGAAAAAATGATATTTGATAAATTTAAAGCGCGCGAACATACATTTGGAGTGAGTATTGATGTTGCCACTGAAGCACCGATTGGCGATCTAGGCCAAGGCACATCTGAATATGATATTAACGAGCAAGAAAAAAATTACCCTCGTGAAATTATTATTAAACAAGATTGATAGTTAGTTCTGTCGTTATTATTAACGGCAGAAATTTAGCTTCCTGTTATAAATGATTTTATTTTTAATTAGTTATATTTCATTTTCGTTTAATCGTTAATGATATAAATATGATGTTATTCATTTTGGATTCATTTTCAACGTTTAATATAATAGACACTCAATCTGCTTATTTATAGCCACCGTTTTTAATGTATTTTTAAATTATGTAAATACGCATGAGAGGTCGATATGAAACGTTTAGCGATGGCAATTACAGGTATTGTAGCCGTTACTTGTCTAAGTACTGCTGCGTGGGCTGACACCAGCATACAAACGATTAAAGTGTATGAAAACCCAAGCATTACTTCTCCTGTGGTTGAAACCATAAAGTCTGAGATACCATTAATTACCATTTATCAAAATAATGGTTGGGAAAAAGTGGGTGATACAACTAATGGTAATACGGGTTGGATCCAAAGTGTTGATCGCCAAATGATAGCAAAAGCGAATACCAAGGTTTTGCCTGATCAAACGACCAATACAGTAAAAACTAAAGATGGTGAGAAGAGTGTAACCAAGGGTGTATTGCAAACACCACAAGGTCCATTCCATTATGAAATTGTGCAATTTCAAGGTAATAATAATCAAAAAGTAGATAAGCACTTTTATAATGCAATGCAAAAACAACAACTTGAAATGAACCAAGCATTTGCAAATTCTTGGAATACTATGGGTAATCCAAGTGATTTTAATACTATGCAATCTAACATGGCGAAGTTAATGCACCAGCAACAACAGAAAATGTTAGCGATGCAACAACAGTTTCAACAAGCAGGGATTAGCTCACCAACTCAAGTTAAATTAAGTGATCATGTTGCAACACCAGCAAAAGCGACAGCATCTACAGTCGTTACGTCTACAGATACGGTTGCTGCGACTAAATAAATCTATTGTATTATCCAGTGAAAATTAGTGGATAATACAATGTTAAAACCCTTTATTAATATTCGTATTGAGAGAGGGTTTTTTATTATCAGTAGAATGATTAATAATCAGTGTTTAATAGTGGTAGCTTAAGATTATTGTGGGTATGGTACTTATTTTTATTGGAGCTGAGTCTGATGCACTGTGTAAAGATAACGGTATAAAAGGAGATCCTGCAATGGTTTATACTGTTATAGAGGCATTAGCTAAACACCACTAGATATTAACGAATAAGACACCGCGTTATTGATAAAATAGGTTGTAAATAAATGATAAGGAAGTTGTTATGTTGCGTTTTAAATGTTCACATTGTTCTCAGCGAACTATTTCGATGTCTAAAAAATTTTGGGGGAGTTATAAATAAAAGTAGGGTTGTCTTCAGTGTCATAAAACCTGGAGTATTAGTGCAACTTATCATCAAAAAGTAGGATATTTGTTCTTGTGTTAAATGGATAATACAAGTCACCGTCTATTTTTATATAAAGCTGACTAATAACAGCGTAGGATGAGACAAATATACAAAATAGGGTGCGCGTATGTGCACAATAGAAAATTATGCAATTAACTGCAAAAGCATCATCTAATCACGCGTTATTGATTTCTATTCAAACTCCACAGTTTAAGGGGGATGAAGCAGCAGCATCATTAGCTGAATTGGCTCGATTGGTAACAACTCTTGGTTTTAAGGTTGTAGGAACACAATCACAAAGACTAAATTCGAATCAGAAAGTAAGCGTTCTAGGTTCGGGTAAACTGGCTGAAATCGCACATCTCACTGGTAATCAAGGTCTGATCGAAGAAAGTGAAGAAAGTGATGATGTTGATGAGATGCTTTTTACAGAACTACCCTCTGAAAACCTGTCGTTTGGTAGTGCTGATGTAGTGGTTTTTGATTGTGATTTAAGCCCATCACAGTTGCGTAATGTTGAAAACCAATTAGGTGTTGAGGTTTTTGACCGCACCGGTATTATTATTGAAATCTTTAGTCGTCATGCTCGTACTCGAACTGCACGACTACAAGTTGAGATTGCACGTCTTAACTATTTAGCACCACGTTTACGTGAATCTGCTATTGGTAATAAAGAACGTCAAATGGGTAAAGGTGCGGGTGAAACGACACTTGAGCTCGATCGCCGTAAAGTTCGCGATCAATTAGCTGAATTAAGACGTGAATTAGTCAGTGTTCAAGATGAACTTAAAGGCCGACGTACTCAACGTTCTGAGCTTTTCTGTGTCGCATTAGTAGGCTATACCAATGCGGGTAAGTCATCAATGATGCGCGCATTAACAGGCAGTGATGTTTTAGTTGAAAATAAACTGTTTGCTACACTTGATACAACAGTACGTGCTTTACAGCCGATCACTCAACCTCGAATTTTAGTGTCAGATACTGTCGGTTTTATTAAAAAATTACCGCACGATTTAGTGGCTTCATTCCACTCGACGCTAGCTGAAGCACATGATGCTTCTTTATTACTATATGTTGTCGATGCATCTGATGCTTCTTTCCGTTCACAACTTGATGTTGTGCATGAAGTATTAAAAGAAGTGGGTGTCGATGGCATCACGAAGCAATTAATATTAAATAAATCTGACCAATTGAGTGATGAAGAGCAACAAGCATTAATGGTTGAGTTTCCTGATGCTGTTATGACATCAACCCGTAATCCTGCTGATATTACCAAGTTACATCAATATATCGTTAATATTGCACAAGATGAGATGATTGAAGATGAAATCATCGTGCCATATACCGCAAATGGTATTATCGGTGAAATTCGCTCAAGCATGAGTGTAACTAAAGAAGAATATGAATATGAACATATTACTTTTACAGTACGCTCAAACCCAATTAATTTAGCGCGTCTAAAAAAACAGATGCAGAATAAAGACTAAATAATACGGTTAAGTTCGTATCCTAGACCATCATAAAATACCTAGCAGACTCTATGTTGGATATTTAAAATGAGCGATTATTCGCTCATTTTTTTTCTTTGTGCTCACCGTTAAAGCCTAAAAAAGATAATTGTTTTTTTGCCACCTCGGGTGGGGTGTCGCTGCTATCGCTATCATTTTCTTCTGTAGTAGGATGCGTTGAAATCGGCAATAATCTAAATATCGCAAACCCACCTTCTTTACGTATAAATGAAATTTGACGGTGTAAAAGGTTATCACTTGTTTTTGTTGCCGCTAAGGTTTTGTCATTGACTAACGCTAATGGGGCAATCATCATTTGGCAATGATAAAGCTTGTAATTGTAATCATTAAAGAAACGGCAAGGTTGATCAAGCGTAAATGTCTCACCTTCAAGTAAATGACGACTATTCTCCACCGCGTTATTAATGTCGGTGATGTTAGCGGCAAATGCATAAGAAGTAGTAAAGCTAATACTTGCAATGACTAACAAGCTGGTGGAAATGATTTTTTTTAGCATAGAGTATTCCTAGTTTAATCTAAGTTGAATGCAAAAAAGCCAATACCGAGGAATAATAATATTCACTGATATTGGCTTTATTATAGACAGGGTTTCATCTAGCTTAGGTTAAGCTGCTGCAAACTCATTCAGTAATTCTTTTTGGCGATCACTCAGGTTAAGTGGTGTTTCAATGATAAGTTGAACAATCAAATCACCCGTATTGCCTTTACGATCAGTAACGCCTTTCTCTTTTAGACGGAATTTACGACCAGTTTGTGTGCCTTCAGGTATTTTTAAACTGATTGCACCACCTAATGTATTGACTTCCACTTTACCGCCTAAGGCTGCGGTAACAAAATCAGTGGTTGCTTTACAAAGTAGGTTATTACCTTCGCGAGTGTAACGTGGGTGAGGACGAATATTCATTTGAATATAAACGTCACCCTGAGGGCCACCGTTAATACCAGGATGACCTTTACCGCTTAAACGAATACGGCCACCTTCTTCGATACCTGCTGGAATTTTGATGTTTAGCTTTTTATTGGTTTGGGTGCGGCCTTCAAATACAGGGAGATCGATAACGCGTGATGCGCCGCTGATCGCATCTTCAAGATCGATTTCCATTGTATATTGAAGATCTTCACCTTTTTGAGGACGGGTTGAATGACGACCACCAAAACCACCTTGGCCACCACGTGCATTGGAGAACATATCACCAAATGCACCGCCAAACATATCTTCAAAATCACCATAACCAGCTTGCTGACCAAAGCCTTGTTGACCACCTCGACCGCCACCCATTCCTGGATTTTCAAACGCATTATGACCAAATTGATCGTAAGCCGTGCGTTTTTCTTTATCCATTAGAATCTCATAAGCCGCTTTTACTTCTTTGAATTTATCGGCTGCGGTTGGATCATCAGGGTTTTTATCTGGGTGAAACTTCATTGCTAGCTTTTTGTAAGCTTTCTTAATTTCTTTCTCAGATGCAGTTTTGGCGACACCAAGAACTTCATAAAAATCGCGTTTTGACATTGGTAACACCTCTTATCCCTAGCGGGATAACTATCTGGAACATTCTAAATCATGCAATTAAACCATATGATAACGAAAAACAGCATCATACATAAACAGTTAATGATCTAAAAAGGCACAGATAGTTAGCCTAGTGGGATTATCGCTCTATTGTAATCGTCGAAAAGGGCGAGAGATAAAGATCTCTACGCCCATTGTTTTTGTGAAGCTTTGCTATGTGTCGTCGATTATTGATCTAACAATGTATCGATATAACAACAGTAGTGTCTTACTTCATTTCTTCAAACTCAGCATCTACAACGTCATCATCTTTCGCATTTTGTTGCTGGTTTGCGTCAGATTGTCCTTGAGTATTTGCTTGGGTTTGAGCCTGAGCATGTTCTATTATTTTTTGTGCTGCTGTCATTAACGCTTGAGTTTGAGTATCTATTGCGGCTTTATCATCGCTAGATTTAACTGCTTCAAGCGCTGTAATAGCAGCTTCAATGTTCGTTTTCTCTGCTTCAGGAAAGCTATCTCCCGCTTCAGTCATCTGTTTACGAGTATTATGAATCAATTGATCAGCTTGGTTACGTGCAGTGACTAACTCTTCAAATTGTTTGTCTGCGTCTTTGTTCGCTTCTGCTTCTTGTACCATCTTCTCAATTTCAGCTTCTGTTAAACCGCCTGAAGCTTGAATAGTGATTTTTTGTGCTTTGCCTGTTGCCTTATCGGTAGCAGAGACATTTAAAATACCATCAGCGTCTAAGTCAAATGTTACATTAATCTGTGGCATACCACGAGGTGCTGCTTGAATACCTTCAAGGTTAAACTGACCTAATGATTTATTATGTACCGCTTGTTTACGTTCACCTTGAAGTACATGAATCGTTACTGCATTTTGGTTATCCTCAGCAGTAGAGAACACTTGATCCGCTTTTGTCGGAATGGTCGTATTTCTATTGATCAAGGTTGTCATCACGCCCCCCATGGTTTCAATACCAAAGGACAGTGGTGTTACATCAAGCAATAGTACATCTTTAACATCGCCCGCTAAGACACCCGCTTGAATGGCTGCGCCCATCGCAACAGCTTCATCTGGGTTAACGTCTTTACGTGGCTCTTTGCCAAAGAAGTCAGTAACAACTTTTTGTACCATTGGCATCCGTGTTTGACCACCCACTAAAATCACATCAGTAATGTCATTTATAGTTAGGTTAGCGTCTTTTAATGCTGATTTTACAGGGTCTAGTGTACCTTGTACTAGGTCTTCAACCAGTGATTCCAATTTTGCACGTGTGATCTTAACATTCAAGTGTTTAGGACCGGTTGCATCCGCAGTAACGTAAGGCAGATTAACATCAGTTTGTTGTGCTGATGATAATTCAATCTTCGCTTTTTCAGCAGCTTCTTTTACACGCTGCATTGCTAATGGATCATTTTTAAGATTGATGCCTTGGTCTTTCTTGAACTCGCTTACAAGGTAGTTAATTAGACGGGTATCAAAGTCTTCACCACCAAGATGAGTATCACCATTGGTTGCTAGTACTTCAAACGTTTGCTCACCATCAACGTTATCAATTTCGATAATAGAAATATCAAACGTACCGCCCCCTAAGTCGTAAACGGCAATAACGCTGTCACCGGCTTTTTTATCAAGACCATACGCTAATGCTGCGGCTGTTGGTTCATTGATAATACGCTTAACATCAAGACCTGCAATACGGCCAGCATCTTTTGTTGCTTGACGTTGAGCATCATTAAAGTAAGCAGGAACGGTAATGACTGCGCCTGTTACTTTTTCACCTAAGTACTCTTCTGCTGTTTTCTTCATTTTCTTTAAAATTTCAGCAGAAACTTGTGGTGCGGCCATTTTTTGACCTTTTGCTTCAACCCATGCGTCACCATTATCAGCCTTAATGATTTTGTAAGGCATGATATCAAGATCACGTTGGATTTCGTCATCTTCAAAACGACGACCGATTAAACGTTTAATCGCAAACAAGGTATTCTCAGGATTAGTCACGGCCTGACGTTTTGCGGGTTGGCCTACTAAGGTTTCACCATCAGTGTAGGCAATGATTGATGCCGTGGTACGTTCACCTTCCGCATTTTCAATAACACGTGGAATACCGCTATCTAAAACAGCAACACAAGAGTTCGTTGTACCTAGGTCAATACCGATAATCTTACTCATATTTATTCTTTCCTTTGTGCGCTACATTGATTAGTTTTTCTTATTCGAACGGCGAGTTATAAGTATGCCATTAAGGTCCATGAAAGGGTTCATGTGATCCTTGGGAATAACAATAATCAATCCAGCTAAATTTTTAAATAACCCATAATAGGGTTGAATATTGACGGAGCTATTAGTCTATAGCCAAAATCATGGCATTATTAATGATGCTAATAGCTCAACGTTATTACGAGAGGAGCACTTACAACTGATGATGTTTACTCGGCAGTCGGTGCTACTGATGCTGATTGACCAATTGTAATTTTACGCGGTTGCATTGCTTCTGGTACTTCACGGAAAAGGTCAATATGTAGCAGACCATTTTCGAGATTAGCACCCACAACACTTACGTAATCAGCAAGTTGGAATTTACGTTCAAAGTTACGCTCAGCAATACCCTGGTAAATAAAGTTCTTATTTTCTTCTGGTGCACGAGTACCAGTTACAACAAGCATATTCTCGTTTTGAGTAAGATCTAAACGCTCTTCAGAGAAACCAGCAACTGCCATAGTGATACGGTAGTTATTCTCATCCGTTTGTTCGATATTGTACGGAGGGTATCCCGTTGCTTGAGTTTTAGTGTTGCTTGCTTCAACAAGGTTAAACAAGCGATCAAAACCAATAGCATGACGGTATAGGGGAGTGAAATCTACATTACGCATAAAAACTATCCTCAATAATAAGCAATAGTCTTAGTTGGTTATTAAGTGTGTCGTTATCGACAGGGCGACTTAATAGCTAACTAAGTGAACCAATCCGTTACAGGATCTTGATTCGTTATATAAGTGCTAATAAGGCATTCCCTAATAAGGCGAATCTTAGTAGCGGTTTGAACTCCATCTGGCAGTTCATGTAATTAATATATGCTTCCGGTGAGTTGCCGTCAACACTTTTTGATTAGTTTTTCTAATGTTTTATTTCGATTTTTACTAACGTACTGATTTTGAAATATTATCAGCACTAAAAAATTGTACTCTGTTTTATTACATAAGAGATAACAGTTGATAATCTAATGTCATTCAACTGTATTTCTGTTCTTGTTCTTATATATATAAGGGCGGAAAACGTATTTTCAAGACTGAATCAAGTAATACGTCGCTTAAATGAAATAGCGTTAATTTTCTGTTTTGCTTATCACATGGTGAATAATTAAATAGAGGGGATATGGTTTTTTAACAATGACTGCGAATTACGACACACTATCTATTATCAGTAAATAGTAGAGATCAAAACTGTGACCATTCGCATTACTTATATCGTGATAACGTTTACAATTGGTTACAGTATTTATCATGGAGTTACATCATGTCGTCTTACTTAGGGTTATCAAGCATAGATATTGCAGTCTTTGTTGTATATGTGTTAATTATTATTGGGGTCGGGTTATTCGTTTCTCGTAATAAAAAAGGTCAGACTAAAACCACGGAAGATTATTTTCTAGCGGGTAAATCTCTACCGTGGTGGGCGGTGGGGTCATCATTGATTGCTGCAAATATTTCAGCCGAACAATTTATTGGAATGTCAGGCTCTGGCTATTCGATTGGACTCGCTATTGCTTCTTATGAATGGATGGCGGCACTGACGTTAATTATTGTGGGTAAATATTTTTTACCTGTCTTTATTAATAAAGGTATTTACACCATTCCTGAATTTGTTGAACAACGCTTTAATAAAAACTTGAAGACTATTTTAGCGGTGTTTTGGATTGCACTGTATGTGTTTGTAAACTTAACCTCGGTATTGTATTTAGGCGGGTTAGCACTACAGACTATTCTGGGTATTCCTTTGATTTACTCTATTTTAGGATTGGCTCTTTTTGCATTGGTTTACTCAATTTATGGTGGTTTATCCGCAGTCGTATGGACTGATGTTATTCAAGTGTTCTTCCTTATTGTCGGTGGTTTAATTACAACCGTGATGGCGGTATTGTATATTGGTGGCGCTGATGGATTATTTGGTGGTTTATCTCGTATGGCTGCCGCAGCTCCTGAACACTTTACAATGATCCTTGATCAAGACAATCCGCAATACATGAATTTACCGGGTATTGCAGTCTTAATTGGTGGCTTATGGGTGGCGAATCTTTATTACTGGGGATTTAACCAATATATTATTCAGCGTACTTTAGCGGCAAAATCTATTGGTGAAGCTCAAAAGGGTATTGTTTTTGCAGCATTTTTAAAACTCATTGTACCGTTCCTTGTGGTTATTCCAGGTATTGCAGCTTACGTTATTACTCATGACAGTGCTTTACTTGCCGGTCTAGGTGATATTGGTCAAACAAATATTCCTAGCTTTGCTCACGCAGATAAAGCATACCCATGGTTAACGCAATTTTTACCTATTGGTCTTAAAGGGATGGTTTTTGCTGCACTTGCTGCTGCGATCGTGTCATCGCTCGCGTCAATGCTGAATTCAACCGCAACTATTTTCACGATGGATATTTATAAAGAATATATTTCACCTAATTCTAGTGATAGCCAATTAGTGAATGTTGGCCGTGGTAGTGCAATTATTGCCTTGGTTATTGCATGTGTCGTTGCGCCAATGCTAGGTGGTATCGGGCAAGCGTTCCAATACATTCAGGAATATACAGGATTAGTTAGCCCAGGTATTTTAGCGGTTTTCTTATTAGGTTTGTTCTGGCATAAAACGAACAGTAAAGGGGCGATTATTGGGGTGTTATTATCAATTCCATTCGCTTTATTCTTGAAGTTCATGCCATTGAATATGCCGTTTCTTGATCAGATGATGTATACCTTATTATTTACAATGGCAGTGATAGTGCTGGTAAGTTTAGGTAGTGCAACATCATCATCAGACGATAAAGCAATTGATTTAGATCCAAACATGTTTAAAACCGATAAGATGTTTAATATTGGTGCCTATGCCATTTTAATTATTCTTGCTGTGCTTTATTCTGTGTTCTGGTAATAACATTAGCGTCATGTTAAATAAAGATAGCGAATCATGAGGTTCGCTATCTTTTTAATATCGTTAATGAATACGACACTTATTTTGTTATCGATGGTAACGATTACAAAATAATAGTTAAATGACACGAGTAATTATTGATATGTCTGAAACCTTGATTCCTAATATTGTTGAGTTTATGGGAGCGGTTGATCCGTTTGATAAGCTAAACCCTAAAACATTACGTGATGTCGCGGGAATGATCACTATTCGCTATTTTGGTAAAGGTGAGGTGATTGATTTACAAGAAAGTGATCAACTGTATTTATTGCGAACGGGTGCTGTTGAACAACGCAATCTTGATGGTACGTTACGAGCAAAATTAGCAGCGGAAGATTTTTTTGGTTTTTCTCGATTAACTCAGCAAGAGACCAATACCGCCAGTGATCCTTATACCATTACGGTTATTGAAGATGCCCTAATTTATTGCTTGTCTATTAATGCATTATTAACCAAATTAAATGATCAGCCGAATGCTTTAGCACATTTTGCTTCACATGCACAAAGTCGTCTTCGCAGTGGATTAAATGTTGTGTGGTCACAACATGAAAAAGGGCTGTTTTTTAAACCTATCATGGACGTGCTTAATCCTCATATTGTTTTGGTTGAAAGTACTCAAACTATTCAAGCGGTTGCTAAAGCGATGCATGTGAGCACGAATTCATCTTGTGCCTTTGTTATGCAACATAATGAATTTATTGGTCTGATTACAGATAAAGACATGACGAAGCGCGTCGTTGCTGAAGGTATCGCTATTACCGAGAAGATTGCCGTCGTTATGACGAAAACGCCTTATAGTGTTAAACGTGAAGATTTGGTGATCACGGCGGTATCGCTGATGATGCAACACGGTATAAAGAATATCCCTGTAGTAGATAATGGCGTTCCAATCGGATTAATTACCCCCTCTGATTTAGTTCAAAACCACCGTATTCAAGCGATCTTTTTAATCGATAAAATTAATAAAATTGAACGTCTTGATCAGCTGGCAAAGCTTACTATTGAACGACAAGCTATTTTTGAAGCCTTGGTTGAAGCGAAAGTGACTGTTAGTGTTATTGGTCAAGTCATGGCAATGATCATGGATGCTTATAATCGTCGGTTAGTGATGATGGCAGAGGCATATTTAGGGGCCGCACCTTGTGAATATTGTTGGATTGTTGCCGGTTCTCATGCCCGTAATGAAGTTCATATGCTGTCTGATCAAGATAATGCGTTGATTTTAGCAAATGATGCGACTGATACAGATAAAGTCTATTTCCACCATTTAGCGATGTATGTCAGTAAGGGAATGGCGTTGTGTGGGTATGAGCTTTGCAGTGGTCGCTTCATGGCCGTGACGCATAAATGGTGTCAGCCCCTCGCAGTATGGAAAGCGCACTATCAAAAATGGGCGGTAAACCCTGAATATGATTTATTATTGGAAATGAGTGTCTTTCTTGATATGCGTTATGTGACGGGTAATCAACAGCTGGTCGATGAGTTACAAGCGTGTATGTGTAAACAGCTGGTTCATAATGCGCGTTTAATCTCAGCCTTGGCTCGTAATACGTTGGTACAGAAAACACCGCTGAGTATTTTTAGAAATTGGGTATTAGTAAAAGAAGGTGAAAATGCCAATACGCTTGATATTAAAAGTGCCGCATTAAGTATTATTGTGAATTTAGTGCGTGTGCAATATTTACAGTTGCTATCACAATTATACAGCGCAGAAGGAAGTGTTGTGTATAAAACCAATACCGAAGAAAGATTACAGGCATTGTTTGAACATAATGTGATAAATAAGGCGACGTTCAAGGATTTATTAGCGGCATTTCAATTTATTAGTCAGATCCGCTATAGCCATCAACTGCAAGCATTACAGCAAGGTAAAATACCTAATAATCATATTAACCCTAATGCGTTTAATAGTTTTGAACGCACACATCTACGGGAAACGTTTAAGTTGATCACCAGCTATCAAGAAGTCATTAAAATGAAATTTTGTTAAGCATGAAGAATAATCATATTTTCAGCCGATCTCAGTGGAGTGTATGGTGGCAGCGCTTATTGGGAAATCCATTAGGTGATTTGGAACAGCGACGAATAACGCTGTTACAACAGCGGTCTGACTTACCTGATTTTATTCAAGCATTGTTTCGTGCGCCGCTACCTCAATCATTAACAGTGATTAATCAATGGCCATTGTTAGCGATTGATTTTGAAACTACAGGTTTTGATGCTCAGCAAGATGATATCTTATCGGTAGGCTATGTTGCTATGCAGATTAATGCGATTGATCTGAGCACCAGTGTCAGTGAATTAATCAATTCAAGTGCAACAATTAAACCTGATAGTGTGGTGATCAATCATATTGATCATGCGCAATTATTACAGGGACAGCCACTTGATGAGGTGATGATGCGATTGCTGGTGGCTTTGACGGGAAAAATAGGTATTGCTCATGGCTGTTTTATGGAACAAGGTTTTATCAGTGCGTATCTACAACATAAATATCAATTAAATGATTGCCCGCTACTGTGGCTAGACACGTTACCTTTATATCAATCTTTATATAATAATCAAATCTCACACCAAGATGCGCGTTTAGGCAGTGCGCGGCATAAGTTAGGTTTACCTGAGTATCAAGCCCATGATGCCTTGTTTGATGCTATCGCGTGTGGTGAATTATGTATGGTGTTGGTACATAAAATTTACGGTAACAAATCCCCGACGCTTAGTCAGTTACTTAAACGTTAGTGTTACTTATTTTAAGCTTTAGATCTTAGTTTAAGATTTAGGTGCCTTTCTTTATTCATTCACTGTCGCTGCTATTCTGCATTGATCACTTAATTGCACATCTAAACAACACGCTATGCATAGATGCTCTACACTCAAATTAAAGCAATAGTGTGTTTTGGTTTGCTAGTAAGGGATTGGATAGCATGGGTGTCATTATAAGACGCTATTTACCAGTAGTGATTTTATTGCTGTTTGCAGGATTATCGGCCGGATTATTATTAAATCGGCCTCAGCCTCAGCAAAAATTGATTGAAAATATTGTACCAGTGCTTGATGTGATGCAAGTGAAAAAGCTGCAATTACGTTTTAGTGTTCATTCTTATGGAATGGTAAAGCCTAAGCATCAAGCAGAGTTAGTGGCACAAGTCAGTGGCATTGTTAACCGTTTAACGCCTGCTTTTGCTGTTGGGCAATTTGTGCAAAAAGGACAGGTGTTAGCGTATTTAGACGACGATGATTACCACGCTGATCTTGCTCAGGCGCAGGCAACGTTAGCTCAAGCAAAAGCGAAACTTGAACAAGAAATCGCCCATGGGATCGTAGCAAAAAAGAATTTACGGCATGTGGCCGTCGCTAAGCAGTCAGCGTTAGGATTACGCATTCCACAACGAAAACAAGAACAAGCGAACGTTAAATTTGCACAAGCAGCATTAGCCCGTGCCCAACGCAACGTTACCCGTACAAGTATTACCGCGCCCTTTGATGGTTTAATTACAGAGAAAATCGTTAATATTGGCACTCATGTCAATGTTGGCGAGCAACTTGGGCGTATATTTGGCACAGATGTCGCTAGAATCCGCCTTCCTGTGACACCACAAGCTTTTTCATTCCTCGATACAAACGCACTCAATATTCACGTTATATTAGCCTCAGAGCGCCTTGGTCAGCCTTATCAACATTGGCAAGCTGACTTTATTGGTACTGAAGGGATCATCGATCAGCAAAGTCGAATGGTTTATCTCATTGTTGATGTGATCGATCCTTATCAATTGCAATTATCTCGTTCGCAACGAACGGATATTCTAAAATTTGGGACGTTTGTTACCGCAAATGTTGCAGCCAAGCCGATTGATAACGCCATTAAATTACAACGTCACATGGTGAGAAATGATCATGTAGTCTTGGTTGATAGCAATGGCTTAACTCAGATGCGGAAAGTCGTTATTGCGCGTACTGATCTTGATCATGCTTATATTAGTGCTGGATTAGATGAAGGTGAATTAGTGTCACGAACTTGGCCTGATAATCATTTAGATGGCACAAAAGTGACGCCAATCTTAAATATTCCTTCATCATCAGTAGCACAAGCACAAGCACAAGCACAAGCACAAGCACAAGCACAAGCAAATTCTAAAGCTACTGAGAACGGAGAGTAAGGAATGGAATCATCAGGGATCATTGCTTGGTTTACGCGTAATCATGTCGCCGCTAATTTGTTGATGCTGCTGGTGATGATCGGTGGTTTATTTTCAGTTAATCTTATTAATAAAGAGATATTTCCTGCCTTTGGTACTCATAAAATTACCATAACCACTCAATATACAGGAGCTGCCGCTGCCGATGTAGAACAAGGGATCATTGTTAAAATTGAACAAGCTATTGATGACCTTGCTGATATTAAGCGGGTGACGGCTGTTGCCAACCAAGGAAGTGGGGTTGTTACGGTTGAACTTGATAATGATGCTGATCTTAATAAAGTTTTAGATGAGGTAAAACAGCGGGTTAATAATATTACGACATTCCCTACTCAAATGGAGCCGCCCTTGATTCAACGGGCGGAATTTATGAGTAATGTGATGTTTTTATCAATATATGGTGATTTGAGTGATCGCCAACTTAAACGTTATGCTCAAGTTGTAAAAGATGAAATTATTCAGCAAACCAGTGCGACAGCGGTGACGGTAAGCGGAATAAGAAATGATGAAATAGCAATTGAAATAGCCGCACACCAACTGCGTGATCATGACGTTACCATTGAGCAAATTGCACAGGTATTACAGCAACGTTCATTGGATTTACCCGCTGGTGCAATTAAAGCCCAAGATGGTGATGTATTAGTTCGCACCACAGAACAACTTTATCAAGGCGATCAATTTGCCAATATTGTTTTACGCACGAACGCTGATGGGAGTCGATTACGCCTGTCTGATATCGCTACCGTCATGGATGGTTTTGTTGAGCAATCGGTGCTTAATCGGTTTAATCAACAACGTGCTGCGGTGATACAAATTCGAAATCTTCCTAATCAAGACGCAACGCTCATCTCCCAGCAAATCAGTGATTATGTGATGAATAAAAAGGCGCAATTACCCGCTGGCATTCATATTGATAAATGGGCTGATATGTCACATTACCTTGAAGGGCGGCTTAATATGATGCTGTCTAATATGGTGTATGGCGGATTATTGGTGTTTATTATTCTCGCTATTTTTCTTGAAGTGAGATTAGCATTTTGGGTAATACTTGGGTTACCTTTTTGTTTTCTTGGCACGTTATTATTTATGCCATTTGAGATGATTAATATCTCCATTAACTTATTGTCGTTATTTGGGTTTATTCTCGTACTGGGGATCGTGGTTGATGATGCGATTGTTGTGGGAGAAAGTGTTTATTCAGAAGTAGAACAAAAAGGACAAACGGTTAATCATGTTATTCAAGGGGCGAAGCGAGTCGCTATTCCTGCAACCTTTGGGGTATTAACGACCATGGCTGCATTTGTGCCAATGCTGTTGTCAGATAGCCCCCGCACTGAATTTTTTAAGGCCATTGGATGGGTGGTTATTTTATGTTTAACTTTTTCCCTGATTGAATCTAAATTAATTTTGCCCGCCCACTTAGCTCGATCGCGTTTAGTACAACAACGATCCTGGAATAATCCTATTGTACGAATGAAACAACGCTTTAATCAGGCGGTAAATAAGTTTATTCATGTTCATTATCGACGTTTTATTGGTTTAGCCATCATACATCGATATAGCGTCTTAGCGACATTTTTCGGTGTGTTGTGTTTAGCGTTGGCATTAGTGTTCAGTGGACAATTACGGTGGGTGTTCTTTCCTAAGTTGCCGTCTGATTATATTCAAGTGCGGGTGGAAATGAATGATTCTAATTCAAAAGCAAATAATATTAAGGTTATTAATCAATTAGAACAGGCGTTGTATGCAACTGATGAAGAAATTTATCAGCAGCAGGGTGTGCATGTGGTGAAGCATAGCTTTGTTAATATGCGAGATAACAATAATATGTTTGTGTTGGTTGAATTAGAAAAAAGCGAAAGTTTACCGATCACTAGCTTTGAGATTTTAAATAAATGGAAACAATATATTCCACCATTATCTGGTGTTAAAACTATTGCGTATGAAGCATCTATTGATCGTCAGAAAAGTGATATTCAATACCGTTTGCAAGGCGAGAATAGTCAGCAACTATTACAAGCGGCTACGCAATTAAAACAGCAGCTTAAACGTTACCAAGGGGTATTTAATGTTGAAGATGATTTATCCGCGCCAACACAAGAGATTAATATAAAGTTAACGCCAATTGGGAAAATATTAGGTTTATCCGTCGCGAATCTGACCAATCAAGTTCGACATGCTTTTCATGGTATTGAGGTTCAACGTATTTTACGCAATAACGAAGAAGTGAAAGTGATGGTACGTTATCCTGCTGATGAGCGTCGTAGTGTCGGTTATTTACAAAATATGAAAGTGGTTTTAGCAAATGGTACGTTGGTGCCATTTTCTGAAGTGGCAACCATTGATTTTATTTCAGCACTAAACAGTATTAATCGGGTAGATAAACGTCGAACATTGATCGTTAGTGCAAATGTCCACAAAGGTAAAGCTTCTCCATCTGAGATATATACCATTATAAATAAAGATTATTTACCGTTATTACGTCAGCAATATCCAACCGTTAACATTCAACTTGATGGGCAAGCAAAAGAAGAGTCTGAAACGAAAGTTAGCCTACTTCGTGATGCGGTATTAGCACTGGTTGCTATTTTTGCATTAATGGCGATTCCATTACGATCATACAGCCAACCGTTGATTATTATGTCGGTGATCCCCTTTGGTATTATTGGTGCCATTGCTGGACACTATTTTGCAGATATTTCACTTAATTTACTGAGTGTGTTTGGTATTTTGGCATTGTCTGGTGTAGTGGTGAATGATTCTTTAGTGCTGGTGGTATTTATTAACCGTGCTTTGGAACAAGGTACTCCTCTTTATGACGCCGTTATTGATGCAGGGTGCTGTCGTTTTCGTGCCATTGTACTAACGTCACTAACCACCTTCTTTGGCTTGGCGCCTATTTTACTTGAAACGAGCTTGCAGGCACAGATTGTGATCCCTATGGCAACATCATTGGCATTTGGGATCTTATTTGCAACAGTAGTTACTTTACTATTAGTGCCTGCTCTATATTTAATTTTGAATGACATCAAACAAGCTTGTCGCCGTTTATTGCATTATTGGTGGCGTCCACAGCTTGATAAATGAATTTTTCTTATAATTGAATACCTGATAGATATTCAATGATTAGCAATTATTTTTTAGTTGTATTTTTACTGGATAAACACTCGCTATAATCATTAAAGCCTTTTTGTTGGCACTCAAGAACATTTTTTTTCATATGATTGAGCTCGGTATGATCACGGACTGAATAAATATTGCCATTAGTACAATTAATTGAGATAACACCATTTTGCTCGAAATGATAACCTTCAATTTCACTACCACAGGGGTTAAATCCAACTCCCGCATCTACACTTACTCTTGTTGGAATGGTACGCATACTTTCAGTTACACATCCGACTAACAATAAACAGAATAGACATGTAATAATAAATTGTTTCATATAGTGTGCGTACTTTTAAGTGATGATTTATGAGATAGATATTATAAATGAAAATTAATATCTTGTGGTGGAAAGATAATTTACAGAAGTAAAACATGCAAATATATTTTTAATTAGAAATGAATTTATCAGCATGTTTTAGTGTATTAAATAATGATTATTCGTCATCGTTATTGATGATAGTGACGGGACCATAATAATGGTGGTGATGATGCGTTGTGTAATGATGGTGGTGAGTTTCTTTATGTGCAGCACCAACACCACCATGGATATGATGTTCATGTGATGGTTCATGTTCGCGATATTGTTGATGATCTTTATCATGCTTGTGTTTTTCATCATCAGAGTAGTGATGCTTCATTGTTTCATGTGTTGATTCTTTTGTTTTTTGAGTTGCCATAAATACCTCTATTTTATGATATATCGGGACTCACTAAGCGTAGTTCAGTTTTTTATTTTAAATGAAATTTTGATCCTATTTTTATATGCTATTTGGAAACATTAGAGGTTGTTAAATATAATTGCTTGATAACTAATCAATTATATTGTTATCTTGATGTGTTTAATTGCTTTTTTATTATTAAAAATACAAATTTTCGTAATAATTGATATTGTTGCTATATGGAATTAATGTTTTACATTCAAATCGTTCGCAGAGTAATCCTGTAAGTGCTATAAAGTCAGCTGATTAACTATGCGGAATACAACATGAATCTCGATGAATTTAAAATATTATCAGTAGTGCTTATTTTTGTGACTACTGTTCTCGCTGGCTTGTATCCGTTTCTGCGTAAATTTAAAACGACTCGACCTTTAGAATCACCAGCCGCAGAAGCTTTAGCATCAGGTGTTTTTTTGGGTGCTGGTCTTATTCATATGTTGGGTGACGCTTCAAAATCATTTTTAAAACATGGTATTGAGTACCCTATCGCTTTCGTATTAGCGGGCTGTGTGTTTTTACTATTATTGTGGTTTGAACACTTAGGTCGTCGTTTAGATGAACATGGTGATAGCAATAGCCCTGCATTTGCTGTTTTAGCGATGATTATTTTATCTATTCATTCGTTATTGGCGGGTACGGTACTTGGATTAAGCGGATCTATCACTATGATGGTGATGATCCTCATTGCTATTTTAGCGCACAAATGGGCGGCAAGTTTTTCATTGGCAGTGCAATTAAGTAAAAGTCGACTGTCGTTACGCCAATCTTTAATCATGTTTGCGCTCTTTACCATAATGTTGCCTATTGGGGTTGGGTTAGGATCGGGGATTTTAGAATATACTGATAATTATCCATTATTAGAGCCGATCTTTTATTCATTAGCTGCGGGCACATTTTTGTACCTTGGTACATTGCATGGCTTAAAACAATCGACGTTGGTTGATAAGTGTTGTGATTTAAGAAACTTTACCTTTGTTGTAATCGGGTTTGCGCTAATGGCCGTGGTTGCTATTTGGGCTTAATTGTTTGCCTCTATAATATCCTATCTTATTGTCCGCGTTAGTTCCTTTTAGCTAACGCGGAACAGCCTTTTCTGAGCAATAATCCTACTGTCATTAAATAATTACGTACTTGAGTGAGAAACTGATGTGCTAATTATTCAAAAGTTGATCCGCCTCACTTGCGATGGGACAAATGTCCTGATCTTAGGTAAATATACCTTTTACAATAGCGTTAAATTATTAATGAGAACAAAAGGAATAACAGATGGATTTTCTTGCTTGGTTTGATATCAATAACACCCTTGTTAATTTCCCCATTGGTGACGGCTATGCAATGTCATGGATTGAAGCCATTGGTACTGTCTTTGGTCTGCTATGTATTTGGTTTGCCAGTAAAGAAAAAACCATAAACTTCTTTTTTGGTCTTATTAATGTCACCTTATTTTGTATTATTTTCTTTCAAATTCAATTGTATGGGTTGTTATTACTGCAAGTGTTTTTCTTTGTTGCCAATGTTTATGGTTGGTTTGCATGGACAAGGCCAACCAGTGAGGGCGATAACTTAGAAGTTCGGTGGTTAAGTAAGCAAAAATTAGCCATGACAGTGACGTTAAGTGTGATTGCGATTGGGTTGCTAACGGTTTATATCAACCCTGTGTTTTTTGCTTTAGCTAATTTAGCGGTAGATGTGTTAAATGTTTTCGGAGCTAATTTAGCGGCTCCAACATTACAACCTGGC
Source organism: Photobacterium carnosum (assembly GCF_021236965.1). Classification (NCBI taxonomy): domain Bacteria; kingdom Pseudomonadati; phylum Pseudomonadota; class Gammaproteobacteria; order Vibrionales; family Vibrionaceae; genus Photobacterium; species Photobacterium carnosum. The sequence goes on along the minus strand of NZ_WMDN01000009.1, from coordinate 9,991 downwards.
GCGTTCCCATTTTGGGATGCAACCATGACCGTACTGTCTATTGTTGCTCAAATTCTGATGACACGTAAGTATGTTGAAAATTGGATTGTGTGGGTGATTATTAACATCATCAGCGTCGGTTTATATGCCGCACCAGGTGTGTATGCACTTTCTATTCAGTATGCGATTCTGCTCTTTGTTGCTGCGAATGGCGCCCGTTGCTGGATTGCAATTGCTAACAGAAATAAACCACAAGCTAAGAAGGTTATCGCATGAATCAGCAACCACACTTATTAATCAGCCACGGTCAGATTGCCACGGGTATTTTAGTCTGCGGTGAGCCAGATAGGGTTAATCGCATTGCAGAACGTTTCTTAACAAATAGTGTGTTAATTGCTGAAAATCGTGAATACCGTATCATTAATGGCGACTATCAGGGTAAGCCCGTTACATTGTGTAGTACGGGGATGGGCGCACCATCAATGATTATTGCTTTAGAAGAACTCAAACGCTGTGGCGCTGAATATATTATCCGTGTTGGCTCAGCAGGGGCACTGCAATCAAATATTGGTTTAGGTGAAATCATTGTTGCCGAAGGTGCGGTGAGAGATGAAGGTGGCTCTAAAGCGTATATTCCAAGTGAATTTCCGGCTATTGCTGATCATCAATTGGTTCACTTATTAAAAACGGATTTATCGCAACAGAATATCAACTATCATAGTGGTATTGTACGTTCTCACGATAGTTTTTATACCGATGATGAAGACAGTATTTGTGAGTATTGGCATAAAAAAGGCGTATTAGGGGCTGATATGGAGACTTCTGCCTTATTAACGGTGGGTCGTTTACGTCAACTAAAAACAGCCGCAATTCTGAATAACGTGGTGCTTTATCAGCAGAATGTAAGTGAAGGGATTAGTGCTTATGTTAATGAAGCTGAAGATATGATTAAAGGGGAACAGTTAGCTGCCCATACTGCGCTGAATGCCCTTATTAAGGTTGTTTGAGTCTATTTAATCACCAAATTAATAGCCCGATTTTTATAAATTGGGCTATTTTAATGTGCACTATAAATTTTCCTATTCAGTGCCATAAAAACCCGCTATCTTGATTTAAAATGAAATAACAGTGATATGCGCAATGCAATTGACTCCTTCCTCCTCAATCCGTTTTAGTGATTACCTAACTCAACATTATGCGAGCTTTCGCCTGGCACTATATAAGTGTCAAATAGGCAGTAAACGCTACCAAATCGGCGATGCTATCATGCAGCAAGGTCAGGATATTACTCAGTTAATGATTGTGCCTGTTGGACGAGTGTCGATGCATATTTGTGCTGTTAATGGGCGTCGTTTTCAATTAGGAGAGATGGACTGTAACTATAATGTCTTTGGTGAAATGGAGTTCTTTACTAAAACACCATGCCAATGGTCTGTTGTTGTTGAAGAAGCGATAGAAATTGACATTCTTGATATAAAAAAAGTAGAGAAATTACTGTTAGAACGCCCTGAATTTAGTTTGTTTTTTGCGTCTGCATTGGCGCTTGATTACCAAGACTCGCTTGATATTTACACCCACCGTTTATTACATCCCATTACTTACAATATTGCATTTGATTTACTTCAGCACGCCCGTAATTCGATGACCCTTGGTCGATTTAATAAAGCAGATAAAGAGGCTGAACGGTTTGGTACATCAAGCCGTGTTTATCGACGCGCATTAAAGACATTGATTCAGCAAGGATTAGTTGAGAAACAAGGTTCTGAGCTTATTATTGTGGATTTGGCTGGGTTACAGAGGTTTGTGGATCATTTTGAAGATTATGAATTATCGTAAGTTATTTCTGAATATTTAAAATAATAATGGCGACTGATTAAGCCGCCATTATTTGATGTTATTACTTGATATTTATGATTACGCATAATGTTATGCGTTGATAACTTATCACGGCTCCGCTAGACCTATTTCTGTTCAGCTAATAGATCAATAAAGAACGCGTATTCTAGTGCATCTTCACGTAATGCTTTAAAACGACCTGATGCGCCACCATGACCTGCTTCCATATCAACTTTAAACAATAGACGGTTATCGTTCGTTTTAATATCACGCAGCTTAGCAACCCATTTCATCGGCTCGAAATACTGCACTTGTGAGTCATGTAAACCCGTAGTCACTAATAGGTGAGGGTAGTCATGAGCGGTAATATTATCGTAGGGTGAATAGCTCAACATATAGTCGTAGTATTCTTTGTGGTTTGGATTACCCCACTCATCATACTCGTTAGTTGTCAGCGGAATTGATTCATCCAGCATGGTGGTAACAATATCAACAAACGGTACGTGAGCTGCAACGCCACAGTAAAGCTCAGGGGCTTGGTTGATAATCGCGCCCATTAATAAACCGCCCGCAGAGCCACCGACAGCGAAGATCTTGTCTTTTGCGCCATAGCCTTGTTCTACTAATGATCGAGTAATATCAATAAAGTCATTAAAGGTGTTTTGCTTGGTGAGTTTCTTACCATCGTCATACCAAGGACGGCCCAACATTTCAGAACCACGAATATGCGCAATCGCATACACAAAACCACGATCTAATAAACTTAATCGGGTTGATGAAAAGCTTGGGTCAATGATAGCGCCGTATGATCCATAACCATATTGATACAACGGGTTAGTGCCATCTTTTTTAAAGCAATCTTTACGATAAACCAGTGATACCGGAACGGATTTACCGTCGCGAGCCGGCACCATAATACGTTCAGAGTGGTAATTATTCGCATCAAAATCACCGAGGATTTGTGCTTGCTTGAGTACTACATTACTGCCATCGTTAAGATTAAAATCGTAGTGAGTACCTGGTGTGGTCATGCTTGAGTAATACAGGCGTAATTTGTCTGAATCAATCTCTTTATTACCGTAAAGATAAAGTGTGAATGCTTCATCGTTGAAATGTAATTGTTGCTGCTGTTGAGTGTGAAGATCACGCACAGTAATGCGAGTTAAGCCATTCTCACGCTGCTGATATACTAGATAATCATTAAAGATCTCGTAATCTTCCAACATTGCGCCTTCTTGCGCAGGGATCACGTCTTGCCAATGATCTTTATTGGCGATATCAGTTGTAGCCACTTTCATTAAACGGAAGTTAACCGCTTTATAGTTAGTGTGAATATAGAACCAGTCATCAAGCTTAGAAATGCTGTATTCCAAGCCAGCTTCACGATCTAAGAACGATACAGCTTGCGCATTGGCATCGTTAGCATCAATAAAAGAGACGGCACTGGTTTCTGTGCTTGAATGCCAGATATAAATTAGTGAGTTGTCTTTGCTTTTACCGATTGAGGTATAGAAAGTTTGGTCAGTTTCTTCAAAGATCAACTGATCGTCAGCTTGTGGTGTACCTAAGCGGTGACGATAAACCTGATAACCTAATAAGGTTTGTGGGTCTTTGTGAATATAATAAAACGCTTGGTTATCATTTTGCCAAGCAACAGAGCCACAGGTTCCCGTGATTTCATCAGCAATATATTGACCTGTGGTGATATTTTTAATTCTAATAGTATAAATACGACGGCTTACCGTGTCTTCACCATAAGCTAATAAATTTTCATTAACACTAATACTTACACTGGAAACATCATAGTAATCATGCTCAGATGCGAGTTGGTTTAGATCGAGTAATACTTGTTTATCGGTGCCCGCAAAATCAGTCGCACGAACAGAAATAGGGTACTCATTATCACCTGAAACTTCACTTGAATAGTAATAACTGCCTTGCTTTACAGGAACCGTATTATCATCTTTAATAATACGTCCTTTTAGTTCATCAAATAATGTTTGCTGTAATGCAGTGGTGTGTGTCATTACTGCATCGGTATAACTATTTTCAGCATCAAGATGCGCGATGACCTCAGGATCAGTGCGGCTATCATCTCGCATCCAATAGTAATCATCAATACGGGTATCATTATGGATGTTCATCTCATGGGGGATTTTCTTAGCCACAGGGGCAGTCACGGCCAGAGTGTTGCTATTATCATGAGATGTCGCTGATGTTGTGTTGTTCAAAGTGTGATCCTTTTGTGGCTACTGAGTGAGATAAATGGCTCAGTAATGCCAATAGATACAGCAATATTATTTGCTTTGATAGTAACAATCTTGGGGCTACTATTGGTTTTTTCAATCCTTAGTTTTATAAAACAGAATGGTAAGTAGTAATACAAATAGAGGATGATTATTAGTGACAGAGAGTAGAACAGTAATTGATGTTTAAATTATGAGTTTATCTAATTGAAGTTATTGGTTTTTATGTGATTTATAAAATCGTTTTTGCATGTTGCTGAGTCCGTTTTGTCATTATGTTACCTACTCATATTAAAAGGAGATGATATCATCTCTGAGTAGGAGGTGAAATTTAATGTACCATTAAAAAGCGAATAAAAGATCGAGTTCATACATTCAGACTGTTCTTAATATAGTGATGTATTTACGTGTATTATTTGTCATTTGTACCAGATGTTTATTAAGGGAAATTAGTTAAAGATGTTATCTAGCCATCAATGACTATTAAAATACTCTAGCTAAACGGGATGGTGGTATATTTAAACAAGAATATTTACTTTATAAATGTGAAACTATTGACGAAATGATTTAATTTTAGAAAAAAACACCAGATAAAGAGAATAAAAAAGGCCAAGTGCTATGTACTGAGCCTTTATTTAAAATTATCAACTTATTTTAAGATGAAATACGCTATGACAACTTTTTATTAGATGATATAACATCAGCAATAGTACTATATAAAATTTCTCTTTTTAGTGGTTTTGATAGATATTTGTCCATTCCTGAATCAAGACATTTCTGAATATCTTTTTCTATGACACTTGCGGTTAGCGCTATAATTGGTGTTCTTTTTTTATGATATTCATTTTCATATTCTCGAATTTTTATAGTTGCAGTAAATCCATCCATTTCTGGCATCATACAATCCATTAAAATAATATCGTATGAATTCCCATTTTTAATTTTATTTAGTGCTTGTAATCCATTCTCTGCGATATCTATAATGTATCCTTCTTTTTCAAGATGAAGCTTTACAACTTTTTGATTTACAATGTTATCTTCAACAACTAATATTTTTCCATCTACTTTTAGAGTATCTGATTCATTGTTACTTATTGATTTTTTAGATGTTAATGATATTATCTCTTCTATCATTTTATCTCCAAATATAGGATATGCGCTAATACTATCAGCAAGTTCATATATGTTATCAGGTGGATTTGAGATATCGTAAATGATAATTACTTTAATATTATCAATTGATTCTCGCATTTCACCAATAACATTCCGTGTCAAATTGTCATTTATATGTTCATAGATAAAAATATTGAAACCAAAATCATTATCAAATTCCTTTGGTTCTATACGATAGAAATCCAACTCATTGACTAAAAGATTTTTTACATAATCAGTTTCAATTCTATAAACGATATTACATTTAGATAATTCTTTTTTTAATTTTGGTTTTAATCTAATTATTTTCATTGGTAATTTAAAAGAAAAGATAGTTCCAATCCCTTTTTTAGATTCTACATCTAATATACCATCCATTTTATCTATTAATAACTTACAAATATTTAAACCTAACCCTGTACCACCAAATTTTCTTGTTATAGTGTTATCAGCTTGTACAAATGGGTTAAATATGTTTTTTAAATTCTCCTGATCAATACCAATACCAGTATCTTTAATAGATATGTATATATTTTCTGTTTTTTTATGAATATCAAATGTAGTTACTTGTACTGTTATTTTTCCTTCTTCTGTAAATTTAATAGCATTAGAAATTAGATTGATTAATATTTGCTTTAAACGTTGCTCATCAATATAAACTGTATCAGGAATATTACTTGGTATAATAACTTCTAATGACAATTGTTTTTCTTGTATTTTATTTAAACTTAAAGATATTGAATCATATATTATTGTTCTAATGTTTGCAGAGTGATTATTGATTTCTAACTTACCTGATTCAATTTTTGACAGATCAAGAATATCATTAATTAAAGCGAGTAAGCTATGAGAAGACGAATTAAGTATAGATAAATATTCTTTTTGATTAATATTAAGATCGGTACTCGATAATATCTCTGACATTCCAATAATGCCATTTAATGGTGTTCTTATTTCATGTGACATATTGGCTAAAAATGTACTTTTTTCTATATTTGCTTTAATCGCATTTGATTTTGAAATTAAAATATTTTTTTCCAATTTTGATATTTTACGATATATATATATAAGTATCAAACAAATTGAAACTAAAGTTAATAAAGCTAATAAATGTAGGTTTTTCTCAATTTTATCTAAACGATTTTTTATCTTTATAGGTGTTTTTTGTTGTAGTAAATTTAGCTTATCTTCAATGACATGCATCGTTTTTCGCAACTCTAAATGCAACCCAAATTGATGGTTAAATCCAATTTTTTCATAAATGTTGATAATGTTATTAAAATTATTATTATAATTAATTATTTCATGATAAATGATATTATCATCATTCTTTGCGTTATTTACTAACTTATTTATTTCTAAGATGGCTTCTTTTTTACTTTTTATACTTGGATATAATAGGAATTTATTTATTTTATATGATGTGTTAATAAAATTTAATAATATTGATGTTTTTTTAATTTCAATAAATCCATTGTTAGTTTTGTGCTGAAATCTTTATTTATACGTAATAAGTTATCTTTATTATCATATTCAGAATGTAGTGTTTTTTTTAACTTTATAAATTCATTGAATTTTGATTCATATTTTCCAATTGCAAGGTATATGTCTGGAAATGAAATATTTTTTTCAAACCCTCCATTATTTAAATCAGATTCTATTTTTTGAATAATATTATTTAATGATTTCTTGGAAATATTCAGTTGTTTTATATATTTATACTCCATCCGCTCTATGAAATCTTTTTCATTTCTTCGTATTGATAACATGTCATTAACTGATCTTGATATTGACAATTGTATATTTCTTAATTTATTTTCTTCATTTCTATATTCATGATTTACAAAAAAATAAAATAATAATAGTATGACTAATATTGAAAATCCACTTAACATTTGACCTTTAATTGTTTTAAAACTATTTTTAATCATATGTTTTGCCTTAATTTTTCAATCTCTACTTTTATTTCAATTAATATTTCAGGTAATTTATTTATTACATGATTTAAATCATCTGTAGTTATATTTTCATTTTTCGATGTCTTTATTTCAATCGCCCTGAGAGATGATGTTAGATCTTTTTCACCAAAACTTTCTAATATTCCTTTTAATGAATGTGACGATATATATATATCATGCCATTTTTCGTCACTAAAATAGTCGGTATAATAAATTATAAAATCTTCATATTCAGATAGAAATAATTCTAAAATTGTAATAATCGATTCTTTATCATTATCTAGTTCTTGATAGAATGAAGATAAATTTATCATAATATACTCCTTTAAATATTGTCTTTATTATATTAGACATTTTTATTGTAAATTTTCAAATTTAAGTGTGATGCATATCCAAATTTCAATAAATAACGAGTGATAAAGTGGCGATAAATATTTAAAAAATATAGTGTTAATAAGAGGATAATGACTAATTAGATATTTATAAGGCGGCTTCTAATGTTAGATCTATTAGATGAAAAATATAAAAAATCGTCCGTTTTAGTTGTAGATGATGAAAATTTAAGTTTGGAATTATCAAATAGAATATTATCGCCATTATTTACTGTGTATTTAGCTACTAATGGTGAACAGGCGATTGAATATGCTTTATGTTATAAACCAGATCTTATATTACTAGACATTATGATGGAAGGTCTTGATGGAACTGATATATGTTACGTTCTGAAATCAAAGCCTGAAACAAAAAATATTCCAGTTATTTTTGTTACTAGTCATTATGAAGATAAGATGCAGATGAAATGCTGGAAAGCTGGTTGTGTAGATTTTATCACAAAACCTATTAATCATTTAACTCTTACACATAGAGTAAAAACACATATAGAACATAAAATAAAGACTGAAATATTAGAGTCTTTAATAAAAAAAGATAGATTAACAAATATTTCAAATCGCTTCGCTCTTGATGAAGATTATCCTGTTGCAATAAATTATTGTCAGAGAAATTTAGCTTATTTTTCATTGTTAATGATCGATATTGATGATTTTAAATTGTTTAATGATACTTATGGGCATACAAGTGGAGACAATACATTAATAAAAGTTGCATCGATAATTAAAAAGTCATTAAGTAGAAGTACAGATAATGTATATAGATTTGGGGGGGAAGAATTTGTCATTCTTCTTCCTAATACAAATAATACGGGTGCTGAAATGTTATCAAAAAAGATTATTTCAGCATTAAATTCAAATAGAATTGAAAATAAAAAAACAAAAATTGGTTATGTAACTATAAGTATTGGTGGTGTAACTTATTTTTCAAAAAACATCCCGAATGACATGGTTGAGGCCTTAAATGTTGCAGATAATGCTTTATATAAAATAAAAGGTAATGGTAAAAATAGTTATTTTATAGAAGATAATGAATTACATCAACAGACGATATTAAATAGTTCAACATTATTAGATAAAGAAATTTCACTTATTAAAAATAGTGAAGATAAAAGTAATTATTATATGTGTTGGGATAAAGAAAGTTCAATGAATAGAATTGGTGACGATAGAGATTTTTATATTGAAATCATTGAGATTTTTATAAATACATTTTCTGAATATGCTCTACAATTAGGAAATAATATAGATAATAATGATAGAGGAAAAGTTATTTTTTTTAGTCATAAATTAAAAGGAATCTGTGGTGATATAGGAGCTGATCGTTTATATGAATTTTTGACGATTATCGAAAATATAGCAAAATTAGATAATATTGAAATTATTGGTGAGATATATAATAAATTACTATTAGAATTTAAATTAGTGAAGAATTTAATGAATAATGAATTCAACTTTTCTTCTGATATATAATGATACCTATAGTTGTAGATAGTAAAAATTAAATGTGAAATAACTTGTAGTATTAATATTTTTCATATTCGAATTTATACAAACATATGGGACTTAAAAACAATGTAAAGAACGTTTATTTAATCTACGTTGGGTAAAATGGTTACGTTTCTCATGAATGTGGCTTGAAACGTTATTGTGAACTTAAATATTGACTATTATATCAATGTAATAAATGTTGCCATCAAATGTCATTGACGTCAGATATTTTTTCATCATTAAAAATTACCGTTTTTTTAGCTATTTATCTTATTACGCAAGATGAAAATAGTATTTTAATATTAGAACTAAAGCGAAAAGTGAAAACGGTACTCAGGTCGAATATCTTTATATTTGCGATTTTTTTGAATGAGGAATGTCATCCTATTTATACGCAGTAAGTATAATTTCTTGTTTGAAAAAACAAAATACTTGTTATATCAGATAGCTTATATTTTTTAATGGACTGACAACGGCAGATATTATTTATGGTTCATTATTAAAAAATGGTAAGGAGTTTTATCAATATTAAGCTTTATTTTATTGAGTAGACCTGATTGGTAATCAGGTAAGCTTATTCGTAATGATTGATTTTATTCTCTCATTATGAACAATAAACGATATATTGTTAGATACTGTGAATTTAATAGCAGATCTTTTAGTGTTTTCTTCTAAATTTAATCAACCTATTAAATAGGAATACTCACTTTAATTTTAGGAAATTGTTTGTACTAAAGTAACCTTTGTTACTTTTAAATGGATAGAAATATGAAAAGTTGCTATCTATTAAGACAAAACCAATGTCAAACATCATTATGTATTGATTGATACTTGATTAATATTACCGTTACGTAATGTTTGTAATACTTGTTCTTTAGGGCCGTCAGCAACGATATGACCATGTTCCATAACGATTAATCGATCAACCACATCAAGCATT
>NZ_WMDN01000008.1:0-162753 GCF_021236965.1 Photobacterium carnosum | reverse complement strand
TACCTATTATAGGAAGGGATATAAACGCTATATACATAGTTTATTTATCGTAATGAAAATAAAGTCATGCTAACTAAATAATATAAATAAAAAGTAACAGTTAAATTATTTTTTTGACTATCTTACTTAATCAAAAAAATAAATTAATTATAATTCTTTTATTGTAATTATTTAATGGCATCACCGTTTAGCGATTTAACGCGAGCTATGATGCTGCTATTTTGATAAAAAAAAAACGGTAAAAGCGCAAAGAAACGTTGCATATTTAGAGCGTAATTTGATAAACAGTATTGTTATTCGATCGCTTAATTTAGTGGAAATTAACATTCCATTATAAAACGTGGGAATGTAAATATTAAAAATTACTTAATAACAGTGATTTAATTTAATTAATGATTGATGTTTGTAATATAAACTAGCAGTCCACCCCCATAATTCTGAAATAGTTATGCATTAATTGTGAGATTCTATGTTCCATTGATTTGTTATTTTTTTTTAATAATAACAAACCTTAATCTAAGATGAATGTTTAGAGGGAGATTTAATGGATAAAATACGAGGTGTGGAGGTTATTTTTATAAACTAGATACCATTTTTAGGCACTAAAAAAGGAGCATAAGCTCCTTTTTATTGAAAATAATATTGTGCTTAAGCGGGTGTTACACGTGAAGTGCCATTATCACTAAGGTTAACTTGTACTCGCTCACCAGTATGGAATATCACTTGAGGATTGACTTGTTGCACAATAGAAACGGTGCGACCACTGTCCATTTTTATGGTTAAGTTAACGCCATTGTGTTTTGTCACTTGATTCCCTGCGGCATTACCTAAATAGCCACCAAGCAAAGCACCACCTATCGCAGCGATTTCAGAACCGGTTCCGCCGCCAACGCCTGAACCTAAAATACCACCAATAGCACCACCGGCTAATGTACCAATGCCATTCCCGTTACCGTTTAACGTTACAGCTTGAGTACGCATAACGGTACCGTAATAAACTTGTTGCATCTGGCGAGCGTCATTTACATTGTAGGCATTGCCATAAGGATTAGCCGCACAGCCTGCAAGACCTAAGGTAGAGGCTATTATTACAACAGCAAGAATTTTGGTTTTCATGGTATCTGCTTCACTAAAAATACGGTGTATAAAATGGTTCTTTTTAATCTGAGCCTTTTTATTTAGAAAATAAAGCAGTAAATCTGATATTACAAAAACAACAGTTAGATAGTTTAATCACAGCTGATGGTTATTTCGCGTGACCACTTTTGTCGGCGTGATAGATATTAATAAAATGATTAAAATAGGTTTGTAATTGTTGTGCTGCTTGGTGGTGTTGTAATAGATCTAATAATTCAATCCCTACTTCACAGGTACAAAGGTGTCCTGGTTGTTGATTACGGCGTAAGGCATAGCTGGATGTTTGTTGTGGCGTTATAGCAATGCGCGGCAATTGATTTAACCATGGACTTTTACGTACCATTTTTCGTGCTTCTTGCCAGGTTGCATCAAGAATAATAAATAGTATTTTGCGGTGATTAGTCTGCGGTTGTGGTAATGATATTGACGGATGTTGTTCATTACTAGGGAAGACTAACCATGCTTGATAGTTAGGATCTTGTAGTTGGTCTAATAATGCTTGTGGTGGTTCAGTGCGGTGCCATATTTCGACACGACAGCTGGGCAGTGTTCGAGTCATTAACACGCCAGTGTTGGTATCTTTGTTGCATTCACGCGGATGAGTAAGTAGCACAAAGTCGGCCGTTGATTGTAATTGTGGTTCGGTATCACAAATACAATTAAATTGAAAACCGCAACGCTGACAAGCCATAATTTCTCTCAAAGTGAACAATAAAGGTGGCAGTGTGGCATAACGCCACCTTTGAGTCACGATAGAGAATAAGAGGGGGCTTTATTGACGTTGTAAAATTAATCCTTCAACACCTAATTCATAGGTTTGCCCATCAACGGTTTCTTGCTGAGTGCTTAATTGCTCTGAGTGTGGGTCATAGCTATAAATACGTTCACTATTAAGTGGTCGTCCTTGGTGGGTAATCATAGTGACTTTTACACTCGTTGGGTTAATAGCTTGCCAATGACCAGTTTCTAATAAGTCAGGATCGCCATTGGTATAGGTGTAGGTTGTTGTTGCTGCATGATCACTGGCTAAATGAAGATGTGTCGTTAACCCCATTTCAGTATCACTCTTATAGTTACCCACCCATTGTGATTCTGCTGGATCGCTTTTAAACGCTGAAGGCATCCAGCTGGCACAGCCCGATAAGGTTGTTGCCGCTAACAACAATGCAAGTGATAAGCGTGGGTAGGTCATTATGTATTCTCTATGGTAGGCTTTATTTCAACATTGAAATTAGCACAATTAGGGGAGATCAGTGGCGTATTGGTTATTTAAAACCGAACCCGACACCTTTTCAATAGACACTTTAAAACAACAAAAAGTTTCACCTTGGGAAGGGGTTCGTAATTATCAGGCTCGAAATATGTTGCGAGATGAAATTAAATGGGGTGATCAAGTATTGATTTACCATTCGTCTTGTAAAGATATTGGCGTGGTTGGTATTGCCAACGTGGTTAAAGAGGCGTATCCCGATCATTTTCAATTTGAACCGACAAGTGGGTATTTTGATCCCAAGGCAACCCGAGATAAACCACCGTGGGTAATGGTTGATATTGAATATCTGCAACATTTACGGTTAGTGAGTTTAGCGCGAATGAAAAAGGCAGTTGAATTAGCCGACATGCCATTAGTTAAACGAGGTAATCGACTCAGTGTCATGCCTGTAACTTTCGCTCAGTGGCAATGTATATTAGCGATGACGGGGCAGGGTTGATCATAATCAGTGACAGTAGACTACGCTATGACTGTCACTGGTTATGTTATTTAGAAGAATGAATCACGATACGACTAAGGGCGTTAATAAATGTTGCTCTAAATAATGCGCTACTGCTTCATCGGCGTTAGAGCCTATAACTTCATTATTAGGTAATGCCTGTTTCACTTTTTCGTGAGAGGTGCTCATTACCAGACCTTTGCCAGCCATTGCTAGCATTTCAGCATCATTCATACCATCACCAAAGGCGATACAGTCTGCAAGTTGATAACCTAAAGCTTCAGCAACGGCTTTAAGAGCATGACCTTTTGATATGCCTGCATCCATTACTTCAAGACACCACGGGGTAGAGAAAGCAACATTAGCTTTATCGCCAAAGTGAGTATTAAAGCATTGTTCCCATTTTACCAGCGCTTCATGATCCTCATCATCACGGGTAAGGAAGACTTTAGCTACATTTTCTACGGGTGGATTGTTGGCATCGTACAAATGATAACTAAAGCTATCATGGAATTCTTTTAACTGTTCATTATCATGATTCAGTAGCCATTGATCGCCACAATACATATGAATATGCAGCGCAGGATCATCTTTAGCAAGTCCAATTACACCACGAATAACGTCAGCGCTAAGATCTTGTTGAAAGACCAGTTCGCCTTCGCTGTTATGTACTCGAGCACCATTTGAGGTGATCATATAGGCTGGAATAGCTAATTTTTCACGTATCTCTGCAACATCAATATGATGACGACCCGTTGCAAACACGAAATTTATTTTTTGTTGGGCAAGACGTTGTAATACATCTCGAGTAAATGGCGCAATTTTATGTTCTGGATTTAGTAATGTGCCATCTAAATCTGAAGCAACAATTTGATACATGAAAGCTCTCAATAAATAGAAATGTAGCGAAAATAAAGATAACGAGATCGAATGTGAGTCGTTAATCTTAAACTACTATGAGAGATAAAAAGGGGTTGATGTTAGTAATAAATATTTCCGCTTTTATTTTTGTGATGGCGTAGTCTTTTTAGGGCTATTTACTGTTCTGACGTAGCAAAGTAGTTGCAAATTTCCGATAGGGCGATATTACGATATTGATCACTTTCAAATAATAATTCGTGATGAGCGTCATCAATAGTGACTAATTGGCTACAATGCGGTGTTTGTTGGCAAAAATGACGATGTGCTTGGTTATCGACAATATGATCAGCACTACCTTGTAATATTAAGGTTGGGGTAATGATGTTTTTTGCCTCAAGAATACTTGCGCGAGCCCCAGCAAGGCTTTGCCATACCCAACGATTACTGGCACCACCTAAACGTAATTGTGGTTGTTGTTGGTAGAGCGTTTTTGTCCATTGAAAACGAATATCACTATGGGTTAATGGATTATTAGCGAAGGGTTTAGGATAATAAGATCGTTGCCCTGGCGCATAGGTCGGTTGGCGATGAATATAATCATTAAAGCGAGCGAGTGGTTCGGCAAAAAAACGTAAGCTTGGCTTTAGATAAATGCCATGCATTGGTGCACTTAATACTGCTCGATCAATCAGTTTAGGATGACGTGCAAGCAGTAAACTACTGATCGCTCCGCCCATTGAGTGACCCAATAAAAAGAGATGTTGATAGCCTTGTGGTTTGACGATATCAGTTATAAATGTGTGAAGGTCAGTGACGTAATCATCAAATTGATCAACATAACCCATTTCAGGATCGACGGTTAATCGTTGTGACATCCCTTGCCCACGGTGATCAAGAGAGTAAATGTGGTACCCCTGATTGATTAAATCAAAGAATAGCTCTTGGTATTTACAATAACTTTCGATACGCCCATTTACAATTACAATCACTTTATTACTTTTGCCGGGGGTTAAACTAACCCAACTTAATTGGCACTGATTGACGCCTTGCAAGGTGCCTTGATACCGTTGTTGCCATAATTTTGTGATTGGATCTGCCATCATACGACTGAAGCTAGCTTCTTGTGAAAAAGGTAAGGCAGAGAGGGTCATAACGTTTCCGAAAGTTGTGAACTATGAGGCAAAGTATTAAATGATATTTACACCGACAAGTTATCTCGTTGCTTATTATCATATTTGCCAGTATACCTTATTTATTACTTGTAGCGTAACAAAGCAATAAGTTGCTTGCTAATCAAAGATTAAGGTATAACACGCCTTTTAATTGTTTGATACAATCATCAAGGAATATCAATGAACGTTGAAGTTTGGCTGACTTATGTTGTTGCTGCTATTGTGTTTAGTTTTGCGCCTGGATCTGGCACCATTAATTCGATCAGTAATGGCATGGTGTATGGTTGGCGTAAGTCATTAGCATCAATTGTTGGTTTGCAATTGGGGATGGCGGTTCATATCGTATTGGTTGGGGTTGGATTAGGGGCTTTAGTTGCTCAATCAACCGTGGCTTTTTCGTTGATAAAATGGATTGGTGCGGTGTATTTAATTTGGTTAGGCATTCAAAAATGGCGTGAGCAGAGTGCATTATCCATTGATAGCGTTGATAAGTCAGTGACTGCTAAGCGTTTATTTCAACGGGCGGTGCTGGTGAATTTGACCAACCCTAAAACGATTGTATTCTTGGTGGCTCTATTCCCACAATTTATTGACGCGATTCAGCCGCAATTACCACAATTATTGATCTTAGGGGGAACAACATTGATTATTGATGCTTGTGTGATGTTATTTTATGTTAGCTTGGCATCACGTTTTACCCACTATATTCGTTCAGCGACTGTAATGACGCGCCTTAATCGTATATTTGGGTCGATGTTTATTGGTTGTGGTGCATTACTTGCCTTAGCGCGCGCATAATATCGATAATATTTCGAGGTTGGTATCTTGTGATAACCTGTCATTAATCATTGTGGTCTAAAAGGTATTATTACCATGTTTTCTTATGTTGCTCGTCAGCCTATTTTTAACCGTCGTCAACAAACGATTGGTCATGAGCTGTTATTTCGTGATGGAGAGTGTAATGCTTTTCCTGTGATTGATGCTAACGAAGCAACATGTCGACTTGTCCTTGAAAATTATATGGCAATTGGCAATAATCATATTTTTAAAGGTCAACGAAACTTTATCAATTTCCCCCAAAATTGTTTAGTAAATTTAATGCCATTATTACTACCAAAAAATAAAGTGGTTATTGAAATATTAGAGACCTGTATTCCCAATGATGAGTTATTTTTCGCTATAAAACGCCTTTATCAAAAAGGTTATATTATTGCGCTTGATGATTTTGAATATGATATAAGATGGCAACGTTTTTTCCGTTATGTACATATTATTAAACTTGATTTGTTGATGCTCGGTTTGAAAAAGGCGTGTGATTTTGTGCGCGATAATCGTCATTTAAAAGTAAAATTTTTAGCAGAGAAAGTTGAAAATCATGCTGCTTTTCAGGCGTCACTTGCTGCGGGTTTTGATTTTTTTCAAGGTTATTATTTTAGTCGGCCTGAAGTTTTAAAACATCGTAAAGTTGCTGCATCTGAATTAATCACTATTCAGTTATTACAAGCTATTAGTTGTGAACCCGTTGATTTTGATAATATCGAAAAGATCATTAGTAGTGACGTATCACTGTCTTATTTATTACTGCGTTATGTGAATAATGCTAATCATCATCGATTAGTTGAACCCATCAGTTCCTTTCATCAGGCATTAGTGTATTTAGGGGAAGAGAAACTCCGCATGTTTGTGGGGGTTGTCGCAACCGCTCATGCTGCATTAGATAAACCTAAAGCACTGTATGCTCTATCATTACAACGCGCTAAAATGTGTGAAGAATTAGTTAATTATAGTTCATCAATGATACCCAAAGAACAGGCGTTTTTGGCGGGGATGTTTTCATTATTAGATGCATTATTAGACAGTTCGTTAGCCGATTTATTAGTGTTATTAAAACTGCAGCCTCATATTCAAGCATCGTTGTTACATCGCGAAGGGGAGCTTGGACAAGTATTAGATTTAGTTGATGCTTTTGATAAAGCAGATTGGCAACAAGTGGCAATAAAATGTAGTGGGTTAGGGTTATCAGAACAGCAGGTGCAAGACAGTTATTTACAAGCTGTTACGTGGGCTGAAAACTGTACTCAAATTGATTGTTCGAATTAAAAAAACGGGGCCATAAAGACCCCAAAAAGAACCATATAATGTATTGCCATAGTCAGGCGGGTCGCCTTGGATAGAAATATACGGTTATGACACTCGTATATTTTTTAAATGTTAGTAAGTGACTAATTCACTAACATTATGTAGTTTCGATTATAGTTATTGCAGATAAGCATTAAGCATCCACAATAATTTTTCTTGTTCGCGAATATAATCGCCCATCAATGCCGCAGTACCTTCATCACTTGCATCACCTGCCGCTATAAGAATGCGACGTTGTTGACCGAGTAAAATACTAAAGCTATTAACTAAGCCTTGTACCCCTTGTTGACCATCACAGATATTTTGTTGTTCTTTGATGTCACTTGCTGCTAAATAGCGGCTGAAGCTGTGATCGGGTGTGTAGCCAAGGGTTAGAATACGTTCAGCTAATTCATCGATTTTAATTTGAAGATCCGTATAAATTTCTTCAAACTTTAAATGTAATTCAAAAAACTGTTGGCCTTTGATATTCCAATGATAACCACGCGTATTCATATAAAACACTTGGTAGTTAGATAACAGCTGATTGAGGTCTGTCGCTAGCGCTTGGGCTTTATCACTATCAAGACCGATTAAATTGGTTTGGTGAGCCATGGTACATTCCTCATAAAATGGTTAAAAACAAAAGCAGGTTTCATTTTGATGAAGTCAGTATAGATAAACACTATTGATAGGTATAACTGTTGTTATCTATTGTAACGATAGTTTTAATCTATAATTACTAAGCGATGAATGACTAGGCAACTAATACTTCAGGATCGCAATGCTCACCTTCACAAGGAATAATTCCACAGATACGATGACCGGCTTGTTTTCCTTGAAAGTAACCTTGTTCTAATTTATTGAGATTGCGAGTTAGACGACCAACATGAAAATCGTGATTAGGTGCGATAACGGTAATCGTACAATCTGCTGGCGGATGATTAATAAAATCGAGGGCGGCATTATAGCGGCTAGCGCGCGTCATCACGGCGTCTGCAAAAGCGGGGTGATCGTGAAACATGGATTTGATTAACCACGGCAGTTTGGTGTCCTGTTTATGAAAACCAAGTGGTTTAGATAAAATAACCGTGATCTTACGCGCTCCACGGCGATATGCTTCAATAACAGGAATTGAATCACCAATTCCGCCATCACTCATTGCAATGCCATCAATCGTCGGATTATGACGATAAGCAACAGGCAGGGCACAGGTCGCTTCCATTAATGGCATAATATTATGGCGCGTTACCTTAATATATTCTGCGGAGCCCGTTTCTAAATTGGTTGTGGTCGCATAAAGTGGGATTTGGCGTTGCTCATATTTGAGTAGGTTCAGCGGTAAATAACGAGAGGTTGTACGCCATAACCAGTCGATATCGGTTAAATGACCGCCGTGAGTGAAACGAGAAAAATTAATAAATTGAGGATCACGAGAATATTGAGTAATAATTTTATGACTGCGACCATAATTACCACTTAAATAACCGATTAAATTAGTTGCTCCCGCCGAAACACCAATTGCAAAATTAAACGGTAAATAGTTATTTTCAAGGAATGCATCCAACACACCACTGGCAAAAATACCGCGCATTGCACCACCTTCAACGACTAATGCATGGGAAGTATGTTGGGTTGTATTCATTGAGTAACCTATTTATTTAATCTATTTAACTCATATTCTCTAATGTAAGGATAAAGAGATTTACAGTAATAAAAAATTCGATTTTTCTTATTACTGTGATAGGTAAAACTTAATGGTTAGATTGGTGGTCAATTGCAACGCGTTGGCTTAACACTTTAATACAAGCTGCTAACGCCGGATTTAGCGTTTTAGTAGCGGGATAACATAACCCTAAACGACGAAACATGCGTGGCCCTTCAAGAGGGACTGTGACTAATTGGGTCGCACTTTCTAACACACCCGTCGGTAGAAAAGAGATCCCTAATCCAGCTTGAACTAAATGCATTACTTGGGTTTTATGTTCTGCTTTAGCCACTAAATTAAGCGATAGACCATCGCACGCCAGTAAGCCAATAGTTTGTTGATGTGCTTCACACGGCGGACACTCAATAAAATCATGTTGGTGTAATTGTTGAGGCGACACACTGGTTAAGCTGGCGAGTGGGTGATCGGGCAACATGCACAGCACATAATCCTCATCCCATAACGGCAGAAAAATTTCATCTTCAGCTTTAAACATATCTAACGTTAATCGCGCATCGGCTTTTTTATCATGATCGACTAATTCAATTAAAAGATTTGGAATTTGCTGGTGCAATTGTGCTAATACAAGTGCTAATTGGCTTTGACTAAGATCGGCAAAATTAGCCAATGTTAGGGGTAAACGTTCAGTGCGTTGTTGAAAGAGTTGTGGCAGCGTATTAACGTCATTTAATAATCGAATCGCTAATGGATATAGATAGTGTGCTTCGTCGGTAAGGTTAACCCCTTTTTTATGTCGCACAAAAAGTTGAGTTGTTAGCTCTTGTTCTAATTGCTTGATACCACTTGATATTGATGGTTGAGATACACAACAGCGCTCTGCGGCTAAAGTGATATTTTTTTCTTCATAAACAGCAATAAAAAACCGTAATAAGCGTAAGTCCATCAGGTAATACTCGATCAAAAAAGACGCGGTTAGCCTATCACATTGTTGAAACTTATGACGGCTTGTTGTTATCCATAGTTTTTATTGATGATAAACCAAGGAAATAGATATTTTTCAGTTTCGATAATTCGTTCTATAGTTATTGCCATCAACAGCATCTTAGCTGGCTGCATCAATAGTGCGGTTTATTCTAGAGGAACAAAAACATGTCGAAATCTTTAGTTGTGATCACCGGTGCAAGTTCAGGTATTGGTGAAGCTACTGCGCGTAAATTAGCAGCAGAAGGCTACCCATTATTATTGTTAGCGCGTCGTGTTGAAGCGATGGAAGCATTAAACCTACCGAATACATTGTGCCGTAAAGTAGATGTGACTGATGTTAAAGCGATTGCGGCGGCGGTTGCTGAAGCTGAGCAAAAATTTGGTCCAGTCGATTGCTTAATCAATAATGCCGGTATGATGTTATTAGGTCTTGCTGATGAGCAGGATCCTGCTGAATGGCAAACCATGTTTAATGTCAATGTGATGGGGATGCTGAACGGTATTCATGTTGTTCTTGCGGGCATGAAAGCACGTAAAACAGGTACTGTTATTAACATCAGCTCAATTGCGGGTCGTAAAACCTTCCCTAACCATGCAGCTTATTGCGGCACTAAATTTGCTGTACACGCTATCACTGAAAATATCCGTGAAGAAGTGGCTGATGATAACGTACGCTTTATTACTATTGCGCCTGGTGCAGTAGAAACTGAATTACTAAGCCATACTAGTAGCGATGCGATTAAAGCCGGCTACCAAGAATGGAAACAAGGCATGGGTGGTGTAATTGCACCACAAGATATTGCTAATGCGATTAGCTATGCTTATAACCAGCCTCAAAATTTATGTGTGCGTGAAATTGTATTAGCGGCAACACGTCAACAACCTTAAGCCTCAGGTTAAATCGCTGTCAATAATGAGTGAGTTATCGGTTAATTCATCAATGTGATAGATACTTACAGTTAAGTGACTGCTATATTCAAAGCAGAGCCATAAATGATTATGGCTCTGCTTTTTTATATCTGCTGTTTATATAAGGGGTCGTTGGTGAGAGAAAAAGTGGGATTTTTTGATTTACTGCGAGTCGTTGCTGCCTTGGCAGTCGTCGTGATCCATGTCCTTGGCCCCTATCGAGATCAGTTGGGTCAAATACCGGATTGGCAGTGGATGAGTGCGATTACGATCAATAGCCTTAGTCGCTGGGCTGTCCCTGTGTTTATTATGATTACTGGAGCATTGATGCTCAGTGATCAGCGTCCTTTTGAGCCTGTTTATTATATTAAACGTCGCCTCGGTAAAGTATTAATCCCCTTTTTGGTATGGTCGGTATTTTATGCCTTCTTCTCTGGTCTAACGGTTAATGGTTTTGATAGCGCACTAAGTTGGTCGGTACTGAAAAAACTGCCGACCCATGAAACCTATTATCACCTTGGTTTTTTCTATTACTTCATTCCTCTTTATTTGGTTATTCCGGTTATTCAGTGGTGGGTACAAAAAGCAGAACCAGGGCAAGTGAAAGGGGTCATTATGGTATGGCTGCTGATCACGGGGTTATATCTGTTTTATATTGATGGCTTATGGAGTGAAACCTATTTACTTTATAGCGGTTATTTATTATTAGGTTATTGCCTGTATCAATACCGTTGGCCTAGTTTAATGGTACTACTGCCGTTAGCGGTGATTGCGGTTGTCGCAACTGACTATAGCGTGATCAGCCATAGTTTTGCTGCTGATGAATATAAAGTCGCTCGCTGGATGTCATACAAAACGTTGAACACGGTTGTGGTTGCTGCGACGGTCTTTTTACTTTGTCGAGCGGCGAGTAATAAGTTAAGTGTATCGACTCAAACTCAATTAGGTTGGTTAAGTAAATATAGCCTTGGAGTGTATTTGATTCATCCGATCTTTTTATGGCCATTACGGGAATATGATCTCTATTTTGCTAATCCGTTAATTGCTATTCCAGTATGGACAATGATTGCAGCGAGCTTAGCGCTGGCGACCAGTTGGTTATTGAGTCGTAGTCGTTATACGGCGTGGTTAGTGCCATAACGGTGTTAATTATTGTCTGTTTGCTCATTAGGCAATGAGCAAACAGTACGATGGCTATTGGCGCTGTAGTGCAAAGTGAATAAATTGCTGGCCACGGTAGGTCATGGTACCGATGTCGCCAGGATTGAGCGCTTGGTAATAATGAATACCAATCATAAACTCACGCTTAGGCCCGCCCGCTAACGGTTGAACATAAAACCAATATTCCTCATCTTCCTCTCCCGGCTGCGCACCAATAATACGGTTACTTTGTTTATCTAAAATTTGAACATCAACTTTTTTTTCTGGTGCATCAATACCTAAGATATGACGGCGATAGTTATAGATAAAATAGGTTAATGCCAGTAGTAATAGTAGGCACAGTACGACAATAATCCATGTCGGCATCTCCAAGCTCCTTGGTGGTTAATACGCTATATTAAATAAATACCGCGATATTAT
The DNA here is from genome assembly GCF_021236965.1 of Photobacterium carnosum. Classification (NCBI taxonomy): domain Bacteria; kingdom Pseudomonadati; phylum Pseudomonadota; class Gammaproteobacteria; order Vibrionales; family Vibrionaceae; genus Photobacterium; species Photobacterium carnosum. Next base: position 150,610 of record NZ_WMDN01000008.1, on the reverse strand, counting down.
TCACAGCAAATTTATACATGCCTAACTTTGGATAATAAAAGCGTGATCTGAATACAATTATTTTACTAAAACACTATGTTGAATGGGTAGCTTAGGTAAGGTAATTGTAATTGAAGGTTGAGGGAGGTGATGATGGATATTGAACAAGTCATTGAGAGATCGCGTCGGCTAGAAGACTTATTACGCCAACATTATCACGCTAAAGGTACTGATTTAACGCAATTAGTTCATAGTTGTGATAATCGTTTTCCTGATGATGTCTCTAGTAAATTAAATGAAATTAATATAATACATCAGAAGTTAATGATGGAAGATGGCTTTGATATCGATAATTATCAGTTGTTTATGGATTTATGTGCGGAGTGTGAAGTGGAATTAATGCCACGTAGTAGTCGCTTAGTGTGGGGAGCTGCGGTTTTACTGCTTGGGGGGATTACGTTAGCGGCGTTGGGGTTCTATTTTTATCATTGGCAGCACATTACGTTATAACGAAAGAGCATAGAGATAATCCAGATAAAAAAATGGCGCCATTAGGCGCTATTTTTTTGTTTCTTGAGTAAAGCTTAGTAAATAACAGGTAGTGTCATTAAACCAACAACAATAGCAATCATTACAAGCCCTTGTTTTTGTGAGTGTGTAAGCATAATTTATAATCCTTAATGGTGGTTTTATTTTTTCTTGACAATAAAGATAACATGTTTTTAACGTTATTTACAGTGTGGATGGATAATTATGTCATATAAAAACATTTTACATGGCAATAAAAGCCATTTATCACTATTAAACCCATAGTTTTTTATATTGTAAATATAATGTTAACTGTTGTCTTGCGGTTTGTTTTTAATGTTACTCATTGTTTTTAATGTATTTTATTTCTTTGTTTCTTTCAATCTGTAATGGCTATGATGATTTTTGTAAAAAATAACCAAAAATAGATGTTGTGTGTCTGTAATGCTATTTTTGTATTGTTTTTTTTGGTTATCTTTTGATCTGTAACGGCGGTTGTATATTAAATGGTTAAGTTATTGGTTTTTCATTTTTTTTAGCAATAAAAAATATTGTTTTCATTATTAAATTGAGCATTGGTATGGCTTGTTGTTTTTTTTCTATATTTTAACAAGATTTAAAATTAACCAATTGTATTTAAAGCATTATTTTTATTTTATTTTATTTTATTTATATGTAATCTTTCGATTTTTTGGCTGAATTAGTAATGATAAGTAACGTGATTTTATTTGTTTTTCATTGTGTAATAATGAGTGAGGAATCAAGTGGATTTAAGATTAGAGACAGAGACTTGAGTCAGTATTGCTATCTTTAATTAATTATTTTCATATTTAGTAGGGTAGAAATATGGCGAATCAACAATGGCAATGTGTGTATAGCGCCGGAAACAGCTTAGAAGCACATAGTTTAAAAGGTTTGTTAGAAAATACTGGAATGTCAGTACGGTTGACGGGGGAAGCATTAGCTGCTGCTGCGGGTGAGCTACCGATGAGTGTGATTGAAGTGCAGTTATGGGTTACCGTATCTCAATGGCAGCAAGCTTTAGTCGTTATTGAGGGGGTATTTACGTAATGATTATCACGATTGGCATTGCAAGCATTGTGGCGAGGTTAATCAGGGCCAATTTGAACTGTGTTGGCAGTGTCAGCATGATAAAGAAGAGTCACTCGATCATTAATTTTAAGTTATAGATAATATTTGAGTTATAGATAATAAAAGCGAGCATCAATGATGTTGCCCGCTCAATAGGTATTACATCATGTGCTTGCGACGGATATCTAGCAGCGCGAAGATACCAAAAATTAAAATTGACCAATACTCCCAACGCGACATCTTGATTTTATCACCAAATGCGCCAACGAAAATGAGCATTTGTAAGCCATGCATCATGAATAAAAAAGCGGTCATGATATACAGCGCTATCGCGGACACTCCTGGAAATGGGTGGACGATATTAATGAATAATATTAGCCAGACTAAGGCAATCGCTATTTTGGCAGTAATGATCAGTGCTTTCATGGTTCCTCTCTGGAAAATAAGCGGTAGCACACTTGGCCTGCGCTTTTTTCACGATGTAAATGCCAGTGGCTAGGTATTGCCAACTGACCTAATTCCTTTTCTGCTTCAATATAAATCATTGCATGTGGTGTTAACCAGCCATTATTTTCTAACGCTGTGATAACATCCTGAATAAGATCTTTTCGAAACGGAGGATCGATAAAAACAATATCGTGTGGCGTACCTGTTTGTGACAAAAAGTGTAAACTGTCGCCATTGATCACAGTAGCATTGGTCGCTTTTACTGTGTTGAGGTTTATTTCGAGTTGTGTGGCCGCTTTTTTATCAAGTTCAAGCATGGTGACACTTTCTGCACCACGTGAAAGTGCTTCAAAACTTAAGCCACCACTACCAGTAAAGAGATCGAGGCATTTAGATTGATAAATGTCTTGCGCTAACCAGTTGAAAAGTGTTTCTTTGACACGGTCAGTGGTTGGGCGGAGTCCTTCGACATCATGAACGGGTAATTTGCGTCCACGCCATTGTCCGCTGATGATTCTAACGAATCCACCAGGACGATTATTTTGTATTTTGCGAGTTGTTTGCTGTCTTCGCTGCGTCATAGATTTTTTTGACCGTTAAGAAAATGATAGTATACACCTGTTTTTAGGCCGTAAATTGTACCAATCAAGCGCTAGGATTTGCCAATGGCAGAAAAAAAGAAACGCGGATTATTTTCATGGCTAGGATTTAGCTCTGAAGATAACGACGCATCAAAGGAACAAGCTACTGATCAATCAGTAGTTGATGGCTCGGTTGATAGCCAAAAATCAACACATTCCTCTGACGATGAGTCGTTGAAAGCCGGTCATAATGATGACTTTGAGCTAGAAACACCCATCGACCCAGAATTAATCGCTAAAACTAATGATCGCCAATTGGCTACGACGTTGCAAGAAAATGATCATCAAAAAGACAGTATTGTTACTGATAGTGTTATTAATGATGAGATTGTAACCGTAGATGAAAACCATCAAGCGTTATTAAATAATAGTAATGATGGAAGTGAGCCATTACTAACATCGGTAACTGAAAATGCTATTGATGCCAATGTTAGTGATGTAATTGCTGACGATGACGATCAAAATACTGTAGTCATCACGGCGGCTACTGAACAAGAAAAACCAAAATCAGAAGGTTTTTTTAGCCGCTTAATGCGCGGTTTAAAGCGTACTAAAACCAACTTTGGTGCTGGTTTCTTTGGTTTGTTCCGTGGTAAGAAAATTGATGATGAATTATTTGAAGAGTTAGAAGAGCAATTATTGATCGCTGATGTTGGGATGGATACCACGTTAAAAATCATTAATAACCTTACTGACAAAGCATCACGCAGTGATTTACATGACGGCGAAGCTCTCTATAGTTTATTAAAAGATGAATTAGGTGGAATGTTGGCTAAAGTTGAACAACCGTTAGTGGTTGATATGACTAAAAAGCCTTATGTTATTTTGATGGTTGGCGTTAATGGTGTCGGTAAAACGACTACCATTGGTAAATTAGCCAAACAATTCCAAGCAGATGGTAAATCAGTCATGCTAGCTGCTGGTGATACCTTCCGTGCCGCGGCTGTGGAGCAACTACAAGTTTGGGGTGATCGTAATAATGTGCCTGTGATCGCTCAGCATACTGGCGCTGATAGTGCATCCGTGATTTTTGATGCCATTGAATCAGCTAAAGCCAAAAATGTTGATGTTGTTATTGCTGACACCGCTGGGCGTTTGCAAAACAAAGGTCACTTGATGGAAGAGTTACGTAAAATTGTGCGGGTGATGCAAAAGATTGATAGCGAAGCCCCGCATGAGATTATGCTGACATTGGACGCTGGTACGGGTCAAAATGCCATTAGTCAGACAAAACTGTTTAGTGAAGTGGCTCCAGTATCGGGGATCACCATTACTAAATTAGATGGTACGGCTAAAGGTGGTGTTATTTTTGCAATTGCTGATCAATTCAATATTCCAATTCGTTATATTGGTATTGGTGAAGGCATTGATGATTTGCGACCATTTGTGGCCGATGAGTTTATAGAAGCGTTATTTAGCAACGAGGAATAATAAAGTGATTCAATTTCAGCAGGTAAGTAAAGCTTATCGTGGTGGTAGGCAAGCCCTACAAAAAGTAGATTTTCACCTCAAACCCGCAGATATGGCTTTTTTAACGGGTCACTCTGGGGCTGGTAAAAGTACCCTGCTGAAATTAATTTGTGCCCTTGAGCGTCCAAATGACGGCAAGATTTGGTTCAATGGTCACGATATTACTCGATTACCAAATAAACAAATCCCATTTTTGCGCCGCAATATTGGTATTATTTTTCAAGATCATAAGCTTTTAATGGATCGCAGTGTTTTCGATAACATTGCTTTGCCATTACGGGTTGAACAAATGAATGAACATGATATCAAGCGTCGTGTGAGTGCATCTTTGGATAAAGTCGGATTATTGGATAAGGCAAAATGTTTGCCTATCCAATTATCTGGCGGTGAACAACAGCGCGTCGGCATTGCCCGCGCAATTGTTAACAAACCAATGTTACTGTTGGCTGATGAACCAACAGGTAATCTGGATGCTGAATTATCACAACAAGTGTTGCGATTATTTGAAGAATTTAATCGAGTTGGCGTAACAGTATTAATGGCAACGCATGACACATCATTGCTTGCTAGCCGTGATTATCGTCGTTTAGATCTACATAAAGGTAATTTAAGGGAGCTAGCTCATGGCGCGTAAATCTATTGGTTTTTTTGCAATTCATCGCCAACAAGCAAGCTCTGCATTAAAAGACATGTTTCGTCATCCACTCGGTAATTTTTTAACTCTTGCCGTATTAGCTGTCGCATTAACCTTGCCATGTACTTTTTATTTAATGGCGAAAAATATTACAGCGGTTGCTGATGCGTGGCAAAACCCAAGCCAAATCACACTGTATTTAAAGCACAATACCAGTAATGACGATGGGCAGGCACTTGCTGATGAAATTAAAAATTGGTCACAAGTTAATAGCGTCAAATTTATTACCGCGGATCAAGGTTTAGAGCAGTTTCGGCAAAATGGTGGTTTTGATAAAGCCCTCAATTTGTTTGATGAGCAAAATAATCCTTTACCCGCAGTGGTAATTGTTGAGCCAAAGAGTGATTGGCAAACGACGGCTAAAGCCAATGAATTAGCCCAAAAATTGGGACAGCAAAAGCATGTTGCTGAAGTGCGTTTAGATCGTGATTGGCTGCAACGTTTAGCCGCAATTCAACAGTTAGCGATTGCGTTGGCATTATTAATGTCAGGCCTAATGCTGTTTGCGGTGTTCTTAATTGTGGGTAACACCCTGCGCTTACAAGTGCTTAGCCATAAAGATGAAATCCAAGTCATGAAAATGGTTGGTGCGACCAATAGTTATATTTTACGCCCTTATCTTTATGTCGGGGTGTGGTATGGCTTGATTGCAGCGCTAATTGCATGGGGATTAACCCAAGGGGTAGTTTTATTATTAGGTGATGCTGTTGCGCAGTTATCTAATTTGTATGGTAGTCATTTTAGAATGCTGGGCTTGAATTGGGATGAGAGCGTAATCATGATAATGATAGCCACCTTCTTAGGTCTAATGGCTGCTCGTCTTGCTGCTGGACGTCATTTGCGTGAAATTAACCCAGTATAATTGTTGTTGTTAATCATTTTAAAACAACATGATAAGAAAAAGTGATGCTTATAATCATATATATTTGTGCTGTGACTTGCATTTGAACTATGTTTACAGGCATCATTGTCGGTTCACACAACGATAGCATGTGCTCAATAACCGTTGTGATTGCACGAAAATTACACGAGGTTTTCGAATGTCAAATGAGATGTCGAAATTAGTTCTAGTTTCGGCGGATAGTCTTGAAAGTTATATTCAGACTGTAAACCGTTATCCAATGCTAACGCCTGAGCGTGAAAAAGAGCTTGCTGAAGCTTTACACTATGAAGGTGATATTAATGCTGCTAAAGCATTAGTGATGTCCCATTTGCGATTTGTGGTGCATATTGCTCGTGGATATTCTGGCTATGGTTTGCCGATTGCTGATTTAATCCAAGAAGGTAATATTGGGTTGATGAAAGCGGTTAAACGCTTTAATCCAGAAGTTGGCGTGCGATTGGTGTCTTTTGCGGTACATTGGATTAAAGCTGAAATTCATGAATATGTATTACGTAATTGGCGAATAGTAAAAGTAGCAACTACCAAAGCACAACGGAAATTATTTTTTAATTTACGTAAATCAAAGAAACGCTTAGGCTGGTTTAATAACGACGAAGTGAACATGGTCGCTCAACAGTTAGGGGTTGAACCTGCTGAAGTACGCGAAATGGAATCACGTTTAGCGGCACAAGATCCTACGTTTGAAATGCAAAATGATGATGATGAACGTGATTCAGCACCTATGGCTCCCGCATATTTCCTTGAAGATAAAGGCTCTGATGTTGCTTTGAGTTATGAAGAAAGTAATTGGGAAACTCATGCCAATAATCGTTTATCTCAAGCATTAGCCAGTCTGGATGAACGCAGCCAGCATATTGTTCGTTCACGTTGGTTAGATGATCAAAAGTCGACTTTGCAAGATTTAGCCGATAATTATGGTATATCAGCAGAGCGTATTCGGCAGTTAGAAAAAAATGCCATGAAAAAGCTTAAAGATTCAGTGGGCGATTTTTACTAATTGGTCATGTTACTTTACGCTATAAAAACCGACCTTAGTGTCGGTTTTTTTGTAGCTGTCGATCGTCTAAATTTATAGTCGCTAATCACTATTATAAGGTAGGAGCTTATCTATCTGATTTTATGTGTCATAAGTCACATTTGTGAATAATTGTGTGTATGCTTAGTTGACTTATACACAGCTTGTTGTGGGATCCGATCTACATGTTGTGGATCTTTTTGGTGAAAACCACATTATCAACGCAATCCACAGACTTTTCCACAGGTGGTTACTTTGTGTTCGATTGTAAATTGCTATCACCAATAACTCCTTGTTGGTATTGAACTGTTATTGTTGCGAGCCGTGATTGTTATGTGGATAAAGCCTTATTTTTTGGTGGGAGATACAGTGCTTAAGCTAAGGTACAATAGTGATTAATTACTGATTTTGGTGGATGAATTGTCAGGATCGTGTGTTTACGATCCAATATGAACATTATCGATCGCGATCATAAATAGCATTATCAGCCTTTGCTATTACTTTTATTGATGCCATTAAAAGGAAACATCATGGAACAGTTTCAACATATTTCAGTACAAGATGCCCTGCAATTATTACAACAACCAGAGACCGTACTGGTTGATATCCGTGATCCCCAATCTTATGCATTAGCCCATGCTCAAGCGGCATTTCACCTTACTAACGATACAATGGTGACATTGATGGATGAGGTTGACTTTGAACAACCATTATTAGTGATGTGTTATCACGGTGTCAGTAGTCAGGGCGCCGCGCAATATTTAGCTAATCAAGGTTATGAACAGGTGTATAGCGTTGAGGGTGGTTTTGAAGCTTGGCGTCGTGAAGGCTTACCGATGGTACAAGCTTAGTTAAGTTTATCCTTGATAAGATGAGTAATAAGAGGGCGAGTTACTCACTTTGAATGTAACTACCTTTGGTATTTAGTACTGATAATCTCCAATCCATTAGAGTGATAACTATGCATCGCTTAGCTGAATTTTATAACCCTCGTCACGCACAAGCATTTATTGATTATATGGCTTCACGGGGGATTGAACTGACTTTAGCGCCAGAGCCTGAGGGTAAGTTTGCGTTATGGTTGCAAGATAACCAACATCTGATTGAAGCCGAAGCTGAATTGAATGCATTTATTGCTAATCCTAATGATAGCAAATATCAAGAAGCATCATGGCAAGTGGCAGAGAGTCGCACTGCAAAATTTGATTATTCTAGCCCGAGTCTAATCTCGATGGTTAAAGCCCAAGCCGGTCCATTTACATTACTAGTGATGGTGGCATCACTGGTCATTTACGGATTGTGGTTATTAGGATTTGAATCGCTATTATTTAATTGGTTCCATTTCCCGTTTATGAATGGTGATCAATGGCAGTTGTGGCGTTATTTCAGCCATGCGCTACTCCACTTTTCAGCCATGCATGTAATTTTTAACTGTTTGTGGTGGTGGTTATTAGGCGGACAAATTGAACGTCACAGTGGCTCTGCTAAATTAGTACAGTTATTTCTTATCTCTTCGCTAATTTCTGGCTTTGGTCAATTTTGGCTTGATGGTCCTAATTTTGGTGGCCTATCTGGTGTTGTCTATGCCTTGTTGGGGTATATCTGGTGGATGGGTTGGCTAGCACCACAACGTGGATTAGTGATTGCTCGCTCTTATGTAGTGTTTATGTTGGTGTGGTTGATCATTGGTTTTGCTGAGCCCGCAGGCATTGCCATTGCGAATATGGCGCACTTAATGGGTTTATTGACGGGCTGTGCGATTGCGTTAGTGGATGCTAAATTACTTGGTCCTAAACACTAGTCTTCTGGCTGTTTTTCCTGCAACTACTGTGGTGATGTTTGGTCTGCTTACATCACCACAGTAGTGATAATTATCTTGATATTAACTAAAGCTGTTGATTATTTGACAGTGAGTCCAATGTTGATATAAATCCGCGTTATTTTCATATCTATTCATATTTATCCGTCTGTCTTTGACTGTTTTCACATTTTTAATTATTCATTCGCGCAATAATCAGTCTCGTTTTGAGCGACATCGAAAATAAAACGATCGTTTATAGCGTGGGATTGTAAAAATAGTATCTATAAGATGCCACAGCGTATTGTGATGCGCGAATGGTACTCGATGCCCTACAGCAGTGAGATAACAGAAAGGAACATTTATGTTTGGTTTATTTACCCCTGAAGCGCATAAACAGCGCTTGCCTGATGGAAGTATCGATCCAGTTTATAAGCGGTTGCGGTGGCAATTGTTTGTAGGTATTTTTTTTGGTTATGCTGGTTACTATTTAGTGCGTAAAAACTTTTCGCTAGCGATGCCCTATTTGATTGAAGAATATGGCTATAGCCGCGGTGAATTAGGGGTTGCGTTAGCGGCAGTATCAATTGCTTATGGCTTATCTAAATTTTTAATGGGGAATGTGTCAGATAGATCCAATCCTCGCTTCTTTTTAGCCTCGGGATTGATATTGTCATCGATAGTGATGTTGTGCTTTGGTTTTATGCCTTGGGCGACTGGCAGTATTACCGCGATGTTTGTGCTGTTATTTTTAAATGGCTGGTTTCAGGGGATGGGATGGCCAGCCTGTGGGCGAACCATGGTGCACTGGTGGTCACATAAAGAAAGAGGTGGGTTAGTCTCGGTCTGGAACGTGGCTCATAACGTCGGTGGTGGCTTAATTGGCCCATTGTTCTTATTTGGTTTATGGGCGTTTAATGATGATTGGCGTTCAGCGTTTTATGTACCTGCTTTTTTTGCGCTATTAGTTGCGGGATTTACTATCTTAGTGATGCGTGACACACCGCAGTCTTGTGGCTTACCACCGATTGAAGAATACAAAGACGATTATCCTGAGAGCTATGATAAATCTTTTGAAGAAGAGATGACCGCCAAAGAAATTTTCTTTAAGTACATTTTTAATAATAAATTATTGTGGTTTATTGCGATTGCGAACGCGTTTGTTTATTTGATTCGCTATGGCGTATTAGATTGGGCACCAGTGTATTTAGGCGAAGCGAAAGGCTTTACCGTCGATAAATCATCATGGGCTTATTTCCTTTATGAGTGGGCAGGGATCCCCGGTACATTATTATGTGGTTGGATATCCGATAAGCTATTTAAAGGTCGTCGAGCACCAGCAGGGATTTTATTTATGGTGCTAGTGACTGTTGCAGTATTGGTGTACTGGCTTAATCCTCCGGGTAATCCGACTATTGATATGATGGCATTGATCTCGATTGGCTTCTTAATCTATGGTCCTGTGATGTTGATTGGTTTGTATGCGTTAGAGCTTGCACCTAAAAAAGCAGCAGGTACTGCGGCTGGGCTAACGGGGTTATTTGGTTATTTAGGTGGTGCAGTAGCAGCGAATGCATTACTGGGTTATACGGTAGATAATTTTGGTTGGGATGGCGGCTTTATGGTTCTAACCGGTTCTTGTGTGTTAGCTATTTTCTTCTTTATTATCACTATGATTGGTGAAAAGAAGGCCTATCAGAAGCAGCAACTTGAGTTACAACAGCAAAATGGTTGATTAAGTTTGGCTTCTTGGTAAAGCTGTGAGTAATATAAAAAGGCTTCGCATTGGCGGAGCCTTGTTTTTATTACCTTTCATTGCTGAATATGGCAGGTATAGATAGGAGCTTTCCAGCCGTGAAGCAAAGTAAACGTCATCAAGAAATTATTGATTTAGTTATGGGCCAGGGATATGTCAGTACTGACGATCTTGTGGCGCGTTTTAATGTAAGCCCACAAACGATTCGCCGCGATCTTAATGAGCTGGCCGATGAAAATAAAATTCGTCGTCATCATGGCGGTGCAACCGTCCCTTCCAGTTCAGTTAATACGGCTTATACCACTCGTAAGGTCTTACAGTTAGAGCAGAAAGACCGCATAGCCAAAGCATTAGTGAGCCATATTCCTGACGGTGCAACCTTATTTATAGATATAGGTACTACGCCAGAAGCGGTGGCGCGCGCATTAATGAATCATAACGATTTACGGATCGTAACTAATAACCTTAATGTTGCTAGCTTACTGATGGCTAAAGAAAACTTTCGAGTGATTTTAGCTGGTGGTGAGGTACGTAATCGTGATGGCGGTATTGTAGGTGAAGCAACGCTCGATTTTGTATCACAATTTCGATTAGATTTCGGTATTTTGGGTATCAGTGGTATTGATCTTGATGGTTCATTATTAGATTTTGATTACCATGAAGTTCGGGTTAAACAAGCGATTATTGAGAATAGCCGTTGTGTGATGTTAGGCGTTGATCACACTAAGTTTGGTCGTAATGCGATGGTAAATCTAGGTGATATTAGTCAAATTGATATGTTATTCACTGATCAATTACCCCCACTCAGTTTGGTTGAGCGATTACAAGAAAATGAAATCCATTTTGAGGTGGTAGCGTAAATCATTATATCGATAACCAGAGACTTAAATAACGGGCTTCTTTAAATAGAAGCCCGTTTTTTTTGGTTTGTAATTGTTATAAGCATTAAGTTTGCGGTAATGATCAAATTTTTGTCATAACAATGTTAACTAATGCTGGATTAGATCAATATATACGCTATTATTAAATTAATTACTTTCGAACGAACATTTATAGTTCGTTTTGTTATGTTTGATTGAATAGGTGTGAACATTATGACAGTAGCATTAAGCGGCCTCGAAAATAGTCAAACGTTAGATTTAATTGTGATTGGTGGCGGCATTAATGGTACTGGCATTGCTGCTGATGCCGCGGGTCGCGGGTTGAGTGTTGGTCTTTATGAAGCGGATGATTTTGCATCAGCGACCTCATCAGCCAGTTCAAAATTAATTCATGGTGGTTTGCGTTATCTTGAGCATTATGAATTTCGGTTAGTGGCTGAAGCCTTAGCTGAGCGAGAAGTATTACTAAAAAAAGCGCCTCATATTGCTAAACCAATGCGATTTCGACTGCCACACCAGCCGCATTTACGTCCTGCATGGATGATTTGTGCTGGATTATTCTTATATGATCACTTGGGTAAACGCACCACCTTACCAGCCAGCAAAGGATTATCATTTGGTGCTGATTCGGTATTAGTACCTACGATTAAACAAGGTTTTGAATATTCTGATTGTTGGGTTGATGATGCGCGATTAGTGATTTTAAATGCGATGGAAGCCGCAAAATATGGCGCAGAAGTGCGTAACCGTTGTCGGGTTGAAAAAGCCGTTCGAGAAGGGGATATTTGGCGCGTGACTATTAAAGATATTGTAACGGGCGCAACATTCCAACGTTGTGCTCATGGGCTAGTGAATGCAACTGGACCATGGGTGAAATCATTTTATGATCACAGTACAGATTTAGAATCACCACGCAATATTCGATTAATTAAAGGCTCCCATATTGTGGTGCCGCGGGTGCATGAGCAGCCGCAAGCGTATATTCTTCAGAACGAAGATAATCGAATTGTATTTGTGATCCCTTATTTAGATCGCTTCTCTGTGATTGGTACTACCGATGTTGAATATCATGGTGATCCGCGTGATGTCGCCATTGATGATCAAGAAATTGATTATTTATTGAAGGTGTATAACAACCATTTTGTGCATCAATGCCAGCGGGAAGATGTGGTATGGAATTGGAGTGGCGTTAGACCATTGTGCGATGATGAATCCGATTCACCACAAGCGGTAACGCGTGATTATACCTTAGAGTTAGAGCAGCAAGCAGATGAAGCGCCTTTGCTTTCTGTGTTTGGTGGTAAGCTCACTACCTACCGTAAGTTGGCAGAATCAGCATTAGCTAAATTAGCGCCGTTTTATTCTAACATGGGTCCTTCTTGGACCAAAGATAGCTACTTACCTGGTGGCAGTGCTGATTTTGATGGCGATAAGTTAGCAACGCAGCTACAACAACAGTATCCGTGGTTAAATGAATTTACTTGTCAGCGCATAGCACACAATTATGGTATTCGTGCCAAGACGTTATTGGCAGGAATTACCACCGAAGCTGAGATGGGACAGCATTTTGGTGAAGGGGTTTATCAGTGTGAGCTTGATTATTTAATAGCGCATGAATTTGTACAAACAGCGACGGATGCGCTATGGCGTCGCAGTAAACTAGGTTTGTATTTAACGCCATCACAGCAACAATTAATTGGTGATTATATTATTGATCATCAAGCACAAACGGTAATTGCGGCTGCATAGCCATTATTATCTTTATGGTAAACATTTCAATAAAAAGCGCCGATGGGCGCTTTTTTTTATGGGCGTTATTATTGGTATAAATATTTAGTAAATAAAAGTTCATTGACTGGAGTATGGCCTGTCTCGACAAGTAATAATTGGTTGATTTTTTGTTTACTTAATTGACGAATTTTTTCACGGCCAGTTAATGATTTTATTTGTTGTTCTGATTGTTGGTTAATAATGCTAATTATAGCGTCACGGATCAAAGGATCATGATGCTTAATATTCATTAATTGATTGTTATTCTTCAGCATTAAATCGACTCGCAACTGAATATACCCTAATCGAGAATCATTAATGACATAGTTGGTAGTGATATCTGGTGTTAAGGTGTAATAACCAATATTTGATTGGGTTGGATCGCTAGTGGGCTGTTTTGCATAAGTGATTGGCGACAGTAATGTTATCACCATCAAGAAACAAGCTACAAAAACAGTTTTTTTCATCATGATACTCATGCAGTTAGGGACATTTAGACGCAACTAGGTGTAATCTACCACGGTTAACGATATTCGAACTCGTTACCTCTTGCTACAATAGCAGATCAATATGGTAATAAATTAACTGCTTTCAACCAAGTGTTTTTGATCACGTCTTTGTTAATTTTGTAGTATAAAAAATGTCGGAATTCAAACAGTTGTACAGTCCATTGATTCAAAGTGCTAAATGGTACTCGGTACAATCATGGGCATTAGAACAAACATCACATGGAGCCTGGTTGCTAGAGTCTGAATCATTGTCACGTCGATTGGCACAATATTGTCAACATTTTACCGTGACAGTGTTAGCTCAGACAATGATTAGCAACAGTCATCTGTCAGTTATGGAACGGCAACTTGTAGGTGATAGTGATTGTTTAGAACGAGAAGTAATGCTTTATGGTGATCAACAACCATGGGTATTTGCGCGAACGTTGATCCCAATGACAACCTTAAGTGGTGAGGAACAAGACCTCGTCGATTTAGGTGATATTCCGTTAGGGTATCGTGTCTTTAATGATAAAAATTCACGCCGTGATGCTTTGGAAGTTGCCAATCTTGGTACTCAGCAACAGCCTCGATGGGCGCGACGTTCGCGATTATGGATCAATGAAAAGCCAATGCTGGTGGCGGAGTTATTCTTAATCGAATCGCCAGTATATGCTAAGGAAAAAGGATGTTAGAAATAACCAAGGCCAGAGCTTTTTGGCAGTTAGCCCGTTTTGATCGCCCAATTGGCAGTTTATTATTATTATGGCCAACCTTATGGGCGTTATTTTTGGCTGGAGATGGCTTTCCTAAATCAGATGTGTTGGTGGTGTTTGTGCTTGGGGTGGTGTTTATGCGTGCCGCTGGATGTGTGATTAATGATTTTGCAGATCGCAATGTTGATGGTCATGTAAAGCGGACTGCTAATAGACCAATGCCATTAGGAAAAGTCTCTGAACGCGAAGCGCTGGGGCTATTTATTTTATTGGTGTTAGTGTCGTTTTTATTAGTACTCACCATGAATAACCTGACTATTATGTTGTCAGTGGTAGCCGTAATATTGGCTGCATCTTATCCGTTTATGAAGCGCTATACCCATTTACCGCAGTTAGTCTTGGGCGCTGCTTTTGGTTGGTCAATTCCAATGGCCTATGCTGCCCAATCAGGTGGATTACCCACTGTGGCATGGTTGTTATTTGTTGCTAATATTTTATGGACGGTTGCTTACGATACGCTGTATGCAATGGTTGATCGTGATGATGATATCAAGGTTGGAATTAAATCTACCGCGATTCTTTTTGGTCGGTTTGATAAATTAATTATTGGAATATTGCAGCTAGCAACAATCATGTTACTGATTGCTATCGGTGGTATTTTACAATTAAATCAAGGTTATTATTGGGCGCTATTATTAGCATCAGCTTTGTTTGTTTACCAACAAATGCTGATTCAAGGCCGTCAACGTGAGCAATGTTTTAAAGCATTTTTAAATAATAATTACGTTGGAATGGTGATATTTATCGGTATTAGCTTAAGTGTATTATGGTAATAAGTGGTAATGGGTAGTCATTAATCTTGAAGCATAAAAAAAGCGCCGTTAGGCGCTTTTTTTGTGGCGAACCATTAGTCGTTTATCCGTTCTTCATCTGGCTGCATAACGGCTTGAATGGTTAATTTTACTTCAGGTGAAACTAATGACGTTAATAAATCAGCAAGTTTTTCAACCGGTTGAGTAACAGCATGGCACTCCTTATTGAGATAGCCTTCATTACGTAATGTTTTCACTAGCGTACTAAACACCCCTTTATCGAAAAATTCGGGCGCATTGATACCATGTAAACGACTTAAACGTTGAGCAAGTACTTGGCTCTGTTGTTCTAAATCGGTTTTAGGTAATTGCGGTTCAGCATTAAGTAGTGTCAACGCAATTGCGTAACGTTGTAAGGTTTCAGTAATAGTGCGAGCTAGGAGCTGTAATGGACCAATGCGTGTATTATTAATCGCAATAGTGTCACCATCAAGTAGCAACAATCGCTGACGTACTAATTCTGCAATTAAACGATCAATTTCTAGTGGTAACTGTTCGGCATCAAAGCGTAAAAATAATTCAGCTTTTAAGAACGGATACAATAACTCAACTTTTTGATGGATCTCAGCACGATTTAGGCTTTGCTGTTGGATCACAATATGGGCAATTAATGATGGTAGCGCAAACAAGTGAATAATGTTATTGCGGTAATAAGTCATCAAGATTGATTGTTCACGATCAAGCGAGATGATTTCACCTAATACGTCACGCTCGACCAAGAACTTGTCCATGGTAATTGCATGATCGACCAATTGAGTAGCATTGTCTTTTGGTGTGGTGCAATGTTTTGAATATGGTGCATTACGCAGTAGTTCAAGGTAACACTCAATTTGTTGTTCTAATGAACTGCGACTTAATGCCCGTTGACGTGATGACAATAGTGCCAGCGCACATAATGTTAGTGCATTAGTCGCTGCGGCATCATTAATATGGGTCATCATCTTAACCGCTAAATCATTCACGACCGGAGAGAGCCAGCTTGGACGTTGGGGTTCTATCGGGTTGATGTCTTGGTGCCAGTCAGGCACGTTATCATTTAAATATTGATTAAGTGATAACGGCTCACCAAAGTTGACATAGCCTTTACCAAAATTACGTAATTTACGTAGGGTACGCAGTACTTGGCCAACATTTTCTTTTTCTTTACGTTTGCCTTGTAGCTCTTTGGCATACGTACCCACTTCCATTACGTGCTCATAACCAATATAAACGGGTACCAAGGTTACAGGACGATTTAAGCCACGTAACATTGCTTGGATGGTCATTGATAGCATGCCCGTTTTGGCAGGAAGTAAGCGTCCTGTACGAGAACGGCCGCCTTCACTGAAATATTCAACCGAATAACCTTTAGCAAACAACTGTGCTAGATATTCGCGGAAAACTGTTGAATAAAGACGATCGCCTTTAAAGCTACGACGAATAAAGAATGCACCGCCACGGCGGAAGATAGGGCCGGCAGGGAAGAAATTAAGATTAATACCGGCGGCAATATGCGGTGGTACTAAACCTTCTTGGTACAGAACATAAGACAGTAACAAATAGTCCATATGACTGCGGTGACAAGGAACATAGACAATTTCATGCCCATCTTGCGCTAATCGACGAATACGCTGCGCATTGGTGATATTGAGGCCTTGGTAAAGTTTATTCCATAACCAGCCTAAGAAACGCTCACCATTTTTAATTAATGGATAAGAGAAATCTGCTGCAATTTCTTCCATCATTGCAATCGCTTCACGACGCACTTTTTCAACGGGAACTTGACGGCTTAATGCTTCTTCTTGTACGACTTTATCAATCGCTTTCGATGCTAATAAACGTTTAAAAAGTTGTTTACGATCCGGCAGACGAGGACCTGAGGTTGCTAGTAATTGGCGCGAAAAGTGAATTTTTGCTACTCGTGCTAATTTTTGTGCAATGGCATCATCAGTACCGTGATTATCTGCCATATAACGTAAAGATACTGGTGTACTTAGACGGACTAAACAATCGCGACCATGACCCACAATCGCCCAGGTTTTTTTAGGGCCATTAAGAGGACGTAGAATAGGTTTGTTTTTTGATTCTTTACCCGGCGCGCGACCCCATAAAATAGAGGCTGGAATTAATTGGATATTTAATTCACTGTCTTGTTTATGTAATTCCAATAAGTCACTAAAAAGCGTGATTGAGTCTTGTGGTAAACCAGTTTTATTACCAAATACACTTGGATTTTCAGCAACACAAACAAAGCGAGGAAAGGATTGGCCATTAATTTCTAATAGCGATAATGGATCTGGTAAGCCTGATGCGAGTGCACTGCTACGTAGAGTTAATAGATCAGTATTAGAACGGTACGGCAATATATAGACGATTGGGCGTGCTAAATCGAGTTCTAAGTCAGCAACTGGATCAGATGGGATCGAATGAGGTTTTACCAATATAGAAAGTGGCAATTTTAATAATTGTTGATAGATTTTTTGCCCGCTTGACATAGATATAATTAGCCTCTGAATCTAAATACGCCGCACAACAGCAGAAAAATGCCGCTTTCATGCAAGAGATATGCGGTAAATAAAGCTTAAAATACCACTTTTTTGACTAAGTCATGGTTTATTTTTATAACAACTTTTGGATTGAAAATCGATCTGGCATGACCAGTTAATGAAAGATGATTGATTCTGTTAGAATTATTGCTGTAAATAATAGTTTTATATTTTTTTTAGCCAAGTTACTGAATGGCTTTGAATTCCTACTCAAATTGCTGTTTTCGTAAACAATTGGCTTTTATTGTCTCTGAACACTGGATATACTCACAGCAACTGTATAAAAAGACAGGTGACTCATGAAGCCGTTAACGCCGCGACAACAACAAGTCTTTGATTTAATCAAAACAAAAATCGATGACTTTGGAATGCCACCGACACGAGCTGAAATTGCTCGCGAACTTGGCTTCCGCTCTGCTAATGCAGCAGAAGAACATTTAAAAGCTTTAGCCCGTAAAGGTGTATTAGAAATTATTCCTGGTGCATCACGAGGGATCCGTTTATTAATTGCGGACGATGCAGCAGATGAAAAAGGGTTACCTTTAATTGGCCGAGTAGCTGCTGGTGAGCCAATTTTGGCGCAAGAGCATGTTGAAGCTCATTATGAGGTGGATCCAAGCTTATTTAAACCTCGCGCGGATTTCTTATTACGCGTCAATGGTATGAGTATGAAGAATATTGGTATTATGGATGGTGATTTACTTGCTGTGCATAAAACCCAAGATGTACATAATGGCCAAGTGGTTGTTGCTCGAGTTGATGATGAAGTGACCGTTAAGCGACTTGATAAACAAGGTGCTAAAGTATTGCTTCATGCTGAAAATGAAGAGTTTTCACCCATTGAAGTTAATTTAGAACATCAAAGCCTGACCATTGAAGGTATTGCTGTTGGCGTGATTCGTACCGCTGACTGGATGTAAAGATCCGCTAACGACAGATTGAGTAAACACCAAATAGCGTAGCGCATAAGCTGCGCTTTTTTTTGTCTTTAAAATGGTGAGTAATTATTTTCTTCCTTATATCATTAGCTTATCTAGTAGTTTGTTAGTAATTTTTTATGAGTATTTTTTTGCGCTATTACTGTTTAGTGCCTAAGTTAAACATAGAGGAATGTTATTTTAGCTTTGCTGCGGGTGGATCAATTTGTCGCTGCATGTGCTGTGTAAGGCGAGATGTTGCCGACAAAGGAGGTCAGAACGATGATACGTAAACTGATCGGTAGTTGTGGATTAATCATATTTTCATCCCCATTGTTGAGTGAAACAATGCAACTCAATATGACGCGGGGCGTTACTGCAATAAGCCAAGATGTGTTTGGCTTACATATGACGATTCTTTATATCTGCATCGCTATCGGTGTGGTGGTGTTTGGGGCCATGTTTTGGTCTATTTTCCATCATCGAAAATCTAAAGGTGCTGTTGCTGCCTCTTTTCATGAAAGTACCAAAGTCGAAATTATTTGGACACTGATCCCCTTTATTATCTTAATTGCGATGGCTATTCCGGCCACAAAAACCCTACTTGCAATGGAAGACCCTTCAAAATCAGATCTCACTATTCAAGTGACAGGTTCGCAATGGAAATGGCATTACCGCTATTTTGATCAAGATGTTGAATTTTATTCACACCTAGCGACCAGTGCTGCTCAAATTGATAACCAACAACCTAAACGAGCCAATTATTTATTAGAAGTCGATTACCCATTAGTGGTGCCGATTAACAAAAAAATCCGCTTTTTAATTACCTCACAAGACGTTATCCATTCTTGGTGGGTACCTGCTTTTGC
This sequence comes from Photobacterium carnosum, assembly GCF_021236965.1. Taxonomy (NCBI): domain Bacteria; kingdom Pseudomonadati; phylum Pseudomonadota; class Gammaproteobacteria; order Vibrionales; family Vibrionaceae; genus Photobacterium; species Photobacterium carnosum. The sequence goes on along the minus strand of NZ_WMDN01000008.1, from coordinate 131,248 downwards.
CGTTAAAAAAGATGCTAATCCTGGCTTTATTAATGAAGCATGGACACGTATTGATAAGCCGGGTATTTATCGCGGCCAGTGTGCAGAGTTGTGTGGTAAAAATCATGGCTTTATGCCGATTGTGGTCATTGCAAAAACACAAGTTGAGTACGATCAATGGTTGCAACAAACCCAAGCCAGTCAGCGTCAAGCGAGTGAGCAAGAACAACAATTATTAGACATGACCATGCCAATGGATGAACTAATGACACTTGGTGAAAAAACCTATAACAACCGCTGTGCAATGTGTCATCAAGCTAATGGTAAAGGGATTCCGGGGGCTTTTCCTGCGTTAGCGGCTGAAGGCATTTCGATTAATCCGCAACGTCGAATTGAACATATCAAGATTGTGGTACATGGCAGTACCGGAACCGCGATGCAAGCTTTTGGTCCGCAATTAAGTCTTAAAGAGTTAGCGGCCGTGATTACTTATGAGCGTAATGCTTGGGGTAATAATACTGGAGAAACCGTACAAGCGGCTGATATTCAGGCAATTAAAAACGGACAGTAGTTATAAGGAATTATCAGCATGACGGATATATTGCATCAACAACCCACTATTGATCACCATGAGCATCATCCACCGAAAGGGATTAAGCGATGGCTATTTACCACTAATCATAAAGATATTGGTACGCTTTATTTGTTATTTAGCTTATCGATGTTTTTTATTGGTGGTGCGATGGCAATGGTAATTCGTGCTGAGTTATTTCAGCCAGGGTTACAATTGGTTGAACCTAATTTTTTTAATCAAATGACCACTGTTCATGGTTTGATTATGGTCTTTGGTGCGGTAATGCCAGCCTTTACCGGTTTAGCTAATTGGATGATTCCGTTAATGATTGGTGCGCCAGACATGGCACTACCACGAATGAATAATTGGAGTTTTTGGATCCTACCATTTGCTTTTAGTCTGTTGTTGTCGACGCTATTTATGGAAGGGGGCGGGCCTAATTTTGGTTGGACATTTTATGCGCCATTATCGACGACTTATAGCCCGGCCAGTACTGGATTATTTGTTTTTGCGATTCATATTATGGGCATCAGTTCGATCATGGGGGCGATTAATGTGGTGGTGACCATTATCAATATGCGCGCTCCCGGTATGACTTATATGAAGATGCCGTTATTTGTGTGGACATGGTTAATCACCGCTTTTTTATTGATAGCGGTAATGCCAGTGTTAGCCGGTGCGGTAACCATGGTCTTAACCGATAAATACTTCGGTACCAGTTTTTTTGATGCCGCTGGTGGTGGTGATCCCGTCATGTTCCAGCACATATTTTGGTTTTTTGGTCACCCTGAAGTTTATATTATGATTTTGCCAAGTTTCGGTATTATTTCGGCAATTATCCCTGCATTTTCGCGTAAAAAACTCTTTGGTTATAGTTCAATGGTGTATGCCACCGCTTCGATTGCTGGATTGAGTTTTCTGGTATGGGCGCACCATATGTTTACTACTGGCATGCCTGTCGCGGCCGAGCTGTTTTTCATGTATTGCACCATGCTGATTTCGGTGCCGACAGGGGTGAAAGTGTTTAACTGGGTGGCAACCATGTGGCGTGGATCGCTGACGTTTGAAGTGCCGATGCTATTTGCGATTGCGTTTATTGTGTTGTTTACCATCGGTGGTTTTTCTGGACTGATGTTGGCGATCACGCCAGCTGATTTTCAATATCATGATACCTATTTTGTGGTGGCACATTTTCATTATGTGTTGGTGTCTGGCGCGATCTTTTCGATTATGGCGGCCGCTTATTATTGGTTACCAAAATGGACTGGGTATATGTTCAATGAACGTTTAGCGCAGTGGCATTTTTGGTGTTCATTAATTTCAGTCAATATTTTATTTTTCCCAATGCACTTTCTCGGATTAGCGGGGATGCCGCGTCGAATTCCTGATTATGCGTTGCAGTTTGCTGATATCAATGCGGTGGTCAGCATCGGTGGGTTTTTATTTGGTTTATCACAATTGTTATTTGTCGCGGTAGTGGTGAAGTGTATTCGAGGCGGAGAAAAAGCGGCATCAAAGCCGTGGGAAGGGGCGGAAGGGCTCGAATGGACGGTGCCTTCTCCCGCGCCATATCATACCTTTTCAACGCCACCCAAGATTGATTAACGGAGGCTGATATGGAACCGCAATCAAAACGCTCCGTGATTGCCTTGGTATTTGCAGCAATAGCTATGTTTGGATTTGCGTTTGCGCTAGTGCCGTTATATGACGTTTTCTGTGACATTACGGGGATTAATGGCAAAACAGCGACCACACCAACAAAGGCTAGCGACAATATTGATCGCAGTCGAACCGTGACGGTTGAATTTGTTGCTTATATAAACCCGAATGTGAAGTGGCAATTTACGCCACAGGTGACTCAAGTAGATGTTCACCCAGGGGAGACGACAATCATTAAATATGATGCTAAAAATCTTAATTCACAGGCTTCAATTGGACAAGCTGTACCTTCAGTATCACCAGGAATTGCGGCAAAATATTTTAATAAAATTGAATGTTTTTGTTTTAACCATCAGCCATTAGCGGCAGGAGAACAAGCTGAGTTGCCGTTGGTGTTTTATGTCGATTCTGATTTACCGCGTGATATTAAGATACTGACATTAGCCTATACGCTTTATGACGTAACCCCTGATGTGCAACCCATTACTCAATCCAATGAGCAAGAGAATGAGGTGAAAGATGTCGAACTCTTATGATGATCCTAAGCAATCAACGGCAGCCAGTTCTGATGAATATTATGTTCCTGCGGCTAGCGGTTGGCCTATTTTAGGTGCGGTGGCATTATTTTTAATTGCCTTAGGTGCAGGTGCGACAGTCGGTGATTTACTGGCAGGCCAAGGACCATGGGTTTTATTAACTGGGGTTGGGTTAATTTTACTGATGCTAACGGGTTGGTTTCGTGATGTGATCACTGAATCGATGGGCGGCTTATATAGCACTCAAATGGATCGGTCATTTCGACAGGGCATGAGTTGGTTTATTTTTTCTGAAGTGATGTTCTTTGGGGCATTTTTTGGGGCGCTATTTTATATTCGAATGATTGCGGTGCCATGGCTAGGTGGTGCCAGTAATAATGCAATGACCAACGTTGTATTATGGCCTGATTTTATCGCAGATTGGCCGCTTGTTGTTACTCCTGATGGCACTGAAACTCAAGCTATGGGGCCGATCGGATTGCCGTTATATAACACTATTATTCTGCTTACCTCATCAATAACCCTGCATATTGCCCATCTTGCGTTAGAAAATAATCAACGGCGTCGATTAAGCCTGTTTTTATTGGTCACCGTATTACTTGGTGGGGTGTTTGTTTACCTACAAGCCGTGGAATATATCCATGCTTATCATGAGTTGAATCTACGTTTAGAAAGTGGTGTCTACGGCAATACCTTCTTTATGTTAACTGGATTTCACGGTGTGCATGTCACCTTAGGTGCGATTGTATTATTCATTGTCTGGTGTCGAGTGTTAAAAGGTCATTTTACCCCTCAACACCATTTTGCTTTTCAGGCTGGGGCTTGGTATTGGCATTTTGTTGATGTGGTGTGGTTATGCTTGTTTGTGTTTGTTTATATTTTATAAGCGGTTAATGATCAAATAAATATTAATCGCTCAATAAGTTAGAGCGTGTAGGGGCTTGGATTCGGTTGAATAATACCAGTCAGTAAAGCAATAACCACCAGTCCAAATAGTATCACTGCAATCAGTAATCGATGCCCAAGATAATGCGATAACGGGCGTGATGATTGGCCTTTAATGATGGATGGTAACGCACGGAACAAGTGAATCACCATTAAGAGTAACAATACGATAAATAACATTTTTATTAGCATGTTAGTTGCTCCTTTGTGGTTATTTAAGCATAGCGGGTTTTCACTATTAGTAATAAAAAGGGGGGGGGTGTAATAATGCGAACTATCGCTTTTATTCTTTTTTCTATTGCGGTGGTGAGTTTGTTACTCAAACTTAGCTGGTGGCAACTGAGTCGTGCTGATGAAAAAAAACAGCTGCAATCACAAATTCAAGATCGGCAACAAATGAGGGTTGTTGATTTAGCACAACTCCCTGTTGAACCCTTATGGCATAGCATTACCCTTGAAGGGGAATTTGATAATCAACATCCAATATTGTTAGATAATCAACTGTTTCGTGGTCGACCGGGTTATCACCTTTATTTACCTTTCATTAGTCAACAGCAACAAGTGTTAGTCAATGTCGGTTGGATTGCGGCACCACTATACCGTGAAATATTACCGAAATTACCGCAACTTAATGGGCGAAAGGTGATTAGTGGTGTGATAGCTCCCGCTCAGCAATTATTACAGTTTAAACCCGATAACACCGATGAGCAGTGGCCTTTACGGGTACAAAATATTGAATTAGATAGGCTCGCTCTGCAATTACAACAACCACTGTTGCCGTGGGTTATTCAAATATCAGCCTCAAGTCCGATAGCGTTAACTCAAACATGGCAACCTGTCGTGATGGGCCCTAAGAAACATTATGGTTATGCGATACAGTGGTTTTTATTAGCGACTGCGGTGGTTGTTATCTCTTTATTATGGCTACGCAAGGAGCGCGAAGTATGAATAAATATCACTTATTGTTAATGGTTGCAGTTGTGTTTGCATTACCGATTATTATTGCGAAATTGATATTGCAGCAGCAATGGTATCAAGGCGGGGTGACTAACCGAGGTCAACTTTTACAGCCTGCAATAACAGTGACTGCATTTTCAAAGCCACAAACATGGCAATTAATTTATTGGTTGCCGCCAACGTGTGATGAGCGTTGCCAAGGGGCTTTATTTAATTTACGCCAAGTACCACAAGCTGCGGGTGCTGATAGTGTGCGGTTACAAAGTGTTGTCCTTGTTGCGGATCAACCGACCTCCTCAAACGCATTATTACAAGGGTTAGAACTGCGCCAAGTGAGTGGGTTATTACGTCAACAGTTAATCCAATTAGAATATGGTTTAACCTCGATTTATATTGCAGACCCTCACGGTAATATGCTGATGGCTTACCCCTTAGTTGTTGGCGAAAAGGCCATTTTAATGCAAGGTAAAGATGTGTTACGTGATTTAAAAAGGTTATTAAAAGTCTCAAAAATTGGCTAAGTCATTGCTGTTATTATGGAGGATAACAAATGATTCTCACCAACAAGAATGATCGATACTTCTTTTATTTAGTCAGTTTTAGTTTTGTGTTATCGCTAGCCGTGGTGGCATTAGGTGCTTTTACTCGATTGACTGAAGCCGGGCTTGGCTGTCCTGATTGGCCGGGTTGCTACGGTTTTTTAACTGTACCTCAAACGGCACTTGAACAACAAACTGCCACTAAATTTTTCCCTCAAACGCCACTTGAGCCTCAAAAAGCATGGAATGAAATGCTGCATCGTTATATTGCAGGCACGTTAGGTATCTTCATTTTAGCGATCAATATTATGGCGTGGCGACAACTATCACGACCAAAACTATTACCATTATTGCTACTCATCACCGTGATTATTCAAGCACTATTAGGTATGTGGACGGTGACATTAGTGCTTATGCCGGTGGTAGTGATGGCGCATTTATTAGGGGGCTTTACCATTGTGAGCTTGCTGTGGTTATTACGGTTACAGCTTCATATTGGACCTGTAAGCATGACTCAGATTGGAATAAAACCATTATATCGGCTGCGAATAGCGGCAATTGTTAGTGTTATTGTGGTTATCTCCCAAGTTGCATTAGGGGGTTGGACGGCGGCTAATTATGCTGCTTTGGTGTGTACTCAATTACCTATTTGTGAAGCTAATTGGCAACAGTTATTTGATAGTAAAGCCTTTTTATTAGTACCGCCGCAACATGATAGTTATCAATATGGGGTGCTTGATTATGGGCAGCGAGTGTCAATTCATGTTGTGCATCGTATAGGTGCGATGGTAACGACCGTTGTCGTATTAGCTATGGCATGGTTATGTTGGTTACAGCCGATATTACGACGTTATAGCTGGGGGTTAGTATTATTGCTGACGCTGCAAGTTGCATTAGGGGTGACTAATGTTGTTGCAAGTTTACCTCTTGCTGTAGCCGTAGCACATAACGTCACAGGTCTAGGATTATTAGTGATGATGGTCACTGTTAGCTATCGTGTTGGTGCTGGCTATCGACAATCACAGCAATATCGCCGCTATTGAAGGAGGATAAATGACATGGATAAATCACAATGGCTTGATCGTTTAAGTACTTCAACCGTCACGACTGCAGTGTGGCGAGATTATCTCACAATGACAAAGCCCAAAGTGGTAGCGATGTTATTGCTTACCGCTTTAGTGGGAATGTGTCTTGCTGTGCCAACCGTACCAACTATTTATGTTGTGGTACTCGGACTCGCTGGTATTGGTTTGCAATCAGCAGCCGCCGCTGTTTTTAACCATATATTAGATCGTCATTTTGATGCTCAGATGACACGTACTTATCATCGGCCGTTAGCTAAAGGGCGCATAGCGACCTCCAAAGCAGTGTTGTTTGCATGTGTATTAATGGTGTCAGGATTTATTTTATTGTGGCAGCTTAATCCATTAACAGCATGGCTGACGATGGCAAGTTTAGTTGGTTATGCGGTGGTTTATACGGTATGGCTAAAACATGCAACACCGCAAAATATTGTGATTGGCGGCTTAGCTGGAGCAGCTCCACCTTTATTAGGATGGACAGCCGTGACGGGAAGTTTGAATCCTTATGCGCTGCTATTAGTGATGCTAGTGTTTGCATGGACGCCACCACACTTTTGGGCTTTAGCGATTCATCGGCGTGATGATTACGCTAAAGCGGGCATTCCAATGCTGCCAGTGACGCATGGTATTGAATACACTAAAACCATGGTGTTGTTTTATACCTTATTGTTGTTTGCGGTGGGGTTGTTACCGTGGCTAACAGGTATGAGTGGTGGAATTTATTTAATTGGCAGTAGCATGTTAAACCTCGGTTTTATTGGTTATGCCATTAAGCTGAAATTTTTTGATACGGAAGGGCATGCATGGGCAACATTTAAGTATTCTATTTGGCATTTATTAACCTTATTTGTGGTGCTGTTAGTTGATCATTGGTGGCTTTCGTGGACATTAGTACATTCCTAATGGGATCAACTGATATTTTAGTATCAAAATCAGACTGTTGTCATTCTCTTCAAATAGGTACACTAACCTCTTAGTTTATACCTTGAGTAAGGGACGAGTGTGCTGGCTGTATTAAAAGATAAAGCATTACATTACCAAGTTTTTGCGTTAGCACTGCCAATGGTGTTATCTAATATTACCGTACCCTTACTGGGCTTGGTTGACGCTGCTGTTATTGGTCATCTTGATAAATCATGGTATTTAGGTGGTGTGGCTGTTGGCGGCACCATGATTAATGTGACCTTTTGGCTGCTTGGTTTTTTACGGATGGCGACCACGGGCATTACTGCACAAGCGCAAGGTAGTGCTAACAAAGATGCACAAGCGGTAATTTTTGTCCAAGGTATGGCACTTGCTTGGTTATTTGGCGTGGTGTTAGTGGCATTGCACCAGCCAGTGAGCCAAGTTATTTTTCATTTTAGTAGCGCAGGCAGTGAAGTAAAACTGTATGCCGCACAATATTTTTCAATTCGTATTTGGGGTGCTCCCGCCGCTTTAGCTAATTTTGTGATCATGGGTTGGCTGCTTGGAATGCAGAATGCCAAATTACCAATGTGGTTATTAATTGTAACGAACGTCGTCAATATAACGCTAGATCTAATATTTGTGCTTGATTTTGGATGGAAAGTACAAGGTGCGGCAGCTGCGTCTGTCATTGCCGATTATAGTGGCATGATATTAGGATTATGGTTTGTTGCTCAACAATGGTTACGGTTAGGTTTACCACCATTAAAACAAAAGTTGGCCAGTGTGCGTCATGGTATGGGACGGTTACTGAAGCTTAATCGCGATATCTTTTTACGCAGTTTATGTTTACAAGCCACCTTTGTTTTTATGACCTTTCAAGGGGCACACTTAGGCGATAATGTGGTGGCAGCGAATGCGGTATTAATGAGTTTCTTAATGTTGGTCTCTTACGCAATGGATGGTTTTGCTTATGCGATGGAAGCGTTAGTGGGCAAAGCTGTTGGTGCAGGAAATAAGGGTCAACTTGAGCGCTATTTAGTTGGGACGACATTTTGGAGTTTATTGATATCATTAGTATTAACCGTTATTTTTGTACTCTTTGGTACACAAATTATTGGTATTGTTTCTGATATTCCAGCAGTACAGCAGCAAGCCGACCAGTATTTACCATGGTTAACAGCAGTGCCTTTAGTGGCGATGTGGTGTTTTTTATTAGATGGGGTCTTTATTGGTGCTACTCGTGGCAAAGATATGCGTAATAGTATGTTCTTAGCAACGTGTGGATTTTTTGCTATTTGGTGGTCAATGAGTAGTTATGGAAATCATGCATTGTGGGCGGCAATGATCGGTTTTATGGCATTGCGAGGGCTGATATTAGCGGTGATCTTCATTTCTTTATGGCGAAAAAATATATTTTTACCGCATACTTAATAAACAACCACTTATCATTACAGTGAACAGTATTGATGATTTTTTGTACAAAAAAGGCTTCCAATCATGATTGTGATTTGCTTAAATGCGTTCACTTCTTATCCAGGTGGTGCGAATGACAACTAAGATTATAGGTTATTTATTACTGGTGCTGAGTTTAACCTTCAGTGTTCATAGTTATGCTAGTAGCTTTAAAAAATTGAATGTTACAGCAACAGCATATAATTCAGTATCAACTCAAACAGATTCCAGCCCTAGCATAGCGGCTTGGGGCGATCGTTTAAAACCCGGCATGAAAGCCATCGCTGTTTCCCGTGATTTACTAAAAATGGGTTTAAAGCGTGGTTCTAAAGTGAAAATTTCAGGCTTACCCGGTGAGTACGTGGTGCTAGATAAAATGCATCACCGTTGGAGTCGTAAAATTGATATCTATATGGGTAAAAATGTTAGGGCTGCAAAAAATTGGGGAAAACGGCGGGTAACTATTACTGTCCTCTGATCATAATGAATACTAATAAAAAAGCCGCATTTTGATGCGGCTTTTTGCTATTTACAATAAGTGGCTCGAAACGATTAATAGTAAGAGTGATCGCCACGGGCGTGATCGGTAATATCACGTGCGCCCGTTAATTCGCCTTCAAATTGTGCTAATAGTTCTTTCTCAATGCCTTCTTTTAATGTGACATCAACCATTGAACAACCATTACAACCACCACCGAATTGTAGAATGGCAACGCCATCTTCAGTGATTTCAGCCAATGAAACATTACCACCATGGCCAGCAAGTTGCGGGTTGATTTGAGTCTGTAGAATGTAATCAACACGTTCAATCAATGATGCATCATCAGCGACTTTACGCACTTTGGCGTTAGGCGCTTTTAATGTTAGCTGTGAGCCCATTTTATCTGTGACAAAATCGATTTCAGCGTCATCAAGGAAGGTGAGGCTTAATTCATCAATAAAAGCCGAGAATAGCTCAAGTTTCATTTCCGTATCACTTGCTTCAACCGCATCTAGTGGGCAGTAGGATACGCCACATTCAGCACTTTGAGTGCCTGGGTTTACAACAAAAACACGGATATTAGTACCCTCAGGCTGCTGAGCAAGTAGCTTGCTAAAGTGCTGCTGAGCGTTTTCAGTAATAGTGATCATAGACACGATGTAATACCTGACTGATTTAGTAAGTTTTATTTATTCTACTCTTTGTGAGTCATTGTCGCATCTCTAAAGCGACATTTTTTATTTGACCACGTTTTATTAATTAATGCGCGTCTTTTTTGTGCAAGATTAACTAACTGATTGTTCAGTATGACATAACGTATAAATATCTACTTGTTTTACACCGTGTCGAATTAGCAGCCGAGTTAATTGATCTACTGTAGCGCCGGTGGTGACGACATCGTCAACAATAGCGACATGTTCAGGCAAGATTATTGGTCGTAATCGAAACGCATGGTGTAAGTTATGTTGCCGTTGAATTTGTGTCAGCTGTTGTTGCGGTTGTGTATGCCGTAAACGCTGAAAAGCATGGTGATCAACGTGGCTATTTAAAATAGCCCCAAGGGCTAATGCGAGTTGATGACTTTGATTAAAACCGCGCCCGCAATAACGCCGCCAGTGTAAAGGTACGGGTAATAATAGTGGTGCAGGTTGAGTAATTTGATGAGCTAATTGTTGTGCCAGTGGTCGTGCTAACCAAAATTTCCCACAAAATTTCAGTTGGTGCACTAGTTGTTGTAATGGTGGTTGATATTCGCCTAAACGATAGAGACGATGCCATAGCGGTGGGGAGGTTAAGCAACGACCACAATGTTCAATAGTGGTTAAGGTGGTGGTGCCACAATGTTGACAATAAGGAGAAGATGGAAACTGAGATAGGCAATGGTGGCACCAAAAATGTTCAGATGCAGTTAAGGGAAGTTGGCATAGTGAACAGTGCTGAAATAATAAGTGATGATATAAATTATCTCGCCACGATGGCACTCTGTTTGGCATCATTATCCCTCGTTCGTAATTGATGAAAGGAAGTATAAATGACATCACAGTTTAATTGGCATTGTGAAGGCCAAGGACCTGATCTGGTTCTCATTCATGGATGGGGAATGAATACAGGAGTATGGCAAGATGTGATCCCGCGACTAAGTCAGCACTATTGCGTTCATTGGTGCGATCTTCCGGGTTATGGTGATAACGGCAATGTTAGTGCGACGTCATTGAATGACATTGTCGAACTGTTATTAGTGCAAGCTCCTGAAAAAGCAGTGTGGTTAGGATGGTCATTAGGTGGGGTTATTGCTACTCAAGCCGCTTTGGTTGCACCTCAACGGGTAACGCAATTGATCACGGTTGCGAGTTCACCTTGCTTTAGATCTCAAACTGATTGGATGGGTATTCAACCGCGAGTCTTGGCTAATTTTCAACTCCAATTAGTGACCGATTTCGCGCTCACTATTGAACGGTTTTTAGTTTTACAGGCATTGGGTAGTCAAACCGCCAAAGAAGATATTCGGCAATTAAAAGCTGCGGTGTTATCTCGGCCGCAGCCGCAATTAGCGGCTTTAACGCTAGGGTTAGAATTATTAGAGACCGTTGATTTACGCCAATCGCTAACTGCGTTATCACAACCATGGTTACGGTTATATGGGCGTTTAGATGCGTTAGTGCCGATTAAAACTGAACCGCTATTAGGTGCGTTATATCCTCAATCACAGAGTTATATTTTTGCTAACGCATCTCATGCACCGTTTATTTCTCATTTGGATGAATTTATTACGGTAATAAAGAATTTTATGACGTGATTGGTTTTAGTGCTTTGCGTCAGATAATTGGATTTATAGTGGTCGATTTAGGTTAATAATTAACGGGAGCGGTCGATATCATTAGTAGAGTGGTATAACAACCTTGAGGGTATGGTGATAATGGATTATCTACTATGGTGATTGCGCCATTACAGTCAACAACGCCAGTATTAGCGACAACCATTAATCCATTAACGGATCAAGTCGCGCGGGATAACCGTGTGCGTGAAAAGATTGTACCGATTGTTGAAAGTAGGGAGGCCGCCGCTGAAAATGCCCTTAGTGCAGAAGAGAAACAGCGTAATAAATCGAGTTGGGACCCGAGTGATCATCCTAATTATAGCCAGCCACAAACTAAATTTTTTAAAGGTTACCAACAACACTTAGCACAGATTGTGCAGGTTTTATCTCTCGATAATTATGTGACACCAGATCAGCCATTAGGTTATTCGATGCACATTGAACTGCCCCGAGAGCTATTACAACAATTAGCGCTAATCAGTGCCAGTGAACGTACTAAAGGTGTGGTGAGTCATCATTACGCTCAATCAACATTACCCAACCCACCCACGCAGTATCTTAGCGTTATCTAAATTAACAGCCAGAGCAAATGTCTGGCTGTTGGGGGTAATAATCACATCAGTGGTTATTATTTTTTCTTGGCCTTAGCAAATGCAGCTGCAAAAGCGTTACCCATTGGTGGGGTATTCTTTTGTGGTGCAGATGTGTTGTTTTGACGTGGCTGTTGATGAGATGGTTGCTGGCGAGGTGCTGGCGTTGATTGATGACGACTTGGCTTTTCTTGGCCAGGTTCATCATTTAAACGCATGCTCATCGCAATACGTTTGCGTTGAATATCTACTTCCATCACTTTAACTTTAACCACATCACCGGCTTTAACCACTTCTCGTGGATCTGAAATAAATTTATCAGACAGGGCAGAGATATGGATTAAACCATCTTGGTGAACACCGACATCAACAAAAGCACCAAAGTTGGTTACGTTGGTGATCACACCTTCTAATACCATTCCCGGAATTAAGTCTTTTACTTCATTAATGCCATCAGCAAAAGTAGCGGTGGTGAACTCAGGACGTGGATCTCGCCCAGGTTTATCTAGCTCACTAATGATGTCTGTTACTGTCGGTAAACCGAAATGTGCATCGGTATAATCAATGGCTTTAAGGTTACGCAAAAAGTCACTGTTACCAATAATCGCGTCAACAGGCTTGTTGTTGGCTGCTGATATTGTTTTGACTACGGCATAAGATTCAGGGTGAACGGCTGAGCCATCTAGTGGATTTTTACCGTTCATTATCCGTAAGAAACCCGCGCATTGTTCAAACGCTTTTGGCCCTAAACGAGCGACTTTTTTAAGGGCGGTTCGCGCATCAAAGCGACCATTTTCATCACGGTAATTAACAATGTTCTGTGCGATGGTGGCATTTAGTCCTGCAACACGGGTTAATAACGCGGCTGATGCTGTATTTACATCTACACCGACGGCATTTACACAGTCTTCAACGACGACGTCCAAACGTTTCGCAAGCATGCTTTGGCTAACATCATGTTGGTATTGGCCAACACCGATTGATTTAGGATCGATTTTAACTAGCTCTGCCAATGGGTCTTGTAGACGACGGCCAATTGATACTGCGCCGCGAATAGACACATCCATATTAGGAAATTCTTTTGCAGCTAATTCTGATGCTGAGTAAACCGACGCACCGGCTTCACTGACCATCACACTTTGTACTTTAAGCTGATTATCTTTAATAAGCTTCGCGACAAACGCATCTGTTTCACGTGAAGCAGTGCCATTACCAATCGCAATTAAGTTAACGTTATGCTTGTTAATCAGCGCTACAACTACTTTGGCTGACTCAGTGATTTTATTATGCGGCTGGTGAGGGTAAATGGTCGCAGTATCTAAAACCTTACCTGTTTCATCGACGACAGCAATCTTACTACCCGTACGTAAACCGGGATCAAGTGCTAGCGTTACTCGTGGACCTGCGGGCGCTGCCATTAATAAATCATGCAGATTATCTGCAAAAACTTGAATTGCACCATCTTCGGCTTTTTCACGCAAAATGCTCATGAGCTCGGTTTCCATGTGCATTAAAATCTTAATACGCCATGTCCAGCTGATCACTTGTTTACGCCACGCATCGGCAGCTTGTGAGCCAAGGGTAACCTTATAATGTTCAGCAATAATGATTTCACAATATGAGCTACGAACGGCTTCGTCTTTATTGGGATCAGCATTGAGTGATAGTTGTAAGAAACCTTCATTACGGCCACGGAATAATGCTAGCGCACGGTGGGACGGAATGTTTTTAATCGGCTCATTATAGTCAAAGTAATCTTTAAATTTAGCACCATCATGTTCTTTCCCTCCAATGACTCGAGAGGTAAGTTCTGCAGACGTATTTAATTGACGACGAATTTTTTCAAGTAGTGCCGCATCTTCCGCAAATTGTTCCATCAATATCGCACGCGCACCATCTAACACCGCTTTACTATCAGCAAAGCCTTGCTCTGGATTTAAGTATTGCTCAGCCGCTGTTTCTGGTGAATGTTGTGGTTGGTTCCATAACAATTCAGCAAGGGGGGCAATGCCTGCTTCAATAGCAATCTGACCTTTAGTACGACGCTTTTGTTTATAAGGTAGATAGAGATCTTCAAGGCGAGTTTTACTGTCAGCATTATTGATTTCAGCGGCTAATGCTGTTGTTAGCTTACCTTGCTCTGTAATGGATTTTAAAATCACCTGACGGCGGCTATCGAGTTCACGCAGGTAGCCTAAACGTGATTCTAGATTACGTAGTTGGGTGTCATCCAATTCACCAGTGACTTCTTTACGGTAACGGGCAATAAATGGCACCGTATTACCATCATCAAGTAGGGTGACTGCCGCATTGACTTGTTCGGTGCGGACATTCAGTTCGGTGGCGATCTGTTGGTTGATAGCGTTGCTCATCCGTTGATATCTCTTGTTGATCGTTAAGCTTCCATTTTACGGCTGAATCTTGATCTGGCAAGTCAACCGCGGTGAAGAGTGTGTTAAAACAACTGATTTTAGGTGATTGTGATCATGGTTAATCTTGATAACGAATATGATTAATAAACCATGTTTTTTTACCTTGTGGCGTCGTTACTATCGTGTCATCGTCAACTTGTTTGCTCAATAACGCGCGTGCCATTGGTGAGTCAATCGAGATGTAATCGTTACGACCATAAATCTCATCAGGGCCGACAATGCGAAAGGTTTTTTGTTCTCCTGCTTCATTTTCAATTTCGACCCAAGCACCGAAAAATACTTTGCCATCTTGTTGAGGGGAGTAATCAATCACGCTAACGGCTTCTAAACGTTTTCGTAAAAAGCGAACTCGGCGATCAATTTCACGCAGCCGTTTTTTATTATATTGATAGTCGGCATTTTCGCTGCGATCACCAAGACTTGCAGCCCAAGTGACTTTTTTAGTGACTTCAGGACGATCTTCACGCCATAAATAATCTAATTCTTGCTCTAATTTAGTAAAACCTTCACGGGTGATTAAATTGGTTCTCATCATCATTCTCGCACGATAGTTTGGCATTGTTCTATCATCGATAGTGCAAAATAGAAAGTAGCATAATGATAAATTGCGCCCCTTTAAAGAGGACTAATTCGCTGAAGGAATTAATTGTAAATAGCGTAAGTACGGCGAGAAGTGTCCTTGTGTGTATCGTAAATTAATCTCTCAGGTAAAGTAGTGTTCAGAGTTGAATCGCCATGCTATAAAGGCATATAAAAAGGGTAATTGTTAAACGTTATAACAATACTAATAACACAATCATGATAATAATTAGCATGTTATAATTTATAACATGTAGTGATTATTGTGTGTTGGTGATTATTGCCACTCTACAATCAAATTAAGCGTTAGTTATTACGACTTACGTACATTTAGTAACACTACGCTATCGTGATCGATGAAGGTGAAAAATGAAGGAAAATTATAAGATATTAGTGGTCGATGACGACATGCGTTTACGTGCATTACTTGAGCGTTATCTTTCTGAACAGGGATTTCAAGTACGTAGCGTTGCTAATGGCGAGCAAATGGATCGTTTACTTGCACGTGAAACGTTTCACCTGATGGTATTAGATTTAATGTTACCCGGTGAAGATGGCTTATCTATTTGTCGTCGCTTACGTAGTGCTAACAATATGCTACCTATTTTGATGCTAACGGCAAAAGGCGATGAAGTTGATCGTATTGTTGGGCTTGAAGTAGGAGCCGACGATTATTTGCCTAAACCGTTTAATCCGCGTGAATTATTAGCGCGTATTCGTGCCGTATTACGTCGTCAAACCATTGAAGCACCAGGTGCACCAAGTATTTCAAGTAAAGTGATTGAGTTTGGTGAATTCCGTCTTAATCTTGGTACGCGTGAAATGTTCCGTGGCGATGCGCCAATGCCACTGACATCGGGTGAATTTGCGGTATTAAAAGCATTAGTGACCAATGCGCGTGAGCCCATGTCACGTGATAAGTTAATGAATATGGCCCGTGGTCGTGAATATTCAGCAATGGAACGTTCAATTGATGTGCAGATTTCACGTCTGCGTCGTATGGTTGAAGAAGATCCTAGTCGCCCACGTTATATTCAAACAGTATGGGGTTTAGGGTACGTGTTTGTTCCTGATGGTAGTGAGGCGTAAGCCATGCGGTTATCGCCCAAAAGTACTTTTGCGCGAACACTGATATTATTAGCTGGCTTGTTAATTTCAAGCCAGATTTTTTCGTATCTGACCATCGTCAATTATGCGCTACTTCCTAGTATTCAGCAGTTTAATCGTATTTTAGCTTACGAAGTAAAGTTGATGCTGAAAGAAAACATTAAGATGGCCGATGGTCAAACTGTCCATCTTGATCGCCCCATTCGACGAGAGTTACTTGAAGAATTAGGCGTGACGTTACATGCCCCTAATTCTCCAGGTGCAGCAGAATTTAATGATGCCACTCATATTAGTTATTTGAGTGAAGAAATGTCACGTGAATTACATTCACCAACGGATGTGCGGTTATTGTTAGGTGCCCATAGTTATGTACTGTGGATGAGAACTGATGCGATGCCAAATTCTTTAATGCGAATCCCGTTATCAGAACTGCAAGAAGATGATTTTTCTCCTTTATTTCGTTATAGCCTAATTATTGCTTTTCTTGTAATAGCGGGCGGCTGGTTGTTTATTCGAATTCAAAATAGGCCGTTAGTCGAGCTGGAACAAGCAGCATTGCAAGTGGGACGTGGTGAAACGCCACCACAGTTGCCTGAGCAAGGTGCATCTGAAATTCGCTCAGTAACTAAGGCATTTAACCAGATGTCACAAGGGATTAAACAGCTTGAAGATGATCGTGCTTTATTAATGGCAGGCGTTAGTCATGACTTGCGAACACCATTAACGCGGATTCGATTAGCAACGGAAATGATGTCACCTGAGGACAGTTACTTAGCCGACTCGATGATTATTGATACTGAAGAATGTAACGCCATTATTAGTCAATTTATGGATTATTTGAAATCGACTAAAAAACAAGATGAAGAAGATGTTGATCTTAATCTGTTGTTAGAAGATGTTGCGTATACTGAAGGCAGTTATGGCAACGTTATTGAACAGCAATTAACTCCGATTCCAGGCATAGTTTCAGCTAATGCAGTTGCACTTAAACGAGCAGTTGCAAATTTGATTATTAATGCGCAACGGTACGGTAATGGTTGGGTTAAGCTTTCTAGTGGCGCATCAGTTGATCGTAAATCAGCTTGGTTTTGTGTTGAAGATAATGGACCGGGTATCGCCCCTGATCAGGTAACAAAGATGTTTCAGCCATTAACTCGTGGTGACTCTGCGCGAGGTAATGAAACGGAAGGTACTGGATTAGGGCTGGCGATTGTGAAACGGATCATTGATCAAAATGAAGGGGTTATTTCAGTACGTAATCGTAGTGAAGGTGGTCTAAGAGTTGAGATTAGTTTGCCATTACATAAAGTAAAACAGTGATGGTGTAAGTGCGTTTCTTAAGCATAATAACGTCGTATAAAAAGCCCGCATTCATTTTGATACGGGCTTTTTTAATGATGGTAATAATTAGTTTTCGGTAGCTGTTTCTTCGTCAATCAGATCGAGAGGCTCAGCATTATCATCGGGCAAAATGATATTTAATAAAATCGCAGTAATACCGCCAGCGGCCATGCCTGAAGAGAGAATACTTTTTATAATCTCAGGTAAGAATTGCAATATTTCAGGTTTTTGGGCGATGCCTAATCCCATTGAAAAAGACAATGCCATGATTAAAATTGCACGGCGATCAAGATGACAGCGAGAAATAATACGAATGCCAGACGCAGCAATGGTGCCAAACATAACGATGGTTGCGCCGCCTAATACTGGTTCTGGAATCAATTGAACCAGACTGGCTACGTCAGGGAATAGTCCCAGCAGTACTAGCATTCCTGCGACAAAGTAGCCGATATAACGACTCGCTACGCCAGTTAATTGGATAATGCCATTGTTTTGGCTAAAGGTTGAGTTTGGAAAGCTGTTAAACACTGCCGCCATTGCCGAGTTGAGACCATCAGCAAGTACGCCCCCTTTGATTCGTTTTAGATATAGCGGCCCTTTTACTGGCTGCTCCGAGGTTTCAGAGGTCGCCGTAATATCACCAATGGCTTCAAGGGAAGTCACCGCAAATACTATCATTAACGGAATTAACAATCCCCAATCAAAACTAAGGCCATATTGCATTGGCATTGGAATCGCAATTAACGGATTCGTGCTGGTGATGTTGGTATTTATCATGCCTAACATCCACGCCAGTAATGTTCCTGCTGCCATTGCGATAACAATGGATGACACGCGTAAGTAAGGGTTTTTAAAGCGGTTAAGTAACACAATAAAACCTAACACCGTCCCTGCAAGCATCAGATTATCAAGGCTGCCAAAGCTACCGTCGGCAATTGCACTGTAGCCGCCACCAATCGAGGTTAGGCCAATCTGAATTAAGGTTAAACCAATTAATGTCACCACAATACCAGACACTAATGGCGTAATGATGCGCTGGGCGTGTTGTAAAATGCGAGAGATAAACACTTCAGTAAAAGCGGCAAAAATAATGGTGCCAAAAATAGCCGCCATCATGGTTTGAATATCTGCTCCGCCAGCTTTGAGTGCCAAGCCTGCGCCAATGATTGGGCCTAAGAAATTAAAACTAGTACCTTGAATAGACAGTAACCCTGAGCCAATAGGGCCAAAGGTTTTAATTTGGATAAAAGAAGCGATGCCTGATGCCAACAATGACATGCTGACAATGGTATTGGTGTCACTTGCTGGTAAGCCTAGTGATTGACAAATAATCAATGATGGTGTGATAACTGCGACAAACATTGCCAATAAATGTTGAGTCGCTGCAAAGAGCGTTTGTGGCAACGGTGGTCTATCATCTAAACGGTAAACAAGGTCAGAATTTCTTGGCGTTACGCTAGTGTGATGCTGAGTCATAGATGATCCTAACTGGTTCTCTGGTATCCATTATTCGCGCTGAATGGGCGATTGATTGTGTTGTTGGCGGTGGTCTGTGATTGCTGTTACTCAGAACCAAATCAACACTGGCAGAGATTAAAGTGGCGTAAATTTGCGGCTATTGTAGTTATCTTTTGAAAAATAGCAATCGTTTGCTTTGTTTTTAATCATTGCGGTCGGTAGGTCTAAATATAAAGAGGAAATGAATCACGGTTAATGACTTTGGGTTGTTATAACCGTGATGAAAGAAGCGTTAAGCGTTAGAGTAATTTTCTCGTTGACCAATCCAACGATCGATAATTGCAATCGCATTATCAGGATATTGGTCGTGAATATGACGGGCTAATTTTTGGACTTGGGGAATTAAGTATTGATCACGAATCAAATCAGCCACTTTAAAATCAGCAATACCAGTTTGTTTCGTTCCCAGTAATTCACCGGGGCCACGAATTTCAAGATCGCGCTCTGCGATCACAAAGCCATCACTGCTTTCACGTAATACCGCTAATCGTTTTTGTGCGGTTTTGGTTAGTGGCGCATGGTAAAGCAATACACAATGACTGGCGATTTCACCTCGACCGACTCGACCTCGTAGTTGGTGTAATTGGGCTAATCCAAGCCGTTCTGGATTTTCAATTACCATTAAGCTGGCATTGGGAACATCAACCCCGACTTCAATTACTGTCGTTGCGACCAGCAAATCAATTTCACCCGCTTTGAAGCTTGCCATAATGGCTTGTTTCTCTTTGGGTTTCATTCGACCGTGGACTAAGCCAACCTTGATGTCTGGTAATAACCGCGTTAATTCATCGGCAGTATCGGATGCTGCTTGTGCTTCAAGTACTTCCGATTCATCAATTAAAGTACACACCCAATAGATTTGGCGGCCTTCTTGTTGGCATGCGGCGCGAATACGTTCAATAATTTGCGGACGACGACTATCCGGTAGCGCTACCGTTTGAATTGGGGTTCGACCTGGCGGTAACTCATCAATCACCGAGGTATCCATGTCGGCATAAGCGGTCATGGCTAAGGTGCGGGGGATCGGCGTTGCTGTCATCACTAATTGATGTGGATAACATCCATTCGTTGCGCCTTTTTCGCGGAGATCAAGCCGTTGATGGACACCAAAACGGTGTTGTTCATCGATAATAATCAGGGCAAGGTTATTAAATACCACTTGGTCTTGAAATAAAGCATGGGTTCCCACCACCATTTTGGCGTCACCATTAGCGATACGTACTAATTCTTTTTCACGCGCTTTGCCTTTAAGTTTACCTGCCATCCAACCAACACCAATGCCCATTGGATTCAACCACTGGCTAAAGTTGGCAACATGTTGTTCTGCCAATAATTCCGTTGGTGCCATTAATGCAACTTGATAACCATGTTCAATCGCACGTAAAGCGGCAAGGGCTGCGACTAAGGTTTTACCCGAACCTACATCCCCTTGTACTAAGCGCATCATTGGTTGTGATTTAGCAAGGTCCGCTTCAATATCGGCCACTACTCGTTGCTGTGCGCCTGTTGGGGTAAACGGTAAGCTCGCTAATAGTTGTTGTTTGAGAGTGTCTTGGGGAGAAAATGACCAGCTTTGATGTTGTTGACCTTTACTGCGTAGCGCTAGCATTGATAAGTTTTGGGCTAACAATTCTTCTAAAATCAGTCGTTTTTGAGCTGGATGTTTACCTGCATCAAGTTGTTCTAATGAAATGTCAGCGGTAGGACGATGCATCAATTGTAGCGCTTGTGCCAGCGTCATTTGTTGGTCGTATAGCCCTGCGGGAAGTAACTCTGTTACGGCTGATTTTTCAAGCAGCGCTAAAGCTTGATCGGTTAAATTACGTAATGTGGTTTGGCGTAAACCATCAGTGGTTGGGTATACCGGCGTGAGGGTTTCTTCAACACTGAGTTCTGTTGGTTCTGAAAAAAGGCGGTAATCAGGATGAATGATTTCAAGTCCAAATTGGCTGCCTTTGATTTCGCCATAGGCTTTGACTTGTTTACCGTCACTAAAACTATTCTTCATCGCAGCATTAAAATTAAAAAACTTTAATGTGACTGAACCAGTACCATCGCCAATTTTTACGGTCAGCATTTTGCGTTTGCCAAATTGAATGCTGCAATGGCTGACTTCACCTTGAACCGTTAGAAATTGCCCAGGCGCAACGCGATTAATTGGCCAAATACGGGTACGATCCTCATAACGTAATGGTAAGTGAAATAGCACATCTTGGACATTATTAAGTCCGATTTTATGCAGTTTTTCTGCCATTTTTGCGCCGATACCAGTTAGTTCGGTGAGGGCGACAGTATTGAGGAGTTGTCCGCTCATGGTTAATCCTTTTTAATTGCGCTAGTTGCTACTGGGCGTTTAATTTTCTTTGCTTGCATTGCCGCCCACCATTGTTCATCGGCAACAATTTGGCCTTGATCATCTAATTGTGGATACGGTAGATTTTTCTGTTTGGCAACATTGGCTAATACTGGATGACCACGTTCAAATAAAATGCGATTAACCACACTGTCATCAAGCAAGGTGGTGGTGCGATCATACATGCCTGCATTTTGGCGTTGGCGTTGTGCTTCATAGAGAATTAAGGCACTGGCAACTGACACGTTGAGTGACTGTACCATGCCAACCATTGGAATAATGATGTCTTGGTCTGCCAGTGCTAATGCTTCAGCCGTGATCCCATTTTTTTCGCCACCGAGAATAATCGCCGTCGGTTTTGTGTAATCAACATCACGAAAATCAACTGCAGTGGTCGATAAATTAGTGGCGAGTATTTGCATACCTTGGGATTTTAGTGTGCTAATAGCATTGACCATGGTGTCGTGAATTTCAAGTTCAACCCAATTACGGGCTCCCGCTGAGGTATGGCTTAATACTTTCATTGCTTCTTTTGGCCACACGGCATGCACTTTGTGAACCCCAACAGCGTCGGCGGTGCGAATAATCGCTGAGACATTATTGGGTTTATGCACTTCTTCCATACATACGGTGAGATCAGGTTGGCGAGTGGCTAAGACTTGATGGATACGTTGAAAGCGATCAGGGGTCATATTGTTATGCTATTTGCGAAAATAAGAATAACGTTATAATAATATGGATTGAAAGCCAAATACACAAAACGCCCATAAGTGGGCGTTTTATTAAGATCATTAACCGCAGATAAGGTTAATTTTTTTGGCGAGCAACCCGCACTACATCCGGCATAATACGAATACGACGCATAATATTAGCTAAGTGCACGCGGCTCTTGGTGGTTAGACGTACCGTTATTGTATACAAACGGCCATCTTTTTCTTCGGTCGATAAACCTTGGATATTAGAGCCAGTTGCAGCAATAGTATTGGTTAAACCGGCTAAAGCACCTTGATGATTTTGCATATCGACTTTGAGGTTAGTGATAAACTCTTGTTCAATACCTTCGCTCCATTCAACCGCCATGTACTTATCGGGTTCCTTTCGATAACCACGAATATTGGCACATTCTTCACGGTGAATCACTAAGCCTTTGCCTGGACTTACATGGGCAACGATTGGATCGCCATGGATCGGATGACAGCAATTAGCAAAGGTTAGTAAAATACCATCAGCCCCTTGAATTGGTAATCGACGATCGCTGCTTTTCGCTGTTAGTTCGTCGGCGTTACCCAATAATCGGCGCGCAATCACCACACTCATCAGTTCACCTAAACCAATTTCAGTCAGTAAATCATCAATTGTTTCAAGTTTAAGATCGCTTAATACTTTAGTGATGTTTTCTGGGGCGATAGTCTGCATACTCACGCCACCTAAGGCATGATTGAGTAGACGACGACCGAGAGTTATTGATTCATCACGACGCATGGTTTTTAAAACTTGACGAATTCTAGTGCGCGCACGTGAAGTGACCACATAGTTAAGCCATGCGGCATTAGGTCGAGCACCAGGGGCGCTGATAATGTCGATGGTTTGGCCATTTTTAAGTGGTTTACTTAATGGATAAGGCTGGCGATCAACACGAGAGCCGACGCAGGTATTCCCAATATCAGTATGTACAGCATAGGCAAAATCAACTGCGGTTGCACCGACGGGCAATTCAACAATACGGCCTTTAGGGGTGAAAACGTAAATTTCATCAGGGAAAAGATCAGATTTTACATTTTCGATAAACTCAAATGAGCTTCCCGCACTTTGCTGTAATTCAAGTAGGCTTTGCATCCAACGTTGGGCTTTAATTTGGGCGGTAGTACCAGGGGTTTCACCGTCTTTGTAAGTCCAATGAGCTGCTACACCTTTATCTGCCATTTGATCCATGTCTTCAGTGCGAATCTGAACTTCAACAGGTACCCCGTGAGGGCCTACCAATGAGGTATGCAGTGACTGATAGCCATTGGCTTTTGGAATGGCGATATAATCTTTCACACGGCTTGGGCGTGGTTTGTACAGGTTATGTACTTGACCCAAAACGCGGTAGCAAGTATCAAGATCGTTGACTAATACGCGGAAAGCGTAGATGTCCATGATCGAATGAAAGCGCTGTTCTTTATTCTTCATCTTGTTATAGATAGAGTATAAATTCTTTTCGCGGCCAGATACTTTTGCTGCTATCCCCGCATCGTTAAGGCGACCCTCAATTTCTACGTGGATCTTATGAATCATTTCTTTGCGATTGCCACGGGCTGCTGCGACGACTTGTTTTAGAACGCGGTAGCGGTTGGGATATAACGCTTCAAAGCCAAGCTCTTCAAGTTCAGATTTGATGTTATGGATACCAAGGCGGTGGGCAAGCGGAGAGTATATTTCAAGGGTTTCGCGAGCAATGCGGCGGCGTTTATCAGGACGTAAAGCCCCTAACGTGCGCATATTATGCGTACGATCGGCAAGTTTGATCAGAATCACCCGAATATCATGTGCCATGGCCATGATCATTTTACGGAAATTCTCAGCTTGTGCTTCTTTGCGATCGCGGAATTTTAGTTTATCGAGTTTAGATACGCCATCAACCAATTCGGCAACGGTATCGCCAAAACGGCAGGCTAAATCCTCTTTAGTGACCTCGGTATCTTCAATCACATCATGCAGCAAGGCTGCCATCAGTGCTTCAATATCAAGACGCATTTCTGCCAGAATACGGGCAACCGCAACTGGATGGATTATATAAGGCTCGCCTGTTGAACGAGTTTGGCCTTCATGGGCGTCGCGAGCAACAAGATAAGCCTGCCGAAGCACCTCAAGTTGAGGCTCCGACAGGTACTTGGTTGCGACTTCTTTCAGGCTATCAAAAAGATACAATGCCTGGTTTCCTGATTAACGGTGATGGTCGCCAGCAATAGCACTTACCGCAGCTAATTCAGCTGCTTCTTGCTCTTGCAGTTCCTGACGCTCGCGAGCATCAAGGATATCTTTAGTAATTAGGCCTTCTTCGATTTCACGAAGTGCAATTACTGTGTATTTGTCATTTTCTGCAGGAACCAATGGTTCCTTACCACCAGTTTGCAGTTGACGTGCTCGGCGAGAAGCAATTTGAATCAGATCGAAACGATTACCAATTTTATCAACAGCGTCTTGAACAGTTACGCGTGCCATGGAGGGCTCCAGTGGTTATTAAATTAGGGATAGAAAATTGTACAAAATAACTTACTGATCTGCTAGTAGCGCAGTCAACATGCTTCTATATTTAGCAGTTTGCTTGTCTTGCTTCAATCGTTCTGCACGAATAATTGCTTTAAAGTCAATTAACGCGACATCGAAATCATCATTAACGATCACATAATCGTATTCGTTATAGTGTGATATCTCTGAACGTGCTTCTTCCATACGACGGGCAATAACGGCTTCGCTGTCTTGACCTCGAGTATTAAGTCGACGCTCCAATTCCTCTTTTGACGGAGGTAGAATAAACAAGCTTTTGGCGAGAGGCATTAGTTTACGAATTTGACGTGCACCTTGCCAATCGATATCTAAAAAGACATCAATACCTTTATTTAATTGCTGCTCAATCCATGGACGAGAAGTGCCATAATAATTGCTAAACACTTCGGCATGCTCAAGGAATGCACCTTGTTCTACCAAGTCAGTAAATTCTTCTACGCTAACGAAATTGTAATGAACGCCGTTTTCCTCGCCCGGGCGCATGCCACGGGTCGTATGGGACACGGATACTTTCATGTCATAGGTCGGATTAGTTTCAAGAAGGGCATTAATCAAACTTGATTTACCAGCACCACTTGGGGCCGACACGATGTATAGAGTACCTTTGCTCATTGCCTATTTTCACTCAGTGATAGAAGGGCGCGAAGATTATCACGATCTGCGCATAATTGAAATTAGCTGATTGCTTAAAAATTCATCTTTTTATTATGTCAACTTAACTTAAGCCTAGCTGGCTTTGATGAGGTTTTACAATAAGACGACATTTTTAAACCACTTTCCAAGCAGATATATCCTCAGCTTGGAAAGCTTGAGTCAGGATTATTTACTCAATGTTCTGAATCTGCTCACGCATTTGCTCGATTAATACTTTTAGTTCAACCGCAGATGCTGTGACGTCAGTATTGATTGATTTTGATGCCAATGTGTTTGATTCACGATTAAATTCTTGCATCATAAAATCAAGACGACGACCACATGCGCCACCTTTAGCAAGAATTTTATTGGTTTCTTTTACGTGTGAATCAAGGCGATCAAGTTCTTCAGCAACATCACTTTTTTGTGCCAGCATGATCAGTTCTTGCTCTAGGCGGTTGCTATCAAGATCAACTTTAGCTTCATCAAGACGAGACATAATACGCTCGCGTTGCCAAATCATAATTTGCGGCATTAAAGTGCGTACTTTGATAGCTTCTGTTGAAATTGCGACTAAACGTTGATCGATCAACTGCTTCATGTTGTCGCCTTCGCTTGCACGCGCGGCAATAAAGTCATCCATTGCGAGCTCAAAGCCCGTTAATAAATCTTTATTAATTACATCTAAATCTTGTTCTGGTGCTTCCATCACTCCCGGCCAGTTAAGCACCTGAAATGGACCAATATTACCTTCACCAGCGGTTTCTGTTACCCAACGTGCCGCATTAATCACTTGTTTTGCTAATGCTTCATTGATAGTTAATTCAGCATTACCCGCAATATTAGCTTCATAACGAAGATTACATTCAACTTTTCCGCGCGCTAAACGTTTACGAAAACGTTCACGCAATACTGGCTCAAGGCTACGGAATTGCTCTGGCATACGAATGTAGGTTTCAAGATAACGTTGGTTTACTGAGCGGATTTCCCACACAGCAGTACCCCAATCGCCTTTTACTTCGCGACGGGCATAAGCAGTCATACTATGGATCATTGGCTTGTGACCTTTTAGTTATAATGGTTTCGACGGCTAGATTTAGCATATTCAATGGTAAGTCTGGTCTGTTAATAACGATAGCGGTGCGTCGTAACCGAGTTTTATCATTATATGCGAAATCGTCCATTGTGGGCTACTGTTGTAAATGCAAAACAAGGTTGAATCCATCGTTATAGCCGTGGGTTTCTCGTGCACTGGGATTGAGATGTCGCTATAATCGCTGGTTAATATCATCCAGCCAAAGGGAAATCCCGATGCGTCCAAGCGGAAGAAGTGCCACTCAGGTACGTCCAATCACTATTACTCGTAATTATACAGCCCATGCTGAGGGTTCAGTATTAGTTGAATTTGGCAACACCAAAGTAATTTGTACTGCTAGTGTTGAAGAAAATGTGCCGCGTTGGCTTAAAGGTAAAGGCCAAGGTTGGGTGACTGCAGAATATGGCATGTTGCCACGTGCAACGCATACTCGTAATCGTCGTGAAGCTGCCAGTGGTAAACAAGGCGGTCGTACCATGGAAATTCAACGTCTGATTGCGCGTAGTTTACGTGCAGCGGTTGATTTAAAAGTCCTTGGCGAGCAAATGATCACTATTGATTGTGATGTGATTCAAGCTGATGGCGGTACACGAACTGCTTCTATTACGGGTGCAATGGTAGCGTTGGTTGATGCAATTAATTATATGCTTGAAAAAGGTATGATTAAGAAAAACCCACTTAAAGGAATGGTTGCTGCCGTTTCTGTTGGTATCTATAAAGGCGAGCCAATTTGCGATCTTGAATATCTTGAAGACTCAGCCGCTGAAACTGACATGAATGTAGTGATGACCGAAGATGGCAAGATGATTGAAATTCAAGGGACCGCCGAAGGTGAGGCGTTCAGTCATGAAGAGTTGTTGGCAATGCTCGCACTGGCCAAAGACGGTATAACCGAGATTATATCGATGCAAAAACAAGTCTTAGAAAATTAATGATTAAGCGGTTCCTATTGGAGCCGCTTTTTTTTATCTAAATTTTATTGGCTATAGGAATAGTCGTAATTTTTAGCCGCAACAGTTTTACATGCTTAGCCGTAATGTAAAGGTTGCTTCCATTTCAATATTGTAAAACACGAAAGTCGTTTTAAGGAGCCACAATGAAAGCATATCAGCGTCAGTTCATCGAATTTGCCCTAGAGAAAGGTGTATTGAAGTTTGGTGAGTTCACTCTGAAGTCCGGCCGTAAGAGTCCGTATTTCTTTAATGCGGGATTATTTAACACTGGTCGTGATCTTGCGCGTCTAGGCCGTTTTTATGCTGCAGCATTGGTTGACGCCAAGCTTGAATTTGATGTGTTGTTTGGCCCTGCGTACAAAGGGATCCCCATTGCAACGACGACGGCTGTGGCATTAGCGGATCACCATGATATTGATACGCCATATTGCTTTAACCGTAAAGAAGCTAAAAATCATGGTGAAGGTGGCAATCTTGTTGGGAGTGATCTTGTCGGTCGTATTATGTTAGTTGATGATGTGATCACCGCAGGAACGGCCATTCGTGAATCAATGGAAATCATTAAAGCGAACGGTGCTGATTTAGCGGGCGTATTAGTCGCAATTGATCGCCAAGAAAAAGGCCAAAGTGAATTATCTGCGATTCAAGAAGTTGAACGTGACTTTGGTTGTGCCGTGATTTCAATTGTATCGCTAGGGGATGTCGTCACCTACTTAAGCGAACAAGCGGATATGGAACAACATTTAGCATCTGTCACCGCGTACCGTACTCAATATGGCGTGTGATAGTGGTTTAATCCGTAAGCGGTAATAAAAAAGCGAGGGTCAATGGACTCTCGCTTTTTTTATGGTGCTTTTATAGTGGGTTTGTTGGTGTGGTTAACCTAACTGGCCGCTAAGCAGTTGCCAGTAATCATCAAAGTTTTCGGTTGGCTTATATTTAAAGCTAGAACGAACATAACGGCTAAGGCTACCTTCAACTTGACCGAGTAGCTGAGCCGCTAAGATTGATTCCTCAACAGGAAAGCCTTTGCCTTCACGTAACTTACGCTCTTTCAGTATTTGACGTAATTGTGATTCAATTCGTTCAAATAATTGATTAATGCGAGACTGTAGGCGATCTTGTTCAAACATTAATGCGTGTCCAGTCATGATGCGACTTAGACCCGGGTTACGTTCACCAAACATTAAGATTAGTTGTAGCACCATACGCAGACGAGTAAGGGTATCTTTTTCGTCATCAAGAATGCGGTTAATACGGGTGATAATTGAATCTTCGATAAATTCAATCAGGCCTTCAAACATCCGTGCTTTACTTGGGAAGTGGCGATAGAGTGCAGCTTCCGAGACCCCAACATTAGCCGCCAGCATTTTGGTGGTAATACGTTGGCTTCCTTGATTTGATTCCAACATATGAGCAAGACACTGAAGTATCTCTTCGCGGCGATTGCTTTTTTTGGTGCCAGCCATGAATTATCGTTCCTTTACAAAATGAGACTGTCCATGGACAGCATGAACCCCGCTTATCTTAGCGATGCCGTTGCGTCGTGAAAAGCGATCGATGGTAAATGTATGCAGTTTATCCGCAAAAAAAGCGCAACTCTCAATAGTCGCGCTTTGTACTTAAACATTATTGGTTATTTTATCATCAAAACCATTTTATACATTAAAGGTATAGCGTCGGCAGTTATTGATTTAAATAAAACTATTGACGGCCTGAGTGACCAAAACCACCTTCACCACGCTGACTTGCATCGTCAAAATCGGTCACGATATTAAACTGCGCTTGTACGACAGGTAAGAAAACGAGCTGTGCAATACGATCGCCAGGTTCAATAGTAAAGGTGGTATCACCACGGTTCCAAACTGACACCATTAATTGACCTTGGTAATCTGAATCAATAAGTCCAACTAGGTTACCTAAGACGATGCCATGCTTATGGCCAAGGCCTGAGCGCGGTAAAATTGTTGCTGCAAGCTGAGGATTGCCAATATGAATCGCTAACCCCGTTGAGACAAGATGGGTTTCACCTGGTGCAACGGTTAATGCTTGATCAAGACATGCACGTAAATCAAGCCCAGCAGAGCCAGTGGTTGCATACGCGGGTAATGGAAACTCTGTTCCCACTCGAGGGTCAAGAATTTTAAGATCGATAGTATTCATAATTATGCTCTAGTGCGTGGCGTGTTGATAAAGGGCAACAATTTCGGTAACTAATTGTTGGCCGAGATCTGCTTTGGTGGCTAATGGTAATGCTTTATCGCCGTTAGGCCAGTATAAATGGAGTGCATTAGTGTCGCTATTAAAACCTTGGCCTTGGACGGAGACATCATTAGCACAAATAAGGTCGAGATTTTTAGTGGTGAGTTTACCACGAGCATAATGCTCTACATTTTGGGTTTCAGCAGCAAAGCCAACAGTAAAGGGACGTTGTTCTATTAGCGCTGCAATAGAGGCAACGATATCGGGGTTCTTTACTAGTTGAATTACCATCTCTTCATTACCAGGCTGCTTTTTCATCTTTTGTTCTGCAACCTGTGCTGGACGGAAATCAGCAACGGCGGCACAAGCAATAAATATTTCATTCTTTACTGCGCAAGCTAATGCTGCCTGTTGCATCTCAACGGCGCTATTAATATTAATTCGAGTTACGCCAGTTGGTGTCGTAAGGTTAACTGGCCCACTGATTAATGTGACATTAGCCCCACGTTTAGCGGCGGCGGCGGCAATCGCAAAGCCCATCTTGCCTGAACTGTAATTACTTAAGTAACGTACCGGATCAATCGCCTCACGGGTCGGTCCTGCAGTGATAACAATATTTAGTTCACTAAGATCGGGTTGTTGAAAAAAATCTTCACAATGATGCACCAGTTGCATTGGTTCTAACATTCGCCCTGGGCCAACATCCCCACATGCTTGCTCACCGCTGGCTGGTCCCCATAACATCAATCCACGACGTTGCAGAGTCGCAATATTTTCTTGGGTGGCGACATTGCGGTACATCTGTTGGTTCATGGCTGGTGCGACGGCAATAGCAGCGTCGGTAGCTAGACACAATGTTGATAGTAAATCATTACCCATGCCCGCACTGATTCGAGCAATTAAATCTGCAGTTGCTGGGGCTAACAAAACAAGGTCAGCCCATTTAGCTAATTCGATATGACTCATAGATGCTTCAGCAGAAGGATCCAATAAGCTGCTTGAAACTGGATTACCTGACACAGCTTGCATTGTTAACGGGGTAATGAACTCTTGTGCCGCTTTGGTCATTACGACTTGGACTTGTGCACCGCGTTCGATTAAACGACGAGTAAGTTCTGCGCATTTATAGGCAGCGATACCGCCGCTAATGCCGAGAAGGATTTTTTTTCCTGCCAGTGTTTGCATGGTTTTGCCTGTGTCTAGAAGCCTGTAAATTTGGCAGATACGATAGCATCAAACGTATAAATGGTCATTGCTTGCAATCCCTCGTTTTATTTTTAGAAGTGATCATGTCGAGGTTCTACAGTTGTAAGACAAAGTATTCATCATAAACTTTGGAGGCGCATTCAGGAACGTTGGTTGCTGGGTTGTATAAAAGCGATAGCCTGTTTTGCTAGTGAAATATCAATACAAGGAGGGAATATGTCGCTTAAGCAATTGCCGTTAGCCTCGCGACCACGAGAAAAATTATTATCTCATGGTGCCAATGCGCTAACTGATGCCGAATTATTAGCTATTTTTTTACGTACTGGAATAAAAGGCATGAATGCGTTAGAACTGGCGACGTATTTATTGCAAGAATTTGGCTCTTTACGCGCTTTGCTTGCAGCGGATAAAGAGACTTTTTGTCAGGTTAAAGGTTTGGGTCCAGCAAAATTTGCACTTTTACAGGCCGTTTTGGCCATGGGAGACCGATATTTAGAAGAAATTTTAAAAAAAGATAATGTGCTCACAAACCCACAAAATACCCGCCAATATTTAGTTAAAAAACTACGCCATAAACAGCGTGAAGCCTTTTATATCCTATTCCTAGACAATCAGCATCGAGTGATCACAGGGGAGGTATTATTTGAAGGAACACTCGATTGTGCGAGCGTTTATCCACGCGAAGTTGTAAAAAGATCACTAGAACTTAATGCAGCAGCGTTAATTTTAGCGCATAATCACCCATCAGGCGTTGCTGAACCTAGTCAGGCTGACCATCGAATAACCCGCAAGATCAGCGATTCGCTGGCTTTAGTCGATATTCGTGTTCTGGATCATTTTGTTGTCGGTGAGGGGGATGTTATTTCCTTTGCCGAGCGCGGTTGGCTATAAAATAGACAATTTTCGGTAAAAAAAGTGAGAAAGGATCTGCTCGGGACTTGAGCAACTGGTTTTGACTTAGTATAATGCGCGACCTTTGATAGCTGTGGTTATATGTAAAATTGAATTTTACATTAAATTTCCATGGTAGATATCGAGCGAAACGATTTGGAGAAGACAGTAATGTCCCGAGTATGCCAAGTAACTGGTAAGCGTCCTGTAACGGGTAACAACCGTTCACACGCACGTAATGCCACCAAGCGTCGTTTTCTGCCGAACCTGCAAACTCATCGTTTCTGGGTAGAAAGCGAAAAACGCTTCGTTAAACTACGTCTTACCGCTAAAGGTATGCGTATCATTGATAAGAAAGGTATTGATATCGTTCTTGCAGAGATGCGTGTTCGCGGCGAGAACGTTTAGAGGAATTTGAACAATGGCAAAAGGCATTCGTGAGAAGATCCGTCTAGTATCATCAGCTGGTACAGGCCACTTCTACACTACCGACAAAAACAAGCGCAACATGCCAGGCAAATTTGAGATCAAGAAATTTGATCCAGTAGTTCGCCAGCACGTGCTTTACAAAGAAGCTAAAATCAAGTAATTGATTTTAAATTTTTTGATAAAAACCCAGCCTAGCTGGGTTTTTTTATATTTAAAATTCCACATACTCTTCCTGCTTTCCTGCTTTCCTGCTTTCCTGCTTTCCTGCTTTCCTGCTTTCCTGCTTTCCTGCTTTCCTGCTTTTTTTCTATTTTTAATTACCGACATTCAACAAGAACATAATTGGCTGTTGTTATTGATGATGGCAATGTTATCTTAATCACTATCAGTAAATACGCATAGGAGCGTCTGAGCATGCGGTTAACGCGACGCGGATGGAATAACGTTATCATTATCGGTGTTTTGGCTTTTATTGCCGTCATACAGCTTCCAGGGCTTATTCGTGCTCGCCTAATAACGCCTGTAGCGTCAGTCCCATCGTCAGCGGTGATTCCATTATTTGCTCAGGATCGAACTATTCAACGATTGTTGTTACCTAAAATGGCTTTTCAACATTCAGTGGCGGGTTGGGAAAGTAATCCTTCGATAACATTGGATATCGCTACTTTTATCGCGCGTTGGCAAACGTTAGCGGGGACAGAGGTGAGCGAACAACAGTTAGTTTCATTAAAAAGTCAGTTGAAACCCCCTCGTACAGTCGAAGCATGGTTGGTTGGTTATTCTCAACCGCAACGGATCACTGCCTATCAATTACCCCATTTTTGGCTATTTAATAATGGCGCTGGGCAATGGCTTGCTGTAACCGTTGATGCTGATTTTTTATTTCCGCGATTATCTTCAAAATTATAATTATTATTGGAGCAAGATAAAGATGCCTGAATTACCGGAAGTCGAAGTGACTCGAATGGGGATCACGCCGCATGTTGTTGGACAAGTGGTTACTGAAATTATTATTCGTAATTCGAGATTGCGATGGCCAATCCCTGACGCGATTAAAAATATTGAAGGCCAAGTGATCCGCAAGGTTACGCGCCGAGCAAAATATTTATTATTAGAAACCGATATTGGATATGCGATTGTCCATCTTGGTATGTCGGGTAATTTACGTATTTTGCCCGCAGGTTCAGCTGTAGAAAAACATGATCACGTTGATGTGGTATTAGCCAGTGGTGAAATACTGCGTTATAACGACCCTCGTCGCTTTGGAGCGTGGTTATGGCAACTGGCAGGTGAAAGCCACGCGGTGCTAGAGAAAATGGGCCCAGAGCCGCTCAGTGATGATTTTAATGGTGATTACTTAGTTGCAAAGGCGAAAGGAAAGCGTAAAGCAATTAAATTGTTGATTATGGATAATCATATTGTTGTGGGTGTCGGTAATATTTATGCCAATGAATCGTTATTTGCTGCGGGGATTGACCCACAATGTCCCGCAGGAAAAGTCTCAATCGTACAATTACAACTATTGGTGTCTGAAATAAAAATCGTATTACAAAAAGCGATCGCTCAAGGTGGTACGACTTTAAAAGATTTTAAAAATGCTGATGGTAAGCCTGGGTATTTTGCACAAGAGCTGCAAGTTTATGGCAAAGGGGGTCAACCATGTCCGCGTTGTGGTGAACCTTTAACGGACATTAAGCTGGGTCAGCGAGCCACTGTTTTTTGTGGTAAGTGTCAGTGTTAAATGAGTGTTTATTCATTTTTAGTTAACGATGGGTTCACTTTTTTTGATCAAAAGTAAGTATAAATATTGTTATTATTGCCATCTAAATTTATAGATATATTAAGGACTGAAAAATGAAATATTTAGTGACCGGCGTTGCTGGTTTTATTGGTAGTGCGGTTACTGAGCGCTTATGTGCACAAGGCCATCAAGTGATTGGTATTGATAATCTTAATGATTATTATGATGTGACACTTAAACACGCACGTTTAACCCGTATTGAGCACCCAAATTTTACATTTATTGAAATGGATATTGCTGATCGAGAAGGGATGGCTGGCTTATTTTCGGAACAGCAGTTTAATCGTGTGATCCATTTCGCTGGTCAAGCGGGTGTACGTTATTCAATAGATAATCCAATGGCTTATGGTGATAGTAACTTAATTGGCTATTTGACTATCCTTGAAGGCTGTCGTCATCATAAAGTCGAACACTTGGTTTATGCATCATCTAGTTCTGTGTATGGCTTAAACCAAAAAATGCCTTTTGATACGGATGATAGTGTTGATCATCCGGTGTCTTTATATGCGGCAACTAAAAAAGCCAATGAACTGATGGCGCACAGCTATTCTCATCTTTACGGTATTCCAACCACTGGCTTACGTTTCTTCACGGTTTATGGTCCGTGGGGACGCCCCGATATGGCATTGTTTAAATTTACTAATGCCATCATGGAAGGTAAAGAAATTGATATCTATAACAATGGTGATATGAGCCGTGATTTTACTTATATCGATGATATTGTTGAAGGTGTTATGCGTATTCAGGATGTGATTCCACAGCCTAATCCTGAGTGGACGGTTGAAGCTAATTCATCGGCGACCAGTTCTGCACCATACCGTATTTATAACATTGGTCATGGTAGTCCCGTTAAATTAATGGACTATGTTGAAGCACTAGAAGCATCATTAGGTGTAGAAGCTAAGAAAAACTTTATGCCAATGCAAGCTGGCGATGTTTACATGACATATGCAGATACTGATGACTTGTTTGCTACAACGGGTTATAAGCCTGCGGTTGAAGTTAAACAAGGCGTACAGGCTTTTGTTGAGTGGTATCGTGAGTATTACAATAAGTAAGTTTTAAAGGCCTTAAATTAGGCCTTTTTATTTATTTTGTTATCACAGAGAATTTTTCTTGAACAGCTTTTTCACCCTTAGGGTTTTGCGTGTTCATTTTATGCTCTAGGTAAAATTGACGGTATTAACCTACAGTACTTATAAAAACTAAGCTTAATTTATCTAGACGAGATAAAAGATCTGTATCTTGGTATCAAAGATAGCGAATAATTAACGCTTTGATGAGTACGTTTTATTCAGTTATTAACTTTATAATTAGAACCATTATCAGCTATACATAATGAAAAATTATGATCAAACTGATTTAAATAATCATCTAAAACGAGTTCTAGAGGACTTAATCATAATGATATCTATTTTCATATATTATATCAGGAACCAAGTAAGTGTTAGCGGTGCTTTTATTTAGTAGCGTGTGAAATTATAACCAACTAATTTGTGCGTACATAGAATTTAACGTCATTTTGTATTTATTTAATGGGGTTACTTAAAATGGATATTTAAGTGTATTATTCTGCCTTCACTAATTAATCGAAATGTAGCTAAAAATGAGTGTTATTTTACATATTCATGATCAATCTCTTCCTCCTGTAAGCTCTAGTGGTGGTTCAAATCGATTAATTGATTGGTTAGCAGTAGAGCAAGCGAAGAAAGGGCATAAAGTGTACGTTATGACTCCGATAGGCTCGGATACAGAGTTTTATCAGCATATTACGTTGTCATTACCATGTACTTTTGAGGAATTACTTGCACTCATTCCTCATGACGTTGAATATATCGAGCATCATGGTGGGGTTGACGGTGCTGTTTTTGAGGATGTATTAGCGCGCTATCCTGGAAGTATTCAAGTCTGCCATGCTGGTAAACATGAGGGGAAAAATAATGTTTTCATTTCGAAGAGTCATGCGAAAATACAAGGTGGTAAAGTTATTGCGTTTAACGGAATCCCTGTAGAAGATTATATTTTTCGTGAAAATAAAGATAATTATCTATTATTTTTAGCTAAAGTTAAACGTAGTAAAAAAGGTGTAGATACAGCAATAAAAGTAGCTAAAAAGGTTAATTTGCCGTTAATTGTTGCTGGTGGACGTAGATTTGCTAATCCTGAAACATGGTTTAATTGGCATCCATTAATTAAGCCTGTAGGTTATATTAATGGTGCGGATAAATTTGATTTAATCAGTAAGGCTAAGGCGTTACTTGTCCCTATTCGCTGGGAGGAGCCTTTTGGATTAACAATTGTTGAATCTATGTTATCTGGTACGCCTGTTATTGCTTTTAATCGTGGTGCAATGTCAGAGCTTATTATTGATGGGGAGACCGGTTTTCTTTGTGATAATGAGAACGATATGATTGAAGCAATAAAAAAATTAGATCAGATCTCTCCTAAAAGGTGCAGAGATCACGCCATACAGTATTTTACTGTCGCTAAAATGTGTAAAAGACATCTTGAATTGTTAGCGCAAGCAGAAGAATGCTCATGGTGATTGTAAAAGGCGCCTTTTGCGCCTTTTTTAATTATTATTTAACGAATTTAGCAAGAAGGGCTTGTGTGACTAGAGGGTCAACAAATTGACTCACATCCCCTTTATGGAGCGCGACTTCTTTAACTATGGTTGAAGAAATAAATGAATTTTTTTCTGCTGGCGTTAAAAATACCGTTTCAAGCTCAGGCATTAAGCGGCGATTCATATTGGCTAATTGAAATTCATATTCAAAATCAGACACTGCCCGTAATCCTCGCACTAAAATATTAGCATGATGCTCTTTGGCAAAATTAACTAATAATCCTGAAAAGCCAACAATCTCAACATTAGATAAATGTGCTGTAATTTTCTGAGCTAGCTCAACCCGCTCTTCTAAAGTGAATAACGGTTTTTTGCTGGGATTAAATGCCACACCAACAATCACGTGATCAAACATTGCAGTTGCGCGCTCGATGAGATCAATATGACCGTTAGTGATTGGATCAAAAGTGCCGGGATAGATAACACGTGTTGTCATAATAGTTACTTATTTTGTTTAAGGTAAAGACCAAGATACTTATTGAGTACATATTGCGTATTAATACAGGCAATAATAAATCCATGTTTACCATCAAGAAAGCCACATTTAATAAAATAGGTACGTATAAAGCTAAAAAGTGCATGTCCAATTGCTGAAGCTACAGAGGCTTTTTTCCCTTGTAGGTATTTTTCTTGTGCCCATAATTCAGCATATTGAGATTGTTTTTTTTGAAACTCAAAGAAATTTTCAAAGGTATAATGTTCTAAATTACCCGCTATTTTTATAACTTGGATTTCAGAAGGAATGATAACAGATTCATGTACTTGAGCATTATTATAGTGTGTTTCTTGGGGGCGGTATAAACGTACAATCCAATCAGGATGCCAGCCTGAGTGACGAATAAATTTACCAAAGGCGGTACTTAGACGATTAATGCTATAAACCACATTATGTTGATTATCTTGCAATACATTTAGAATAGATTGTCTTAGTTCAGGTGTGACTCGTTCATCAGCATCGAGCCATAAAACATAATCGCTAGTGATATATTGTTGAGCAAGTTGACGTTGTTGTCCAAATCCAGGCCACTGAAAATTGACATAAAATTTATCCGTATAACGACGAGCGATGGTTTCTGTTTCATCAGTACTACCAGAGTCGAGAATGATAATTTCGTCGACCCAGTCTTTAATCGTATCTAGACACGCAGCAAGATGCTTAGCTTCATTTTTAACAATTAGTGCAACACTCAGTGTTGGTTTGTCGGTTGATATATTCATATATTTTCCTTGGAAGCTAATGACATTGCTGACGATAGGATGAGATCAAGTTTTTCTTTTACCATCGCAACACTAATTTGCGGCATGATATCGCTACCTTTGACGCGTGCTCCCCATGGTAACTCGCCTAATGGTTTGCCGTAATGTTGTTCAGCGACTTGCTGGTAAACACTGACCGTATATGGCAATGATAAATACGGCCCAGTACGGGCTGGATTACTATGACCATAGAGGCCAATGACGGGGGTGTTTTGGGTGGTTGCTAAATGGGCTGGACCTGAATCTGGTGCTAACACCACGGTTGCTGCTCGCAATAATGCCGTAAGTTGTAATAATGTTGTTTTGCCAATTAAATTGATAATTGGTGCATTACTGAGGCTAATAATGTGTTGGCCTAATTGTTGCTCACGGTCACTGGGTGAGCCACATAAAATCACAGCTAAACCCTTAGTTGCCGCATAATCAGCGATGGCCGCATAACGATCAGGAAGCCAATTTCGTTCATCTTTACTGGCGGCGGGTGAGATCACTAATGTAGGCTGGTGGATATATTGTTCAGCAACACTGTTATCTTCAGTTGTCAGCGGAATATTCCATTCTGGGGTGGTAAAAGGAACCCCAATGTAACGCGCAAAATCCGCCATGTTATCGAGCACATGGACACTATTAGTATTAGGTAAGTGTTTATTAGTAAACAGCCATTGACCTTCTTTGGTGCGGTTTTTACTAAACCCAACGCGATACTTAGCTTTAATCCCTAAAGATAGTACACTTGCACGTAAGGCGACTTGCATATCCAATAGCGCATCAAAACGTTGTGATTTGAGTTGTTGCCAAACCTGTTTAATGCCATGCCAGCCGGCTTTTTTATCAAAACTGATCACCGTAATATTGGGTAATGCATTGACTAATTGTGCTTCAACTTTACCGACAACCCACGTGATTTCAGTGGTTGGCCACTGGCGTTGGATCGCTTGGACGACAGCAATCGCATGGCAAACGTCACCAATAGCAGACAAGCGTAAGATACAAATTGAACGTGGTGGCGTTGAGAACAGAGCCATGGGGTTACCTTATTAAAAGTGGTTAGTGAATTATGCCGCTAGCCATTGAAATTGTAAAATATTCAACAATAAATGCGAGAGAGGCTGTAGTGCAGGAAATTATCAGTAACAACCAGGCCATTTGGTTTGATAGCGATTATCTAAGTGCAGATCCGCATGGTTGCTTTGATATTGAGTATTGGCGTCAGCGTGATGCAGTTATTGGCTCTGCCAAAGGGCGTGGTACAACATGGTTTGTTGCCGATGAAAAATTGGAAATGGCATTGCGTCATTATCATCGTGGTGGGCTGTTTGCTAAAGTGAACAATGATCGTTATTGGTTTACCGATTGGAATACAACCCGCAGCGGTGCTGAATTAGCATTGTTAAAATTATTACGTGACGGTGGGGTAAATGTACCTCGACCTATTGCCGCGCGTGCCGTTAAAAAAGGCATGGCCTATAAAGCGGATATTTTGGTTGAGAAAATTGCCAATAGCCATGATTTAGTCGCACAGCTACAAAGCCAGACATTAGCCGCGACAGTGTGGCGTGATATTGGTGAAATGATCGGTAAGATGCATGATTTGCAAGTGTGTCACACGGATTTAAATGCCCATAATATTTTATTAGATGATGGTCAGCAGCCGTGGCTGATTGATTTTGATAAGTGTGATTGCCGTGAGGGCGATGATTGGAAAGTGGATAATTTGGCACGTTTAAAGCGTTCTTTCCTCAAAGAGGTCGATAAACGTGCGATTAAGTGGTGCGAAGATGATTGGAACGCTTTGTGTGATGGTTATGCGTCCAAAAGTCAGCTTCGCATTACTATTGGTTAATGATAAGTAGTGATTAATTAATCATTATCTAAGTAAAAATGAATATTGGCGATGGTTTTATTCACTGCGCCTTGGTTTTCAATCACTATCTTTTGTCCTTGTGCGCCCATGTGTTGTTGACGCTCGGGATCATTAAATAATGTCACCAGTTGCTGTGCGAGCTGGTGGCTATTTTGACAGATTTCAATCGCTCCTGCGGCTAATAGTTGTTGAGTGATATCTTCAAAATTATAAAAACTAGGGCCTGTAATTGCGGGTTTTGCAACCGCGGCTGGCTCTAATAAGTTATGCCCACCGACCTTTTCTCCGACTAAACTTCCCCCCATAAACGTCACATCAGCTGTCGCTAGCATGACTAACATTTCCCCCATTGTATCTGCGAGATATAACTGAGTGTTCGCTTTAATTGGGGTGGTGTCTGTACGGCGGTGAACCGTTAATCCTCGTTCTATTGCCAGTTTGGCAACACTATCAAATCGTTGCGGATGGCGAGGCACAATAATGACCATCGCATCTGGATACTGTTGTAGCACGGCTTGATAAGCATCGAGTACTTGCTCATCTTCCCCTTGATGGGTACTCGCCGCCACGAAAATTGGTCGTTGAGCACCCAGTTGCTGGCGCAGATTCTGAGCGTGCTCAAAAACGGTATTTGCAATGGTGATGTCGTATTTGATTGAGCCAGTAACCGCGATTTGATGTTGTTGTGCGCCAATGGCGATAAAGCGCTGGGCGTCATCATCATGCAAGCATAAGATTTTATCTATTTTATTGAGCAATTGATGAGTAAAGAAACTAAACGATTGATAGCGTTTGGCTGAGCGCTCTGATAAGCGCGCATTAACAATAATCGTCGGAATTTTTTGTTGATGAACACAAGTTAAGGTATTGAGCCATAATTCTTTTTCAACGATAAGGAATAATTTGGGTTTGATAGTGTTTAAAAAACCGCGAACACACCAAGCAAAATCAATTGGCATGTAACGATGTTCAACTAATTCGCCTAATTTAGCCACTTGTTCAGCGCCAGTGCTGGTGGTTGTGGTTACGACAATAGCTTGCTCTGGATAGGCTTGTTTGAGTGCTTTGATGACAGGCACAATCGCGATAGCTTCACCAACAGAAGCCGCATGGATCCAAATAGGTGCAGTTGTCGTGGCGAGGCGAGGAGTAAAACCAAAATGCTCTTTCCAACGCGCACCAAAAGCAGGTTTTCCCGGTTTGGTTCGATAAAGCCCCCATAATAATATAGGAGCAGCTAATGAGAGCAATAGGGTATATAGCGTTCGAATCATAATGCTTTTAGATTATTAATTGCAGCGATGACTTGTTGTGGTGATATTTCTGTCATGCATTTATTATGCTTCAAAGGACATTCTCGTTTAAAGCAAGGTCGACAACTAATATCAGTGTGTAAAATAACTTTTTTATCAGTCAATGGCGGAGTGTAATTTGGTGTTGTTGGCCCATAAAGAGCAACCACATTACACTGCACCGCTGCTGCAACATGCATTAAGCCTGAGTCATTGCCGATAACCGTTGAGCATGATGCAAGCAGATCGATAACGTCTGTGAGTGATGTTTTACCTGCTAAGTTATGACAGTAATGTTGGGCATCATTAGATAAAGACTTTTCAATTTGATCGGTTAATTTTTTTTCATTATCGGAGCCAAATAATAAAATATTACAGCCCGCTTCGATAAGACTTTTAGCGACTGAAGTGTAGTGATCTATAGGCCAGCATTTAGCTGAGCCATAAGCTGCACCTGGGCATAATGCAATTGAAGTGCGATTTTGGTTAATATTAAATTTTTCAATTACTTGTTGTTGATTATTAGTGTCAACAGTTAGAGTAGGAAATGGCATATCTGTTAGGCAACCTGAACCCGTCATTGCCGATGCGGGATGTGCTAATGAAATGTAACGTTCAATCATTAAATTAAATGATTTTTTGTTGTTACGTAAATCATTAAGTAGGCCATAACGCATTTCACCTTTCCAGCCAGTACGAGTTTGTATATTTGCGAAGAATGGGATCAAGGCTGATTTTGCCGAATTTGGTAGAATATAAGCGTGATCATAATGGTTATCACGTAATATCTTGCCTAATTGGTAGCGAGCAAAGAAATTGAAGTCACCATGATTAAGTGGCATTTCAATGGTCTGATTTATTTCTGGCATGCGTGCCAATACGGTTTTACACCAACCTGGTGCCATTACATCAATGATACAATCTGGATGTTGTTTTTTTAATTCAATATAGAGGCATTGCGACATTACCATGTCGCCAATCCAGGATGGACCGATGATTAAAATTTTAGTCATAAATAATTTACCAGGTTAAGGTTCTCAGGCTGTGTAGTTGTTGTGAACTAATTACTGATTTAAGAAATCGAGATACTCTTGGGGAACACCACAAAAAATAACTTGCTCGCGATCTATCTGATGATAATGGATTTTTTTACCTTTACTAATTAGAGCATTGTAAAGCGGGGCGACATATAGTTCGCCTTTTTCCCATTCAGATATTGGCTGAGAAATATAATTATTATAGGCATAATGAAAGTCATTTATATCCGCAAAATAATAAAGACCTGTACAGCAAAGGTTTGATATTGGCCTTTTTTCTGCGGTTTCGATAACTTGTGTAGAACCGATTTTTTCTGGTTTGGCAAATGACCAGTTATCACCACTGCCTTCAAATACTTCCAAGTAGCCATCCCCTAACATCGTGAGATCGGGATAATTAAAGTGTGGGCGGAAGGTATCAATATTAAAAATAGTAATCGGACCTTGATAGTTAATCTCGGTAAGCCCTAACGCGACAGTTTCTGCCTGTCCTCGTGTTTCTTGATTAAGAACCGTGATATGGAATTGCTTGATACCAAGGGCATTAATGCGTGTTTCAACAAACTGGCGAGTTTGGTAAACATCTCGAATAATAAAGACAAACAACTCCGTTTCAAATAAAGCAGCGAAGCTGTTTACTGCATGATCAAATAAACTTTCATTATGTGCTTCTAGTATATATTTAGGTTGAGTATAGCCAGCATTGAAAAAACGAGAGCTTAATCCTGCCATTGGAATAACGATCATAAAGTATGTTCTACCATTAGTTGATGAAGGCGGAAGGCATTTGCCATTAAAGCATCCTGACGGCGAGGGTCATCAGCATGGAGTGGCAGCATTGACAGAAATAATTGAATTTGCATTGCGTATAGATTTACTGCTGATAAGTTAAATTTATCACGCACTAGTTCAATGAAAAGCAGCTGATTTTCTTGATGTTGTTCAAAGCCTGCGACATTAAAAAGTATGGTATTATCAGTAATATTTACATGATAATAGCCCGCAATAATCCAGTCATATAAACCAAGAATTGAGTGACTTAATTTAGCTAAATCATAACGAATATCCCCAAATAAAGTCATGGTGCCATCAGGTGTCATTCCTCGAGGATCGATAGTTTTTATACGATTGGTTCTAAAGTCATATAAAATATTACTAAAACAAAAATCACCATGCATGATAGTGGCAAAAGCTGCTGGTTTTGGCAGATGTTGATGGCTATCAGTGACTAATTGTTGCAATGAAATAGGGTGTTGGTTGTTATAGCACCAAGTTGTGGTTAAAGACAAATCACGGTCTTGGCAAAAATCATTAAGGCGTTGTGATGTTTTTTCACCAAATAATTGTTCCAATGAAGCTGCTGGTTGATCATTTGGTTGTAAGTGGTGTTGGCACGTAGTTAAAAAAGACAAACTACTATTGATGATCTGGCGCCATATGATGGAAGGCAAATTAGCAAAAACGAATAATTCATTTAAGGTGGTATGGTGGAGGTACTCAAGACGGTAACTGAAAATGCCTTGCTCCTCATAGTGACCCATATATTGCGGAATATAATTACGCATCATTGGCGGTAGGTGTTCGAACCAATTAGCCTCGGCTTGAATTTTTAATCCATTAATACTGCTTTTTTCACACCATTCTGGTGATATCTTTAATTGGTTAAAGGCTCGTTGAGTGGTAAATTTTGCTTTTGAGCGATAATAAGTATTTACATGGCCAAAATCGAGCCAGTCAGTCGTATGGACAGTCGTTAAACCAATTAATTGATTGTAGCGATTTAAGCCTTCAAGAAAGTCCCAACGGCTTTGGGTAATGCAACGAATAAGTTGGCGAGGTTGGCTGAAGTTAAAATAGCCACTGACAACATTATTTTCAGTATGGTCAAGATCGTTATCAACGTTCTGAATCCAATGGTGTTTGCTATTTGTTACTGCCGACCAATTATAGCTATCTTCTACTTGAGAGACAGTGATTGAATCTTCAATCGTAGGTAGAGGTGAAATTAATGTATCACCAAATAAGACTTCAAGGCTGGTATTAATGGGTTTATCGATGAGATTTAAAGCGATAACAAGTGAAGCCCCTAGTGATATATCATCAGGAATTTCAAGCACAGTAACATTATGCAGTTGAAGCCATTGGGCATCAATATCAGGTAAGTCATAAGATTCAGGTAGGCTTAAATAAAGTGTTTTTTCTTTGGGGGCCGCCGCGATTTGATGTTGAAATAAACGGCGGTTTCCAAGTGGTAATAAACTTGGTGGTATATTTCCAAATTCAGATTTTAAATCCTGATCAACATATGCTGCTGACATAATTAAGAACACTTTATTTTTTCCTTATCAAGTAAGCTATTGATTTTATCAACTGAAAGTGATGTGAATTCAGAAGGGCGAATCGCACGATCGTCAATATAGAACCCGTCATGACCGCACCATGGTTTACCAACGATGATTTCATCATAAGGTACATTATATTTATCAAGCCATTCTACAATAATTGGTAGAGTATGAATGTTTATTTTTCCAATATTGCCTTCATAGGTGCGCATATTACGAGCAGTAAAAATAGTGATACTAAATCCTTGCTGTCGGTATTCTATTAGTTTGTTTATAACGTCACAATTAGGTGCAACAAGTCGGTAATCAGTAGTGTTTGCGGTTGTTAGTGTTCCATCTAGATCGATAACCAATTTTTTCATGAGA
Source organism: Photobacterium carnosum (assembly GCF_021236965.1). Lineage (NCBI taxonomy): Bacteria > Pseudomonadati > Pseudomonadota > Gammaproteobacteria > Vibrionales > Vibrionaceae > Photobacterium > Photobacterium carnosum. The sequence continues at coordinate 86,633 of NZ_WMDN01000008.1, read as the reverse complement.
TGTTAATTTCCTTTTTAAGAAGCGTTCTTTTATTTATTGTTAATAACAGTACTAAAGTTTATCAAGAATAAGCATTGTAGATTTTTAGTTTTATTATCATTTAGATAAGAGCTAATTATAATAACTAAAGAAACCAATGTTAACTAGGATACCTAGTTGTTATCAGTTAAAATATAATTCACTCTTGAACGAGGTATTTAATACGTAGTGATATGTGGTGATTAATTAAAGAGTATTAAACAGTGGATCGGTAATGAATAATAAACAAGAGATAAGCCCTAAAGATATAACTGTTGTGGTTCAAGGGCCAGTTCAAACTTTTAGTGATAGAGAGCAAGAGTTAGGGATCACTCAAAAGTGCTTGAATTCTGTACGTCAATTTTTACCAGGAGCAAAGATAATTCTATCAACTTGGCACAATCAAGATCTTACCGATTTAGATTATGATCAGTTAGTATTATGTGATGATCCTGGAACCAATATACGTGCTTATAATGTAGATGGAACACCACAGATGTTTAATAATAATCGTCAGATTGTTTCGACACTGGATGGGTTACATCATGTTACAACGCCTTATACGATGAAGTTACGTAGCGACAATTATTTAATCTCTGATGCATTTTTGCATTTGCAACAAGCCTTTCCAAAGCGGTGTAATGAAGATCGTTTTTTTAATGAAAGAGTTGTTGTGATTAATACCTTTACTCGTCGTTATGCCAAAGGTTTACCTGTTGTATTTCATATGAGTGATTTCTTTTATTTTGGTCGAACCGAGGATGTGATTGCTTGTTGGAAGATGCCATTAATCGAAGATTTTATCGCGACGAAAGACACACCTTATAATATTGGCTTTCCTGATTATTCGATCGATTGTACTCAGATGCTATTTATTCGAGCAATGCAGCAATTTGATCAGAGTTTTACTTTAAATGGATTGCTTGATAATAACCCAGAAAAACAAATTTTTTCTGATCGTTGCTTTGCGAATAACTTTGTGATTGCCGATCCACAACAAGTCGGTGTTGGTTTATGCCGTAAATTTGTAGTAAAAGCACGTGTTTCTCGAACTAAAGGCAAAGTTGCTCATTGGCAATTTAAAGAGTGGCAGCAACTTTATCAAAAATATTGTGATTCTAATTTTGATCTTCAATATCCTATCTTTGCACAATGTAAGTTATTTTTGCAGCGCTGTTTATATGTTTTTCCAGCACGTTTAGAAAATAAACGTCGATTACAACAACGTCAGAAAAAAGTATCAGTTAATAAATAATCCTGCCAGCAATAAGCAACAGGATTATGCTTTGTTGTCGAGTAATAACTTATTGCTTTAATAAACGCTCAAAAAAAGCTAGGTGTTGCTGTGCTGTATTTTCAACGGAAAGCGTAGTCGCGATATAGTGTTGCGCTGTTAATCCCATGATCTTTGCTTCAGTAGCATGGTGATAAATATAGCAGATCTTATCGGCAATCACGTGAGCATTATTAGTTTCAACTACAAATCCACTGACACCATCCTTTACTATTTCAGCATTACCCCCCGTAGTTGTAACAATTGAAGGTATAGCCATTGCCATTGCTTCAATAACAGTTTTTGGTAGACCTTCACCACTGACTGAGGGTTGAATCTGTACATTTGCTGCTGCCATGAGTTCAGGCACATCAGTTCGGTAGCCTAGAAAGTGAATATTATTAGGGTAAGGCGCTTGTTGGGCTAATTGTTGATTAGCGGCAGTATCAATACCACGGCCTGCCAGTAATAAATGAATATTAGGTTCTTTCTCTAAGTATTGCATCGCTTCTAATAATACATGTACCCCTTTGCTTGGGCGTGCATTTGCAACACAAATAATAACAAAATCATCGGTATTGATATTAAGTGCGCTTAAATTGGCTGCTTGAGTTTGGTACCAAGCTAAATCATGCCCTTTGTGGATAGCAACCACGTTATTTTTGTTTGACCATACTTGCTTGGCTACATCTTCACGCACTTTATCGGCCACACATGAAATACCGTTTACGCGAGGATGAAGGTGGGTTAAATACGCACTGGGATCATGACGATATAATCCTCCGACCGTGCCTCGGTAAGTAACGAGTTTTGTGGCAGGAAAACCGATACAAGCAAAAGCTGCATTTGGAATGGTACGTGAGTTGGTTGCATAAACGATATCGTATTGATATTTCTTTAGCTCATTACGAATTATTGTTATGGTTTTACAGCATATTTTTTTATGCGGATAAGCATCAATCACTGTTAATCCTTTATCTCGAAAACGAGATACGTACGGCGCATTACCTTGAGTAACGACAGTAATATGATGTCCTTGTTCTGCCATTGAAATAATCATCTCAGCTTCAGGTCTAACGCTGTTCCATGCATCGATATAGGAACTAATTACCATAATTTTCATCACATATCCCAATATTAAATAATCTAAATTGCATTAATGCCTATAAATGTTTATATGCATATTTATAGGTTACAATAGCTATGAAGATTATGGAATTAAGGCTTAATATTTTCTTTGAAATGAATTAAAGTAGTATTAATGTTTAATTTTGGCAGTTGTTGTAACTATTTGTTTTATATGTGATATTTAATCATAAAATTAAGATTCAAGTTTTGCTTGTTAGTTTTGAATCAGTAATTGAAAGAAGGTCTGATATCATAATAATGCTTAATGATTTGGGTGTGAGGTAATCGATGTTGTTGATGGACTAACCTAATGAAGCTGCCTTTATTTTACATCGAGGTCGAAAAGCATTAGCGGGTGAAATTGTTTTATGCTGTGGAACATAAATCTGGTGTAACGTTGGTTAAATTTTCAAAGCACCATAATAGACACGTATTTTTTTGCAAAGAAGTGATGAATTTATGGTATCTGTTGATGTGTTTATTCATAATATTTATTTACATTGTTGAGTGATGTATAACATTTATGCGATTATATACAGCAATGCTTTGTTCAAGAATAAACATAAGATCTCGATAATAAAATTGTATCTGTGATTGAGAACACTGCTATTTTATCAAAATTAGTGTTATTTGGCGGGCTAGAGTTAGGTTTATATGCAAATAGTAAAAAGAGTCAAAGCGAAATGGCGTTGTATTCGTAATCAAATAAAAGTATTAAAGCTTAATTTGTATATTAAAAAATATGATAAACGCACTCATAACCTAATTTTTGATAAATCAAATATTAAGAATATTGTTATCTTACGGTGGGATGATAAGTTAGGTGATGCGATGATGTGTGGTAATTTTATTAAAATTTTACGCCAGTATCGCCCTGATATTCACATTACGGTATTAACTGGTTTAACCACAAAATCATGGTTAAATAAAGCAGCTCCTGCAGATAATTACATCATTTATAGTAAAGAAAAAAGAGATCAGATTATTCAGAATAATATGGGTAAATTTGATCTTTTTATCGATCTTGGTACACATTGTAGCTATAAAGATATTTACTTATTATCAAAATTTAAAGCAAAACATTATTTAGGTTTTAACCGCCAAAAATATGCATTATTTGATGTTAATATTGATAATAAATACCATCATTTTAAAGAAAGATATATTGCGGCAGCCCAATTATTGGTAGATCAAGCCATAGGTAAGATAAATGGTTTACCAACGCCTGATTTTTTGGTGAAAAAAGTTGAACTACAACAGTTAGTAAGTCGAACAAAACTCACCTACAATAATGTTGTTGCCATTAATTTCTTTGGCTCGGGTAAATATCGACGATTTTCATTTGAGCAAGCGAAGATGTTACTTATACGATGGCGGCAGCAATTTCCACAGGATTTGTTGATTATTATACCGACCCCGAATGAGGAAAAATTCACTGGATCATTAGTTACTATTTTAAATGATCCTGCAATTATATTACCTCAGCAGTTAGCTTGTTTTGAAATGTCATTAGCCATTATTAATATTGCGGATTTTACTTTTACGCCAGATACTGCTGTCGTACATATGGCTTCAGCAATTAATAAACCTGTTATTGGTGTATATCGACAGAATATGCAAAATTATGAAGAATGGAAACCATTAGGAAATCATTCACAATGTTTATTAAATCGACAGCCATTTTGTAGTGATGATAGTGTTCATGTTCATGAGTTTGATTGGCAAGATTTAGTTTTGGCTCGTTCAACTATTTTAAAGGCATTAGCATGAGAATCGGTTTTTTTTTACGAGATTTGAAAATTGAAGGCGTGCAAGTTGTCGCCTTACGATTAGCTAAAGAATTTATTACCTTAGGGCATCAGTGTGACTTTATTTGTTTAGATGCAGAAAAAGAGTTGGAAATAGGAACTGATATAAATATTCATGTACTTAATATCCCTAAAGAAATTAAATATAAGAAAATAATAAAATATGCGCCAATTTTTTCAAAGTGGTTGTATAAAGAGGATTTGAAGCATAGGTTTGATGTTATTTTATGTACTCATGGTGATACTATTAATATAGTTTCTGTACTTGATGATCCTCGTATTATTATTCAGCAGCATAGTTGTGATAAAACAAGTTATGAAAGTAAAAATTATCTTAAAAAAATAAAATATCGTTTAAAGCTATCAAAAAAGGTCAATAAAAAGCATATCATTTGTGTTTCTAAAGGTATGGCTGAATTTATTTCATCAATTACAAGTTGTTATCATAGTATTTCTACTATTTATAATCCATTTGATATTCAAGAAATAAAAAAATTAGCGAAACAACCATTAGATACATTTTTTTATGATAATGAGTATATTTGTTATATTGGACGCTTAGCCAAAGAAAAAAGACTGGAGTTATTAATTAATGCTTATACTTTAATAGATAAAAATATAAAATTATTTATTGTTGGTGACGGTTGTGAAGAATATAAAAAACGTTTACTTAATTTAATCGATAAATTAGAACTTAATGATAGAGTATTTATATTACCTTTTTATGATAATCCATTTCCTATAATAAACAAAGCTCAAGCGTTGATTTTAACCTCTGAAACTGAGGGGTTTGGAAATGTATTAGTAGAAGCTTTAATTTGTCATACACCAATCATAAGTGTTGATTGTCATTCAGGTCCTGCTGAAATTATGTCAGGCGAACTGAAACACTATTTAGTAAAAGAAGCGACCCCTGAAAATATAGCACATAAAATTAATGATTTATTATTAGGTGATGCTAAAATAGATTTTGAAAAAACATACCCTAAATATGCGGCAACTAATATTGCCAGAAAGTATATTAAATTATTTATTAATATTAGTAAATAATTTAAAGGCACCATAATTATATAAATGGTGTCTTTATTATTTATTTTATGCTTGATATGACCTTTTTAGAAACATATAAATAAAAACTATATATAGAACAAACACTTGTTTGTGTTCAAGTGGCACATCAGTTAATCCACTTACAACTATACCAATAGTTAATAGAAATATAGCTAATATATTTTCTTTAGAGTATTGTTTTTTTCGTAATATATAAAAAGGAAATAATAACAATAACAATAACAATACTAAACCTATTATTCCATGTTTTACAGTAGTATCAATAAACTGATTATGAAAATGCTGTAGTTTTAAGTTATAAAGTTGTGAGCTAATTTTATTTTCTTGGTGTAATTTTGTTATAGCCGGTTCAAAATTATCACCAAACCCTTCAATGGGTTTTTGAGGGATAAGCAACAATGCTGCTTTCCACATTGCTAACCTTCCACCAGAACTTGATGAGTCATTACCTTGTTCATATTGAGATAAACCCTGAACCGTTGCATTAATCAGTCGATCTTTGGTCGAATATATACCAATTGCTGTTATAGTAATTAAAAGAGTAATAACAGTTATTTTTATTTTAATAGGTATTTTTGTGGTAAAAATGTATAGAAGTAAACATAAGAAAATGGAGAATGCAGCAATTAAAACCCCGCGTGTTTCAGTTAAAATAATAGCATAAAAAGAGATTGCTATTGATAATGCTGAGATTAATAATATTTCTTTCTTTTCTTTATATATGATAGTAAGCATGATAGCTGCGATCATTAACATTAAACAGCATGTCGCATAAGGGATCGCATTTAATTGCCATGCTGCTCGGTCTAAATGTAATATATTTTTTTGCCAGAATGCGAAAATTGCAGCACTGATACTACCAATAAAAATACTGTATGTTATTACTTTATTAGAAATTACATTTAGTGGAATAAAAGAAAAATAAAGGATGAAGCATAGTGCGGAGCGAATATTAATAATATATGAATGATAGTAATAGTTATAAACAATAGATATAAATGATAGAGTAATTATTAGGTATATATAAGAATTATTTTTAATGTTACTTCTAAATGGTGCCAAACCATATCTAAGTAATATCGTTACAAGAGCTATAAGCGTAATAATGACAAGAATCTTATCACCATTTTCAAATACAAATTGACCACTTACCATCCACGTGAAAGGAAGGATGATTAATAGAAATGCGAACTTATCTTTTATCATAAGGCTTCTCATCATTATTCGGACGTGTCTTCAATAAACGTAGAATCCACATGTATTGTTCTGGGCGTTGGTTAACATACTGTTCAATACATTGATTCATCATCCGTGCATCTTGTTCTTCGGTTTCTGCTGGAAAGGGTAGGGCAGGATAAAAATCCAATTCATATATACCCGTTTCACTATTGTACATTGCAAAGAGCGGTACAATTTTAGCGCGGCTTAATTTTGATAGTCGACCTAAGCCGGCCATTGTTGCTTTGGTGGTGCCAAAGAAATCCACGAACACGCTATGCTCAGGGCCTAAATCTTCATCCGGTAGGTAATAACCTAAATAACCTTCACGAACTGATTTAATAAAAGGTTTAATACCACCACTGCGTTCATAAACACGGCCGCCATATTGCACGCGTTGACGATGCATTAGCCAATCTGAAACTGGATTTTTTTGTTTTTTTGCCATCGCAGAAACGGGTAATCCGCGCGAGGCAAGCAGGACTGCTGGAATATCAATCGCCCACGTATGCGGTACTAATAGAATAACGCTTTGTTGTTGATCGGTAAGGTTGGTGAGGTTGTCCATGCCGCGAATAACGGTATGCTGCTCAAGCCATGCTTTATTGCGTATAGATAACGAGGCGAAACCTGAGAGGAAACTACCTGCGGTGATCAAGTTTTGTAATAAAATAGATTCTCGCTCTGCGTCTGATTTCTCAGGAAAACACATTTTTAGGTTAACGCGTGCGCGATGATTGGCTCCACTTTTAAGCTTAATTGCTTGTTTAGCAAAAACTGTAGCCAGTGAGCGGCGAGCGCCATGAGGTAGCAAACTTAATAGTGAAGCAATGATCACTGCGATCCATGTTCCCCAATAACGCGGGTGCACAAAAGACCACTCAAATTGAGGGTTATAGGCTTGCTTATCGTAATGGTTTTTAGTCATATAAATTACGTCTATCTCACGAAGTTATAGTGTTGGCGCTTGTGGTGCCATAGTGTATTTGATTGTTTATTTTAGTTATCAATATTAAGTCATAATTAATTCGATAACGATTAATTATTATTTATCAAGTTAGATAAAGGCATGGTTTTTATTGCCTTACTAAACTGAAAAACATTAATTTATGATAACATTATATCCACTGCAAGGGCGAAGGATGATAATAAAATGAAAACCCGCGATCGAATTATTCATGCAGCATTGGCATTATTTAATGAACATGGTGAACCCAATGTAACCACCAATCATATTGCTGCCGATTTAGGGATCAGTCCTGGTAATTTGTATTATCATTTTCGGAATAAAGAGCAGATTATCCATTGCATATTTGATCAATATGCCATTGATTTAAAAATAAGTTTTGAACCTATTGATGTAGTTGAGGCAATCGAAGAGAGTTTGTTACGTTACTTGGATGCGGTATTTTTGTTGATGTGGCGCTATCGATTTTTTTACGCTAATTTGCCTGATATTTTACGTCGAGATGCTGATTTACAACATAAATATTTAACGGTACAAACCCAGTTGCAGGTTAACATTAGTCAAATCATGATCAATTTTCGTGACGCAGGTTTGCTGGCATTGGCGGATGTTGATCTTAAAGTATTAGCTGATACGTTAAAACTGGTGGCTTCATCGTGGATCAGTTATCAAACCACTCAAGTAGCGGGTGCTAAAATTACTCAAACCGTGATTTATCATGGTGTGCAGCAGATGCTGAATATCGTGCGACCATTGGCGACAGAGCTTGGTCAGCAGCGGGTAACAACCTTGCAGCACTATTATTTAGAACAAGAACAACAGTATTTAGAACAAGAACATCACTAAGAGTGAATTGTAATTAAAAAAGGTTGGTCTGATGACCAACCTTTTTCGTTTTGGCTGTTAAATTAGCGTCGTAACCATGGGCGTGGATCTACTGGGGTACCTTTACGGCGGATCTGGAAATACAATCCGGGCTGTTCTTGGCCTCCACTGTCACCAACTAAAGCTATTGGCTCACCTGCTTGAACGGTATCGCCAATTTTCTTCAGTAACGTTTGGTTATAACCATAGAAACTCATATCACCTCTACCATGATCAATTGCAATCATTAGACCATAGCCACGCAACCAATCGGCAAAGACCACTTTACCTGAGTAAGTCGCTTTTACTTGGCTACCAATCGGTTGACTGATCACCATACCTTTCCAATGCAGTTCACGTTGTAATGGCGCACCATAGTTGTGAATGATAGGACCTCGCAATGGCCATACTAGCTTACCTTTGTGGCTCGCGAGTCCGTCCATTGGGACTTGCATTTTCGCATAGCGCGCATTGAGCTGTTTAGCTTGAGCTTCTGCAATCGCTTTGGCTTTTGCTTCTTTGGCGGCCGCAATTCGGGCTTGAGCTTGAGCTTCAGCTTTAGCGCGTGCAGCGGCTTCAGCTTTGGCGCGTGCAATGGCTTCGGCTTTCGCTTTTGCTATCGCCTTTAACATATTTTGCTCATCAGAGCGTAAGTCAGCTAATGCTTCGGTGCTGGAGTGGATTTGTGATTTTATTTTATTAAGCGTTAGTTGACGTGATTGCTGTTGATCATCAAGCTGCTGCTTTTGCTGGTTAAGCTCTGTGAGTGCTTGCTGGTGTTCATTTTTCTGTTCAGCAAGGGCATGAATTTTAAGTTGTAATTCTGTTTTGGTTGCATCTAACGCATCAATAGCTGTCGCACGTGCCTTGCTGACATATTCAGCATAGGTTGTCATACGATCTAATTTTGCTGAATTTTCGCCACTAAGAAGATTCGCGATGTCACTATTATTACCTTGGCGATATTGTGCATCTATTAAGTTTTTTAGTACGCCAATTTGTTGCTGTTGTTGTTGTTGTAGATGCTGTTGGTGCTGTTCAAGCTTGGTAATTGACTGGGTTGTTCTTACCAGCAAATCATTGGTTTGGTGGATTTTATTAGCAGTTTGAGCAATGTCCAGTTCGTGTTGTTTTAGTTTTTTTTGTAAGGCAGCATAGTTTTGCTGTTTATTGTCGAGCTGATTTTTTTGGCGTGATATTTCCTGTTTTACGCCATCAAGCTGTTTTTGACTGGATGCTGCACATGGGACTGCAAATACCACGCATAGAAAAGCGCCAGTGCATAAAGCACTGGCGCGGATTTTTAGGTTGAGGTGTCTATTGATAATATCCCGCATGGGATAATTATTTCAGATTGTATAGCACCTGACCAGACATCTCTGCAGGGATTTCGATATCTGTTAGCGATAGCATAGTTGGTGCTAGATCAGATAGCTTACCGTTTGGCTTAAGATCGAGGTCTTTATTACCTACATAAATTAAAGGCACTGGTAAATTAGTGTGTGCAGTATGAATACCACCCGTTTCTGGGTTAACCATCATTTCTGCGTTACCGTGGTCAGCAGTAATTAATAGCTGACCATCCATTTCTTTAATTGCAGCAACAACTTGACCTACACAGCTATCGAGAGCTTCACACGCTTTAACGGCAGCATCGTAAATACCGGTGTGGCCGACCATGTCACCGTTAGGGTAGTTACAAATAATTACGTCAAACTCGCCGCTCTTAATTGCAGCAACTAATTTTTCAGTTAGTTCAGGTGAACTCATTTCAGGTTGAAGATCGTAAGTAGCTACTTTTGGAGATGCCACTAGTGAGCGTGATTCGCCTTCAAATTCGTCTTCTTTACCGCCATTAAAGAAGAAAGTAACGTGTGCGTATTTTTCTGTTTCAGAAATACGAAGCTGTTTTTTGCCTTTCTTCGATAGCCACTCACCTAGTGTATTTTCTAAGCTTGCAGGAGCAAAAGCGGTTGTTAACTCAATGTTTGCCGCATATTGGGTTAGCATTACGAAGTCAGCTAGTTGTGGGAACTGTGCACGCTCAAAGCTAGTAAAGCCAGGCTCAAATGTACGAGTAATTTCACGCGCACGGTCAGCACGGTAGTTCATGAAGATAACGCTATCGCCATCAGCAATGAATGCTGTTTCTTGGTCTGCAGTGCGTAGCTCTGTTGCTTTAACGAACTCATCATTCTCGCCACGCTCATAAGCGGCAGCTAGACCTTCAGTTGCGTTAGCAAAGGTAAATTCACCTTTAGCTGCTGTTAGTAGGTTGTAAGCTACTTCAACGCGATCCCAGTTGTTATCACGATCCATTGCGTAGTAGCGACCTACTAGAGATGCAGTACGGCCTTTACCTAGTTTTGCAAATAGGGCATCGAAACGCTCAAGAGAGTGCTGTGCGCTACGTGGCGGTGTATCACGGCCATCAAGGAATGCGTGCAGGTAGATTTTTTCTGCGCCACGGTTAGCGGCCATTTCAATTGCTGCTGCAATATGGTCTTCGTGGCTGTGTACGCCACCAGGAGAAACAAGACCTAGGATATGAACCGCTTTACCTGTAGTTACTGCCTTATCAATCGCATTAACTAGCGCTTCATTTTCAAAAAACTCACCATCGCCAATCGCTTTAGTGATACGAGTAAGATCTTGATATACCACGCGGCCGGCACCGATATTGGTATGACCTACTTCAGAGTTACCCATTTGGCCTTCAGGTAGACCGACTTCTAAGCCTGACGCAGCGATAAGCGTATTAGGATTGTTCGCCATTAATGCATCCATTACGGGTGTATTAGCGTTCGCAATCGCATTATCTGAGTTATCTTCGCGGTAGCCCCAGCCATCTAAAATTACAAGTGCAAGTGGTTTCTTCGCAGACATATTCTGTCCCTCTTCGAATTAATAAAAATATATGAATTACCTTAATGGGCTTAGTGTCTTAAACACCGCTTAAGGTAATTGATATAATAATTATCACGATTTTACTACAAAAGCACATCAAAGCAGTAGCAGTAGATGTAACTAAATCATCGCTTGCCTGTTTGTGCTTTCTATCGAATATAAGCATTTATTCATCAAAGTGTAAGCTCTGGATCACAGTTTTTTCCTATTTCATTGATAGGTCATCAGCCAATAAGCTTTTATACTCAAGGTCGCTGTTACAAGATTAGCAACCTAGGTATACTCACACTCATTTTTTTAAACCGTAATTTCATGGCTTGCTGTAGTGAATCATGACAACAGAGTAAAGTAAATGCATCAATATATTGAATTTTTAACTAGTAACCCTGTTTTATCATTGGCTTGGATTGGTATTGTTATTGCACTAATTAGCATGATGGTAAAAGAGAAAAATGCTAAATATACAACAATTGGCATTAATGAAGCGACAGCATTAGTGAATAACGAAGAGGGTGTTTTTCTTGATATCCGTAATCGTGATGAATTCCGTAAAGGTCATATTGTAGGCTCAGTTCACATTTTACCAAGCCAAATTCAACGTCAAAACACGCCAGAGCTTGAAAAACACAAAGCAGCCCCAATTATTGTTGTATGTAAGACGGGTCAAACGTCACAAGAGACTGCAAATCAGTTAAGTAAAGATGGTTTTACTAACGTTAATGTTTTAAAAGACGGTCTTATTGCTTGGAATGAAGCAAACTTACCGCTTGTTGCAAGTAAGAAAAAATAAATATATTCGAAGTTATTTTGCAGCTTATTGAGTGTGAAGTGACGATTCAAATTGATGTAGTCTGTGGTGTTCACAGTTGCAAGTATAATTAATAACTCGTGGTAGCGAGTATTTTTAAAGGACTCCAAAAATGGCTGAAGCAGCAAATACCGAAGCGCAACAAAACTTCCAAATTCAACGCGTATTCCTAAAAGATGTGTCTTTTGAAGCGCCAAATTCACCTGACGTATTCCAAAAAGAATGGAATCCTGATGTAAAATTGGATCTTGATACTCAAAGCCGTGAATTAGCTGAAGGTGTATATGAAGTGGTGCTTCGTTTAACTGTAACGGTTAAGAACGAAGAAGAGAATGCGTTCTTATGTGAAGTGCAGCAAGCGGGTATTTTCACTATTGCTGGTATGGAAGCACCACAACTAGCACATTGCCTAGGCGCATTCTGCCCGAACATTTTGTTCCCATATGCTCGTGAAACAATTTCTAGCTTAGTTGTTAAAGGTACGTTCCCACAATTGAACCTTGCACCAGTAAATTTTGATGCATTATTCATGAGCTACTTAGAAAACCAAGCTGAAGCAAATACTGCTAATTCAGAAGCTTAATTTGTAAAAGTGACCAATATGATGAACGTTAATAATACGATTTCGATGGCAGTGTTAGGCGCTGGATCTTATGGGACAGCATTAGCAATTGCATTAGCCAGAAATGGTGCCAATGTCATTTTGTGGGGCCATGAGCCACACCATATGGCACAATTGGAAATCGATCGTGCCAATGAAGCGTTTCTTCCTGGTGTTAGTTTTCCTGAATCGTTAATTCTAACCGCTGATTTACAGGCTGCTGTTGAAGGTAGTCGTGATGTGTTAGTGGTGGTACCAAGCCATGTCTTTGGTGGGGTACTGGCACAAATGAAACCTTTTTTACGTCCAGACTCTCGTGTTTGCTGGGCAACGAAAGGGCTTGAACCTGAAACTGGACGTTTACTTAAAGATGTTGCGGTTGAGGTTTTGGGTGAACAAATACCGTTAGCCGTGTTATCGGGTCCCACATTTGCTAAAGAATTAGCGGCAGGAATGCCAACAGCGATTGCCGTTTCTTCTCCTGACACTGAGTTTGTGGTTGATTTGCAACAAAAAATCCATTGCGATAAGACATTTCGTGTTTATAGCAATAATGATTTTATTGGGATGCAGCTGGGTGGTGCAGTTAAAAACGTGATTGCCATTGGTGCGGGTATGTCAGATGGTATTGGCTTTGGTGCTAATGCACGTACCGCGTTAATTACCCGTGGTTTAGCTGAAATGTGTCGTCTGGGTGCTGCACTTGGTGCGCAACCTGAAACCTTTATGGGCATGGCAGGTTTAGGCGATTTAGTACTGACATGTACCGATAACCAATCACGTAACCGTCGCTTTGGTTTGGCGCTCGGTAATGGGTGCAGTGTCGAGCAAGCACAACAGGATATTGGTCAAATAGTAGAAGGTTATCGTAATACCAAAGAAGTGTGGTTATTGGCACAACGACACCAAGTCGAAATGCCAATTACTGAGCAAATCTATCAAGTACTTTATCTTGGTAAAGATGCTCACGAAGCAGCGAAAGATTTACTCGCACGTGAGAAAAAGTACGAATAACGTTGCTTGCTGAGGGTGATAACTGGTATCTATTAAATAACGCGAGCTTAGGCTCGCGTTATTTTTTATAACTGTACTAAAATACAATAATATTTAGTTTAGTGTTTTATTGGGCAACGTTATTCTATTAATTCTACCTGTCTACGAATAATTAATGGTAGCGTTAACAAGATTAACATAATAAGTGAAGCCGAGGGACTTGTGGAAAAATGTCAACAATATCAATTATGGTTAGCGATAGAGCAGGAAGCACGACAGCAAGCCGAACAAGAACCTATGCTCGCCAGTTTTTATCATGCGACTATTATTAAGCATGAAAATTTAGCGTCAGCATTGAGTTATATTTTAGCCAATAAACTGGCAACACCATCGATGCCTGCGATGGCGGTACGTGAAGTAATAGAAGAAGCGTTTGCTAGCGATTGTAATATTGTTGAAGCTGCGGCTCATGATATTCGTGCGGTTGTTGAACGCGATCCCGCTATTGATGCTTATTCTATTCCATTACTTTACCTTAAAGGTTGTCATGCTCTACAAGGGTATCGGGTTGCTAATTGGCTGTGGAAGCAAAATCGAAAAGCACTGGCGGTGTATTTACAGAACCAAATATCAGTAACGTGTCAGGTCGATGTACACCCAGCAGCACAGATTGGTTGTGGCATTATGTTTGACCATGCAACGGGGATCGTGATTGGTGAAACCGCTGTGATTGAAGATGAAGTATCGATTCTACAAGATGTGACGTTAGGTGGTACTGGTAAAGAAAGTGGTGATCGCCATCCTAAAATTCGTCAAGGTGTGATGATTGGGGCAGGTGCGAAGGTACTGGGTAATATTGAAGTCGGTATTGGTGCGAAAATTGGTGCTTGTTCGGTAGTCTTAGATCCAGTGCCGCCGCATACAACGGTGGCTGGTGTACCTGCAGTTATTATTGGTCGACCAAAAACGGCTAAACCTGCTACTGAAATGGATCAACAGTTTCATGGTAGTGATGGTGATGACACGTTTAATCATATCGATTAAGTAAGAGTGATGAATTTATAACTCATTAATACTATTGTTAAAAAGGCGATCGAATGATCGCCTTTTTATTTTTAGGTTCAGATTTTTAAGGCGTGAATTTTAGATTGAGCCATTAAAATCTAACTGACGCCATGCTTCAAAAGCAATAATAGCAACGGCATTAGAGAGATTTAAACTGCGGCTGTCGGGCTGCATTGGAATGCGCAACCGTTGCTCTAACGGTAAACTGGCAATGAATTCAGCGGGTAAGCCGCGTGTTTCGGGGCCAAATAACAGCACATCACCTTCACCAAATTTAGCATTAACGTGGTAATTAGTCGTTTTAGTGGTACAAGCAAAAATACGACGGTCTGCCATTGCTTCTAGAAAAGCTTCAAAGTTTTTATAGCGATAAACATGCGTTAAGTCATGATAATCTAAGCCTGCTCGACGTAATTTCTTCTCTTCTAAATCAAATCCTAGTGGTTCAATTAAATGTAAATTAGCACCACAATTAGCACTAAGGCGAATAATATTGCCAGTGTTAGGGGCGATTTCAGGTTCATATAACGCAATATCAAACATAGTCATTCAGCTTCATTTGGTGCAAAAAGAAGCCATATTGTGACAAGCGTAACGGCAACAAGCAATCATCTTTAATGTACAGAGCTAACCTTAATGCTTAACGGGTTAGCGGTAATGTCATACTGATCCGTAAACCACCAAGTGGGCTTGAGGTTGCTTTGATAGTACCGCTATGCTGGCGAAGGGCACTTTCTGTTATTGCAAGGCCTAATCCAGTGCCGCCACTGCTGCGATCGCGTGCGGTTGAAACGCGATAAAATGGTCGAAAAATATCGTCAAGTTCATCATTGGGTACCCCTTCGCCATTATCATCAATGGTGATCAGTAACTGTTGTTGTTGCTGAGTAAAAGTAATCTCAATCACATCATTACCGTATTTAATTGCATTGCGGATCACATTTTCTAATGCACTGATTAATAAATTTGGATTACCTTTTATCGGCCAATCTTGGAGGTGATGATAGGTTAATGTTTTATGATACTGCTCGGCTTCAAAACAGGCATCTTCTAGCATTTCATACCATAAACTATGGCTATCAACGATTTGTTGTTGTTGGTGACTATTGACCTGCATTCGAGATAATTCTAATAATTCACTGATCATTTTTTCAAGCCGTTCAGCTTCGGTATCAATGCGTGATAACTCACTGCTTTGGCCTTGTTTACGTTGTGCTAATGCGGTTGCCATGCGCAGTCGTGTTAATGGTGAGCGTAATTCATGGGAAATATCCGATAACAACCGTTGCTGACCACTAATAATGTTATTTAAGGCACCCACCATTTGATTAAAGCTAGCACCTGCTTGTTTAAATTCTTGTGGGCCTTGTTCTAAGGTCGGATCCACTTCAAATTCGCCTCGCGCTACTCGCTCTGCAGCTTGTTGTAATCGTCGTGCAGGACGCGTTACTGCCCAGGCTAACCATAATAAAAATGGGGTACTAACGAGCATGGTAACCAGTAATAATTTAAATGGCTTATCCATTATTTGGACGAAAAATGGGGGGCCGCCACGCCATATTTGACCGCTGTACATAAAAAGAGGGTGTTGTTTAGTGGTAATGATAAACGGTCCAGCTATTAACCAGCGCCCATAAAGACGTTGCTGAGGCTTGTCAGGGTTATCTGCAATGGTAATAAAATTACGCAGTGCTTTAGTGTGTTTTTGTGGTGCAATAATATCGCCATTAATCGTCGTAAAATAGAGCTGACTATTATGATTTTCTCGGCGTTTTGTCAGTGCTTTTATGCGAGTGATGAGTTTGTCATAATTGGATATATTATGGTTGCTTAAGCGTTGATTAACTTGTATTGCTTGTGATTGTAGTCGCTTTAATTGATGGTCAGGAATAGCTTGCACTGAGCGTGGATCATATTGAAACATCAGCACAAGCATCACTACCACCACGAGCAGTGTGGTCCAGAAGATGGCAAAAATACGCCCATAAAGGTGAGTGAAGCCAGGGATTCTCATTACATCGCCTCAACCAATAAATAACCTTTACCACGTAAGGTTTTTATTAATGGCTTACCATCACTTCGTATTGGTAGCTTTTTGCGTAAGTTTGAAACATGCATATCAATCGCGCGATCAAATTGAGCTAAGCGTTTACCTAATACTTCAAGGCTGAGTTCTTCTTTAGCAATAATTTTACCCGGATGTTGCACAAAATAGCTTAATAATGCTAACTCAGTTCCTGTCATTTCAATAAGCGTCTGATTGCAAAATACTTCTTGTCGACCTGGGTAAATGGTCAGATCTTGATATACAAGACATTCACTACGACTGGTTTTAGTATCGGTGTTTGATTGGGTACGTCTAAGAACCGCTCGCATACGAGCTAACAATTCACGATCGCTAAACGGTTTTGGTAAATAATCATCAGCACCCAGTTCAAGTCCAAGCACGCGATCTATTTCATCGCCTTTAGCGGTTAGCATCATTACTGGGGTCGTGTGTTTTTCGCGTAAGCGTCGTAACATTTCAGTGCCATTCATTTTTGGCATCATTACATCAAGTAGGATTAAATCAATACTACTATCGATTTTAGCTAAGCCATCAATGCCATTGTTAGCTTCTTCGACATCAAATCCTTCTAATTCGAGAATATCTTTTAGAAGTGCGGTTAGTTCTATATCGTCATCAACTAAGAGAATTTTTGCCATGATAAAGTCCTACAATGCAATGATGGTTACTTAATAAAGTTGACCTAGTATCGCTAATCTTGGTCAGTACGCCAAGTTAAGCAGCATTAGCTTTACGCTAGTTTACATTTGCTAGACAGCGTTTTACTTTCTACAGGTTATGATAACCATCAAGCCATATAAGATGGTGACTTATTACATGATAGTGCTGGAGAAATAACTATGAAAATATTTAATAAAACACTTGTTATAGCGATGGCATTGCCATTGGTTCTAGGTTCTATGTCAGCATTTGCTGGTCAAGATAATCAACAGCACAATGGTGGTATGAATAAAGGCCATCATGGTGGTAAGATTTTTAGTCAGCTAGATCTTACGGCGACCCAAAAACAAGAAATAAAAACGTTACGTCAAGCGAATCGCAGTGAACATAAAGCACAGCGTGTTGATAATTATAAAGTAATGCAAGTTGAGCGTCAGCAACTTGAAAAACTAGTATTAGCCAGTAATTTTGATGAGTCAGCAGTACGTGCGGTGGCGGAAAAAATGTCACAGCAGCAAGTTGAACGTCGAGTTAAGATGTTAGAGCAGCGTCATGAAATGTTGAATATTTTAACGCCAGAGCAAAAGCAAAAATATGCTGAGCTTAAGCAACAGCAATCAGAAAAACATCTTATGCGTTTAGAAGCCAAAAAATACCATTAATTGTGATGAATTAAGTGTTATGCCGCGTTCATTAGCCATAGTCTTTACTATGGCTTTTTTTGTTTTTGATATTAAGTTTATTATTTGATGATTTTTTGGGGATTTTTACTTCGAAGTAGTATGAGAACAAGGCGGAAATTGTATTTTTATGGTAGGTTTTGTTATTAATTTTTATTATAAAACAGCTATACTGCGTAATATTAATTATTGCCAGCACTTCCTTAATGATTAATGCCATTACTTATAACGAGTAACGATAGGTTTATTTGAAAAATTATAATAATAATGACAGATAATAAACATTGGCTGATGAAGAAGTGCCGAGTTAGCGTGATATGAATCAACAAAATATTTCATTAAAATTGTAATACTTCTACATAAGTAAGAAAGTTTCAGTTTTCACGAACATAATTCGATAGTGATCGATTGTGATACCGAGTGGGGGAACCTTGGTATATCGTGTTGGATTTGATTTTTAAATTCCCAAAGTCAGAGGGTAACCATGATTAAGAAGATTGGTGTTTTGACCAGTGGTGGTGACGCACCTGGTATGAATGCAGCGGTTCGCGGTGTAGTTCGTGTAGCGTTGACAGAAGGTCTAGAAGTTTGTGGTATTTATGATGGCTACCAAGGCCTATATAATAACCACATTAAACCGCTTGATCGTCAAAGTGTATCTGATGTTATCAATAAAGGTGGCACATTTTTAGGTTCAGCACGTTTTCCTGAATTCCGTGAAGTGGAAGTTCGCGAAAAAGCGATTGAGAACCTAAAGTTGCACGGTATTGATGCATTAGTTGTTATCGGTGGCGACGGCTCATATATGGGTGCGAAAAAGCTAACTGAAATGGGTTACCCTTGTATTGGTATCCCAGGTACGATTGATAATGATGTTGCTGGTACTGATTACACTATCGGTTACATGACAGCAATGAACACTGTTATCGATGCGATTGACCGTTTACGTGATACGTCATCTTCTCATCAGCGTATTTCAATTGTTGAAGTAATGGGTCGCCATTGTGGTGATCTAACGTTAATGTCTGCGATTGCTGGTGGTTGTGAATATATCATTACGCCTGAAACTGGCCTTGATAAAGAGCAGTTGATCTCTCACATTAATAGAGGTATCGCGAAAGGTAAGAAACACGCGATTATCGCTATTACTGAATTAATGACTGATGTTAACGCATTGGCTAAATACATTGAAGCTGAAACTGGTCGTGAAACTCGCGCAACAGTATTAGGCCATATTCAACGTGGTGGTCAGCCTGATGCATTTGACCGTGTATTAGCATCTCGTATGGGTGCTTATGCAGTTGAGCTTTTACTACAAGGTGAAGGCGGTCGTTGTATTGGTATCCAGTGTGAAAAACTGGTTCATCACGACATTATCGATGCGATTGAAAATATGCGTCGTCCAGTACGTAACGATTTATATGAATTGGCTGAAAAGCTGTTTTAAAATTACGTTATAAAAATACTGAAATCATTAAGGTCGATATTTATATCGGCCTTTTTTTATTGATTAATATTTTGATACCGTGCTTTATTTGTGACAATAAAAAGGCCACCCGTAGGTGACCTTGATTTAATCAATCATGAAGAAAGATTATTTTTTTGCTTCAGCTGCCGCTTTTGCGATAGCTGCAAAGCTTTTCGCGTCAAGTGCTGCGCCGCCAACTAGAGCACCATCGATGTCTGGTTGTGCGAAGTATGCTGCAGCGTTTTCAGGTTTAACAGAACCGCCGTATTGGATAATAACGTTTTTAGCAACAGTTTCTGATTTCGCTGCAATGTGAGCACGGATTTGAGCGTGAATGCGTTGTGCATCTTCAGCTGTAGCCGCTTTACCAGTACCGATAGCCCAGATTGGTTCATAAGCGATGATAGCGCCTTCAAGAGCTTCAACGCCTTGAGTGTTGATTACAGCGTCAAGTTGACGTGCACAAACAGTCATTGTTTCGCCAGCTTCGTTTTGTGCATCAGTTTCACCGATACAAAGAACTGGTGTTAGGCCGTTTTCTTTTAGGAATGCAAATTTCTCAGCAACGAACTCGTCTGATTCGTGGTGGTATTCACGACGCTCAGAGTGACCGATGATAATATGAGTAGCACCGAATTCTTTAAGCATAGCTGGAGACATGTCGCCAGTGAATGCACCGCTGTTGTGTAGGTCAGAGTTTTGAGCACCTAGGATGATCGCGCTGCCTGCATCTGTAAGCGTACGCTCAGCAAGGTCAATGTAAAGTGCTGGTGGAGCAACTGCAACGTCTACGCCAGTAACGCCTTCAAGTTCAGCGTTAAGACCGTTAAGTAGATTAGCAACCATTTCTTTGCTGCCGTTTAGTTTCCAGTTACCCATAACTACAGGATAGCGCATAGTTTTTCTCCAAATTAAAATAATGTAATTATTAACTGCGTAAAAATATACCAGTCGTAACTGAATTTTTACTGTTCAAAATCATTAATGTGTTTGGTTGTACCCTTTTCAAGACAAAAAGTGAACTACAAATAGAGAATTATTTCAATATATGCAGTTTTTGTCGTTTTTGTATTATATTTAGGCAAGATATTCTATTTTGAATGCGTAAGTATTTGTTTATTTTAACGGTAGGATTTTAGCTTGATGTTGCGGTGATTGTGATTGGAGTGATTGGAGTGCTTGGTTGAATCGTTGCAATTGGCGCTGTAATTTTTGTTGTAACAGAATGTTGGTGAAGTGGCGGCGAGTTGCAGCAGTTGGTCAAAATTAGGCAGTGAGTGCATTCGCTATTCCTTCCGTCATCGCTATTTATAACTATAGTTGATGACGGTAGTTAGCGGCAGTATTACGATTAAGACTGGGTCTGATAGTTCAGACTCTGTTATGTGGTTTATTAATCGTTGTTTGTGATTACCAATAATGTTCCATGGTAATTTGCCCCGGTTTACGGCGGAGATTTTTAATCAGTCCTTTAGCTTCAAGTACCGTTTTAGTATCACGGACCATCTGTGGATTACCACATAACATCACTTGGCTGTTTTCAGGCGTTAAATATAAACCCACATGGCGCTCTAATAAACCATCAGCAATAGCTTGTGGTATTCGACCTGTTAAACATAGCGGGGCTGGCTCTCTACTCACAAATGGCTGCACAATGAATTGGTCACCATATTGTCGCTTGAGGGCGCTGATTTCAGCTTGGTAACTTAGATCTGCCGCATAGCGCACAGCATGAATAAGAATAATCTTACGGTATTTATGCCAGACCTCTTTTTGCCCTAAAATAGACAGATAAGGGCCAACTGCAGTACCTGTCGCAAATAGCCATAAATGCTGGCTACTAGCAACTTCATCAAGAGTAAAAAATCCGCTTGCTCGGGCTGATATTTGGACCGTGTCACCTGCTTGTAAAGCATGTAAGCGTGGTGATAATAAACCATCGGTAACGCGAGTAGCATAAATCTCGATATCTGCTTGTTGAGGCGAATTAACAAACGAGTAGGCACGTTGGATCAAATTATCACCGATCACTATTCCCAGCTTAGTAAATTGTCCCGCTTTAAATGGTTCAATGTTCGCGCGTAGCGATAAACTGAATAAATCTTGGTTCCAGTGACGGTTTTCAATAACTTGTGCAGGGATCCAATCAGCCATAATGGCCTCCTCGTTATTTGGATGTTATTCGATAAGCACAGCGCCTTTGGCCTGTAATAATGTGTTCTTGACGTTGAATATGTGTCTGCTCGCCTAATAGTTGTTGGAAAATAGCCAACTCAGAGTGGCAAAGTGATGGGCAGCGAGTTGCAGCAAGACAAATAGGGCAATGATTTTCAACTAATAAAAAGCCGTTATCATCACTGGTAAGCTCTGCCATATAGCCATCATGTTGGCGTAATTCGGTGAGTGTGATGAGCTTACTTTTTAAATCAGGACAATCAGTGATGGCTGCTTGGTAATGACTTAATGTGTGTTGTTCTCGTTTTTCAATGATGGCTTGTAGCCCTTGCTGACCAAATAAATCACTCACCGCCTCTAAAGTTTGTACGGCAAGTTCACCATGGTGATCACTAAAATGTTGGTGGCCTTGAGTGGTGAGTTGCCAATGGCGTGTTGGACGTCCGACTTTGACTTTTACATCATAGGCATCGACTAAACCTTGTTCTTCCATCGTCTGTAAATGTTGACGAATTCCCATGGTGGTTAACTGAAACTTTTCAGCTAACACTTTGACAGTAACAGGGCCATCATATTTTATGTGGTAGAGGATTTTTTCAATAGTTTTCATAATCAATCATTGTTGTTGCTCTTATTATATTATGGGATCAGCCAATTAAATAAAGCAATATCTTTACAATATAATAATGAGTTAAAAGTAGGACTTCTTAGATTTAGGAATGAAATAAGCACAGTGAGGAAGGTGAAATAGCGTGAGTAATAATAGATATAAAAAATGCACCGTAGTGCATTTTTTATTGGAAAATTTTGCAGATTATAGCGTGTGTTGCTTAACCGCTTCATCTTGACGATTTAAGTCATAACTTGATTGTATACGACGCATAGTGCCACATTTACCACTGATCAATAGGGTTTCAGTAGTCGCGATATTACCTCGGCGTTGAATGCCTTCAACTAAATCGCCTTTAGTGATCCCTGTACCCGCAAAGATCACATCATCGCTGCGTGCCATATCTTCAAGGCGCAGTAATTTGTTTGGTTCAATACCCATTTCAGCACAACGACGAATTTCCATTTCACCTAAACGACGGTTTTCTTCTGTGTCACCTTTTACGTGGTGACGAGGCAGTAAACGGCCTTGCATGTCGCCACCTAATGCGCGAATAGCAGCAGCAGAAACAACACCTTCAGGGGCACCACCAATACAATACATCACATCAACATCACTTTCTGGTATGCAGGTTAAGATAGCCGCTGCGACATCGCCATCAGGGAATGCGAATACTCGTACACCCATAGCGTGCATTTCAGTGATAAGTTGATCATGACGAGGCTTGGCAAGAATAGTGACGACTAGCTCGCTTAATGGCTTGTTCAGTGCTTTTGCAATAGCGGCAAAGTTATCCGCTAATGGCTTATCAAGATCGATAACCCCTTTTGCTTGTGGTCCTACAACCAATTTTTCCATGTACATATCGGGTGCTTTTAACAGACAACCTTTATCGCCAGCAGCCAGTACAGCAAGGGCATTGTTTTGTCCCATAGCCGTCATGCGAGTGCCTTCGATAGGATCTACTGCAATATCAACAGCACAACCGCCACAGCCAACATGTTCACCAATATAAAGCATCGGCGCTTCGTCGATTTCACCTTCACCAATCACAATTTCGCCATTAATGTTGGTGTGGTTAAGCAGGGTACGCATAACTTCCACTGCGGCATTGTCTGCTGCAATTTTATCGCCACGGCCTAACCATTTATGGCCAGCAAGGGCTGCGCCTTCGGTAACACGAGCAAATGCTATTGCTAAATCGCCTTTCATGATAACTCCAGATATATAAATCGGTAGGTTAAAGGGTTTAAAAATTCAGCGTAAATTCTAGCATAATTGGCTTATCAACACGGTGGGAAATTAGATTGCCAACGTTATAGGTTGATGATCTAACGCAACAGAATCAGCATTATGTGGTGACGGCGAAATAAAAAAGGCCTGCTATTACGAGCAGGCCCTAAGTGTTATTAAATACGATTACTCGTCGTCATCTTCTTCATCAAATGCCCAGCCTTTGGCACATTCAACTGCACGTTGCCAACCACGGTAGCGACGATTACGTTTTTTATCGTCTTCGCATGGTGTAAAGCTACGATCTAATTGTGATTTATGTTTAAGTTCATCAATGCTGTCCCAAAAACCAATGGCTAAACCTGCTAAATAAGCCGCGCCAAGAGCGGTAACTTCGGTAACGACAGGGCGATGGACTTCCGTTGCTAAAATATCTGCTTGGAATTGCATCAAGAAGTTATTGGCAACAGCGCCACCATCAACTCGTAATATATCGAGCTTAATGCCTGAATCAGCTTGCATCGCATCAAGTACATCACGGGTTTGGTAAGCAACACTTTCAAGGGTGGCACGAATAATATGATTAGAATTCACGCCGCGAGTTAAGCCAACAATCGCACCACGCGCATACGGGTCCCAATAAGGTGCCCCTAAACCAGTAAAGGCAGGCACCACATAAACACCGTTAGCACTGCCGACTTTTTCAGCAAAGTATTCTGAATCGTTAGCATCACTAAGTAGTTTTACTTCATCACGCAACCATTGGACTGAGGCTCCTCCCATAAAAACAGCGCCTTCAAGGGCGTAAGCAACTTCACCTTTAGGACCACAAGCAAGGGTTGTTAGCAGACCATTATGGGAGGTGACTTTTTCTTTGCCAGTATTCATTAGCAAGAAACAGCCCGTACCATAGGTGTTTTTAGCCTGTCCTGCAGAGACACACATTTGACCAAATAAAGCGGCTTGTTGATCGCCCGCAATACCCGCGATAGGAATACGAGTACCGCCTTTACCACCAATATTGGTTTGACCGTAGACTTCAGATGAGGCTTTCACTTCTGGCATCATCGATAGTGGAATATTCAATACCGATAATAATTTTTCATCCCATTGCAAGGTGTTGATATTAAACAGCATGGTGCGAGAGGCGTTAGTGTAATCAGTAACGAAAACACGGCCTTGAGTCATTTTCCAAATCAGCCAAGTATCGACGGTACCAAATAATAATTCACCCGCTTCAGCTTGCTCTCGTGCGCCTTCAACGTTATCAAGGATCCATTTAACTTTGGTGGCGGAGAAATACGGATCAACCACTAAACCTGTCGCTTCTCGAATATAATCAGTTAACCCTTGTTGTTTCAATTCTTCACACATATCAGCAGTACGACGACATTGCCATACGATAGCGTTATAAACAGGTTTACCGGTTTTTTTATTCCAAACGATGGTGGTTTCACGTTGGTTAGTAATACCAATCGCCGCCACTTGATCGCTGCGAATACCTGCTTTGGCTAATGCTTCAACCATGGTTGAACTTTGGGTCGCATAAATTTCAAGAGGATCATGCTCAACCCAGCCAGCTTTAGGATAGATTTGAGTAAATTCGCGTTGTGATGAACAAACGATATTGGCATTGTGATCGAGCACCACCGCGCGAGAGCTGGTTGTTCCTTGATCTAGCGCCACAATATATTTTCGATCAGTAGTCATGATGGGTTCCTCGTTATCTTTATTATATTAGAGTCAGTGTCAATTGAGGGGGCATTAAGACCCCTTTGATTGTATTTATGGTTCAAATATTATGCTTCAACCGCAGGGGTCTCTGTATTGCCTTCACATTTGTTCGGTAGCGTACATTTGTTACCTGGAAGGTAAACACCCATAAATTTAGGGTATGCCCAGCCACCAAAAAGTGCGCCACAAATTGGTGCCAGTATTGGTACGATAAAGTAAGGAATATCTTTAGCACCAGTGAGTGCTACTGTGTCCCAACCCGCAAAGAAAGTGAGTAACTTTGGTCCAAAATCACGCGCAGGATTCATGGCAAAGCCAGTTAGTGGACCTAATGAGCCACCGATAACGGCAATCACTAAGCCGATGAGCAAAGGACCCATAGCACCACGAGGGGCACCATTTTTATCATCGCCAATCGCTAAAATGGCAAACATTAAAATTGCTGTAATGGTAAATTCAACCGCAAATGCACCACCAAAGCTTAATGATGGGTGAGGGAATGTTGAAAAGATAGAGGCGGTATCAAGGCTAGCAACCGTGCCACGAACAATGTTATGGCTGGCTTCATAATCAGTAAAAAGGTTGCTGTATAAAGCATAAATTAACGCTGCCGCTGCAAAAGCACCTAATACTTGCGCCATGATATAAGGCAAAACTTTGCGTTTATTGAAACCATGGAAACTGGCTAAGGCGATGGTTACTGCTGGGTTTAAATGGGCACCAGAAACCCCTGCTGTGACATAAATAGCAATGGCGACGCCAAGACCCCACATTATACTTATTTCCCATTGACCAAAGTCAGCACCGGTTAATTTCATCGCCGCGACACAGCCAACACCAAAAAATATCAGTAGTCCAGTACCGATAAATTCTGCAAAACATTCTCCGACTAGCGCATTAGGTTTGGAACTTGCCATATTGTCAGTCCTTTTGATAAGTAATGTAGGGTATCTCGTTATCCTTTATGCGCTGTAATTTACAATAGTTACTTTTTTTTAAAATAATAACGACTCAGTAATGTGCGTTCGAGCATAAATTATTTTCTAAAGTGAGCGTTTGGTGGGTTTTTATTGTCGAGTTAGTTAGGGACAGATCATCGATTGTGATATTTAGGTTATATTGTCGCGAGGGTATGGATTAGAACCATGAAATATAAAATAGCGGCGCTAAATTATCATGGTAATGTCAGACATAATTTGAGAAGGTTCGCAGTTATTACATTATTGACGGTTGACTGTGAAAAAATGATTTTGATGGTATTAACGTGGGTTAAATATGCTTAAAGTTGTTGAATTTAGCTGTTTTTAACTGCTAAATTAAGTAGATATTAGCTGCCTTTGCAAAAATTACATCAGACTTGTATGATTTTCCGTCAATTGCACGAATGCAATGGAAATGTAGATGTCAGCAAGCCATTGCCTCGTTAGAATAGTAGCTAAATATATATAACCCTGTCCGTAGAGATTACCTTCAATTGTTAAGGTAAATATATGGGCATAGATCAGGTGAACAATATGTCTCTAGAAATGTTGGAAAAATTGGAAGCCAAAGTTCAAATGGCTGTGGATTCAATTTCTTTGTTACAAATGGAAATTGATGAACTAAAAGAAAAAAATGATAGCCTAGCTATGGAAGCACAAGAACTACGTTCTGGTCGTGAGAGTCTTGTTCAAGATAACGAAGCACTACGTGGTGAGCATAACGTATGGCAAGATCGCGTACGTACACTACTAGGTAAGATGGATAGCGTAGAATAATCGCGTATTTATTTTAATACGATTATCGGCTCGGTATAACACCTGAAAAAGGTGATATGCCGAGCCGATATTTTATGTGTTGAGATTATGTTTACAACAACGAATGAGTTTATATCGAATGGTAGTTAATGCCACCGTGCAATTTATTAGGCTAATACCATACCGATAGCAAACAATAAATTGGTGATTAAGGCACATTTAACCATGGTTGCCATCATGGGTCTTAGGGCTGCGCCATCCGTTGAATCATACACTTGACGACCATGATTAATTAGAAGTGGTAGGCTGAGAATAAATAACCAGCCAAAGAGTGATTTTACTTCTAATAGGGCAAACAAGCTAAACAATACCACACTAGTCGAAAGTAGTATTAGATGGTATTTACGCCCCCATTGCGGGCCCATGCGTACCACTAAGGTTTGTTTACCACAGGCTTTATCATTATCAATATCACGTAAATTATTGATATTGAGTACACCAACAGCCAATAAACCACACGCTGTTGCGGGTAACATGATTAATGAATCAATTTGCCCAGTTTGTAGATAATAAGTACCCGCGACACCAAGCCATCCAAAAAAGATCAGTACTGATAGATCCCCAAGACCACGGTAGCCATAAGGTTTATTACCTACGGTATAGGCAATAGAAGCGGCAATTGCCAGTAATCCAAGTACTAAAAATCCAATAATATCATGCGGGTTTTTACACGCGATTAAAATTAAGGTTAAGCCACTAATAGCGGTAAGAATAATATTAACAATCATTGCTTTACGCATTGTTGCTGCCGTAACTAAACCTGATTGCATGGCACGTTGTGGACCTAAACGATCATTGTTATCGGTACCTTTAACGGCATCACCGTAGTCATTAGCAAGGTTAGAAAGGATTTGTAATAAAAGGGCGGTTAATAACGCGAGCGCTGCAATACTTGCAGAAAAACTACCATGCCATTTTGCAACGGCGCTACCACATACGATTGAGGCGATGGCAAGAGGTAAGGTTTTTGGTCTGGCGGCATCTAACCAAATTGTCAGTGAAGAGGGTGAGTTCATAAATTAGATACTTAAAGTGAATACTGAAAAGGTATTATGGCGTAAATTTGGTCATGCGCAAATTTATCCCATTAATGTTTGTAAAAAACAAAAAAACGGCGCGAAAAAACGCACCGTTTATAATGATAATAATTGGTTTAAATTTGATTATAAAATGAAGCGGCTTAAATCTTCATCAGCAACAAATTCACCTAAACGTGCTTGTACATAAGCATCATCGATTAGGAATTTTTCGCCTGCTTTTTCGCTAGCATCATAAGAAATCTCTTCCATTAAGCGTTCCATAACAGTGTATAAACGGCGGGCACCAATATTTTCAGTGCGCTCATTTACCTGCCATGCAGCTTCAGCCAAGCTATTAACACCTTCTGCGGTAAATTCGATATTTACTGACTCAGTTGCCATTAACGCAACATATTGCTGAGTTAATGATGCTTTTGGCTCAGTAAGAATACGTTTAAAGTCATGGCTAGTCAGTGCTTCTAGTTCCACTCGAATCGGTAAACGACCTTGTAGCTCAGGAATTAAATCTGACGGTTTAGCGACTTGGAATGCGCCTGATGCGATAAATAAAATATGATCTGTTTTAACCATACCGTGTTTAGTCGACACTGTACTGCCTTCGACCAATGGTAATAAATCACGTTGTACGCCTTCACGAGAAACGTCAGGACCTGATGATTCACCACGCTTACAAATTTTATCGATTTCATCAATAAAGACAATACCGTTATTTTCTGCAGCAAAAATAGCTTGTTCTTTTAATTCTTCTTGATTAACGAGTTTAGCGGCTTCTTCTTCAGTTGCAGCTTTTAACGCGTCTTTGATTTTCATCTTACGTTTTTTGCTAGTGTTACCAGCAAGATTTTGGAACATGCCTTGTAACTGGTTGGTCATTTCTTCCATACCAGGAGGCGCCATGATTTCAACGCCCATTTGTGGCGCTGCAACATCAATCTCGATTTCTTTATCATCAAGCTTACCTTCACGTAATTTCTTACGGAAAGATTGACGAGTGGTTGACTCTGTTGGCGCTTCTTCGTTTTGTCCCCATGCATCACGTGCGGGTGGCAATAACACATCAAGAATACGTTCTTCTGCTAGTTCTTCAGCATGGACACGTACTTTTTCTGTTGCTTGTTGATGAACCATTTTGACTGCGACATCAGTAAGGTCGCGAATAATGGTTTCGACTTCTTTACCGACATAACCTACTTCAGTAAATTTCGTCGCTTCAACTTTAATGAACGGAGCATTAGCCAGTTTAGCTAAACGACGGGCGATTTCAGTTTTACCTACGCCTGTTGGACCAATCATTAGAATATTTTTAGGGGTTACTTCTACGCGCAGCTCTTCAGGAAGCTGCATGCGACGCCAGCGGTTACGCAGTGCAATCGCAACCGCTCGCTTGGCTTTGTCTTGACCGATAATATGGCGGTCAAGTTCGTGAACGATTTCGCGAGGAGTCATCTCAGACATTGCAACTTCCTTACTTAGTTTCTAGTTCTTCAATAGTATGATTGTGGTTGGTAAACACACAAATATCACCCGCAATATTTAACGCTTTTTCAGCAATTTCACGTGCGCTAAGATCGGTATTTTCTAATAATGCAATCGCTGCGGCTTGGGCGAAGTTACCGCCAGAACCAATAGCAACTAAATCATGTTCTGGTTGCACTACATCACCGTTACCAGTAATGATTAATGAGCCAGTTTCATCAGCAACGACTAATAAAGCTTCTAGCTTTCGTAGTGCACGATCAGTACGCCAATCTTTGGCTAACTCAACCGCTGATTTCAATAGATGGCCTTGGTGCATTTCTAATTTACGTTCGAAACGTTCAAATAAAGTAAAAGCATCAGCCGTGCCGCCAGCAAAACCAGCGAGTACTTTATTGTTATAGAGACGACGAACTTTGCGTGCATTGCCTTTCATTACTGTATTGCCAAGTGAGACTTGACCATCACCAGCAATTACGACATTGCCGTTACGACGAACAGATACAATAGTTGTCATGTTAAACTCTCTTTGATTCAGCTCCGACGTTAGCCGGGATCTTTAATGCTATTAGATCTGGGGATAGAGACGGCGGTTTTCAAGGTGTCGGTGACAATTGCTGATTGTGGTTGTCATCATTATTGCACTTATAAAAAAGGATGCCACATAGGCATCCTTTAGTGTTATTACGCTTAATGATGATTATTGCCAGAACCAAATTGCACAAGGGCTAATGCCATTTTTTTGTAATTTGTTCTGATCATTCATGGCCAAGCGCTTATCTTTATAAGGGCCAAGTACGACGCGGTACCAAGTACCTCTATCGTTGGTTGATACTTTTATTTGGCTGTTTAATCCTTGAAATGCAATCGTTGCTTTGCGCTCATCAGCTTGAGCTTGGCTATGGTAAGCACCACATTGTAATAAATAAGGCTTACTGGGCTTATCTTTTGCAACGACTTGTTTAGGCGTTAAGACGGGCACAATGACTTTTTTATTTTCTAATTCTTGAATATAACGCCATTTTTCTTCAGGTTTCGGAGGTAGGGCGTTGGTATCGGTTTTTACTGGTTGCGGTTTGATAATAATCGCAGCTGGTGTGACAGGTGCAGTTTCAGGCACATCAGTCCCTGAAAGGAAAAATAAACCTACAATTAGTCCACACACTAATATAACAGCCAATGCCGCCCATTTTGTTGGAAAACCTGTTGACGGTGTTTTTTTGCCTTTATGGCTGGCTTTTGCCTTTATTGGCGCTGGTTTCGGTGAGCGCCCGCGTTTTACATAATCTTTAGTGGCCACAATATCGACAAATTAGTTGGGAAGATAGACAGAACGCTATGTTACAAAGTTGGATTGATCCTGACCAGTTATTATCGCGGTTTCACTGATAATTAACCCCATATTA
This sequence comes from Photobacterium carnosum, assembly GCF_021236965.1. NCBI lineage: Bacteria > Pseudomonadati > Pseudomonadota > Gammaproteobacteria > Vibrionales > Vibrionaceae > Photobacterium > Photobacterium carnosum. The sequence continues at coordinate 55,566 of NZ_WMDN01000008.1, read as the reverse complement.
CGACAAAGATGATCGGTTTTATGATCTTGGTACGGTAACGCGCCGAATATGGGGGAAATCAATTAGCGACTTGGTGGCGCAGCACTTTCACGAATAACCAGTTTTGCATCCAATAAACGTGAACCTGCCTGAACATCTTTACCTTTGAGCAATTCAAGTAGCATTATCATGGCTTGACGGCCGATCTCATAACGAGGCTGTGAAACCGTCGTTAAAGGTGGATCGCAATATTCTGCAAATTGAATATCATCAAAACCGACAATAGACATATCATGCGGTACACGTAAACCAAGACGTTTGGCTTGTTGCATTGCGCCGATAGCCATTACATCAGAATGACAAAATAATGCGGTTGGCGGTTCAGGTAAAGCTAGTAGCGCAGTAATCGCCCGTGCTCCTGCGGCAAAGCTGAAGTCACCTTTAATGGTGTAGGCAGGGTTTAAGGTAATGCCGGCACGACGGAGAGCTTGCTGATAACCTTGCTGGCGGAACTGCGACAGGGCTGCTTTATCAGGGCCAGTAATTTGGGCGATGCGTTTATGGCCCATTTGGGTGAGGTAATTCACCGCATCAAAGGCTGCGGTTAAGTTATCAATGTGCACCGTAGGTAATTCAAGCTCTGGCGCATATTCACACGCCATGACTAATGGTGGTAGATTTTTTTGTTCAGGTTTACTGACGTCAAAGGGTAAATTATTACCTAATAACAACATACCATCAGCTTGCTTAGTAAACACTAAATTCGCAAATGAGTTTTCCCGACGTTGTTGTTGGCCGCTGTCACCGAGTAACACTAAATAACCATTTTCCATCGCTGCTTCTTCAATGCCACGAATAATCTCAGTGAAATAAGGATCACAGATATCCGGAACAATGGTCACAATGGTTTTCGATTCATTGCGGCGTAGGTTACGTGCCAGTGAGTTTGGTGAATATCCAGCTTCCATTACGGCTTGCTCAACTTTTTTCCTTGTTGATGCCGATACTTTTTCCGGGTTCATTAGTGCGCGCGAAACCGTCGCGGTTGATACCCCGGCTAGCTGGGCAACGTCCTTCATTGTCGCCATAGTGCTTTCCTCTTTTGCTATATTTTTCTAGTTTACAGTTGACGGGTTGATACTGAAAATATTCAAATATATTTGTCAACTAATTGTAACTGACTGAAAAAAGTCAATTCATGAGCATATTGTAGAATGGATGCATAAGTTGAAACTTGCTTTCAATAGCATAAATTACATTCGCTATGTGAACTGCATCGCATTGTCTAGTTTAAGTTAAATCTTGTGGTTCGACATCAATTGACCATCGAATTTTTTTAGCAAGCGGTAATAATTGGATCGCTGGCTTGGCAATACTGAGCATTTGTTGAAGTTTATTTCGATTAGGCGTTTGTAAAATTAATTGCCATCGGAATCGTCCTGCACGTCGAGCAAGCGGGGCGGGATTAGGGCCTAAGACACAACAATCTTGATCATAAACTGGGCTCGCTTCAAAAATTGCGCGAATTTGTTGTAAGAATTGACACACTAAATCACTGTCATTAGCTTCAGCGCGAAGTAGCACTAAATGAGTAAAGGGTGGCAGTAATGCTTGGCGGCGTTCAGTTAATGCTGTTTGAGAAAAAACGCCATAACCTTTATGCAGTAATGATTGTAGCAATTGATGCTCAGGATGATGGGTTTGTAATAATACTGAACCTGGTTTACTGGCACGTCCAGCTCGACCTGCAACCTGAATAAACAGTTGTGCTAGTCGCTCAGAGGCTCGAAAATCATTACTGAATAATGCGCTATCAACATCAATTAATGCGACTAAAGTAACATCAGGGAAATGGTGTCCTTTTGCTAACATTTGGGTGCCGATTAAAATTTGATATTCGTTGTTTTTAATCGCTTCTAAATAGTTTTCGAGTGACCCTTTACGACGGGTACTATCTCTATCAATACGTACAGTTTTAAATTCAGGAAATAGCTCTGCTAATTGTGCTTCAAGTTGCTCGGTACCGACACCCACTGGTGATAATTGCGTTGATCCACATTGTAGGCATTGGTGCATTATTGGTCTTTGAGTCGCACAATGATGGCAGCGTAATTCACCTGATTGTTGGTGAAGGGTATAGTACGCATCACAACGATCACATTCTGCGATCCAACCACATTCATGGCACATCATTGCAGGTGAAAAACCACGTCGATTAAGAAACAACATCACTTGGTTACCCGCATTGAGGTTTTTACGCATTTCTGCGATCAGCGGCGCTGATAATCCTGCATTTAGATATAAACCTTTGACATCAATAACGCCATGACGAGCAGCGCTAGCATTTCCGGCACGTTTTGAAAGGGTCAGATAATGATATTTACCTGTTTGAGCATTATGTAAGGTTTCAAGTGCAGGGGTTGCTGAGCCTAAGATGATTGGAATGTTTTCTTTATTGGCACGCATTACCGCCAGATCACGGGCATGGTAACGTAAGCTATCTTGTTGTTTATATGACGCATCATGTTCTTCATCAACAATAATAATCCCGAGGTTCGCAAACGGGGTAAATAGTGCTGAACGGGTACCAATAATGATCCCTGCTTGATTATCTCGCCCAGCAAGCCATGCCGTCATGCGTTCACTATCATTTAGACCTGAGTGTACGGTTTCTAATGGCACATTAAAACGGCGCTTAAAGCGGTTAATAGTTTGTGGGGTTAAGCCTATCTCTGGGACTAAAATAAGCGCTTGTTTACCCGCAGCTAAAATGGGTTCAAGTAGATTAAGATACACTTCAGTTTTTCCTGATCCCGTGACGCCATCTAATAGATAACATCCAAAATCTGGATTACTGTTAACGGTGGCAATGGCTAACGCTTGCTCTTCGTTTAAACGTGGTTTTTGTTCTGTGATCGCAAACTTCGGTTGCCATTGATGTTGTTTTGGTTGCTGCTGTTGTTCGATTACCCAGCCTTTTTGTACGACAGCTTTTAAGGTCGCACTATTAACGTCATGAGTGAGTAAGCTTTCGTGACTGAGTGGACCATGACGTAATAGATTTAGAATTTGAGCTTGCTTAGGGGCGCGCTTTAAACCATTTAGCGGCTGATCACGACCCGCTTCGGTAAGCTGCCAGTATTTTAGCGGTGCGGTTGATGCTTCTCGACCTTTACGTAATAAAGCGGGCATCGCATTGGCTAGAGTATCCCCTAATGGATATTGATAATAACGACTGGCCCATTTTAATAACTCAAAGAGAGCGGGTTGCCATAAAGGTTGGCTATCTAAGACTTGTTGAATCGGTTTTAACTGTTGAACAGGAAAATCAGAATCATTACCGATAGCAATTATAATCCCGACTAATCGTTGGCGACCAAAAGGCACTAGCACGCGTCCACCGATAACTGGGGTGGTGTTAGGTTTGATTAAATAATCAAAAACTTTGTCGAGTGGGATAGGTAAAGCAACGCGCGCTATTAGGGGGTTCATATTTTATCGCTTTGATTGAACTTGTACTAAATAATAACAGATCGCGTGATATGGAATAAGTGCTGCTATGTAGCAATCATTAATTACTGTTTTAGTGATTGCTACAAAGAGTGATAAAAAAACAGCGTCTGAGTTGATCTATTGAGAACGATTGATTACTATACGCCGCCTGATTTGTCGTAAATTTACGGCAGACTATTTTATTAATCACGTGTGGTGCCCGGCTTTGGATCGGGAGAGCGACACGGCCTTAACTTGAGGTTTCCCCATGAAACAAGGTATCCACCCAGAATACAAAACAGTAAACGCACGTTGTTCTTGCGGTAACACTTTCGAATTTAACTCTACTATGAGTAAAGACATCAGCCTTGATGTATGCGATAAGTGTCACCCATTCTACACTGGTAAGCAACGTCAAGTTAGCTCTGGCGGTCGTGTGGACAAATTCAACAAGCGTTTTGGCGCGCTTGCTAGCAAGTAATTATTTGCCAGCTGAATTTACAAAAAAGGGATGCGCAAGCATCCCTTTTTTTATAGCTTAAATTTGTCAGATGTAAAAAAACCAGCAGTCATGCTGGTTTTTTGCTATCTCATGTACATGTTATTCATTAATGTCTTCGTAAGTAATACCCATCGCATCCATCAATAACTTTGCTTCTGCAGGAATATCGTCAGGGTGATCTTTACGGATATCATCATCTGTAGGTAACGGTTGGCCTGTATAGGCATGTAAGAAAGCTTCACAGAGTAGTTCACTGTTGGTAGCGTGGCGCAGGTTATTGACCTGACGGCGAGTACGTTCATCAGTAAGAATTTTGAGAACCTTTAATGGAATAGACACTGTAATTTTTTTTACTTGTTCATTTTTCTTACCGTGTTCTGCATAAGGGCTAATATATTCGCCATTCCACTTTGCCATGTTTTACCTTCTCAGCGATGTTTAATTAATGATGATAACAATGTCGCGATGACGGTTGTTAGTACATAGTCATGATAGGCGGCGATATTACGTGAACATCGCTAGTTTGTCCTCTACCGTGGTATATAACAGTTACTAGATCACGACTATTTTTTCAATTATTGAATTTTAGCGGGATTTACTGCTATAAGCAAAGACATATAGGCGTCCAGATGTGTTGACGTCTTATTTTGAGGTGGTTAAGGTTGTTAACAGCCATCATTATTTATTTACAGGGTTCACCCCCTTATAACAAGGAACGTTATTATGAGTGATAAGCAGCTTGCGACCATTGCGGTTCGCACTGGTATTGATGTTGATTCACAATACAATGCAATTGTTCCGCCTATTTATTTAACTTCAACCTATAGTTTTCCCGCTTTAGGTGAGTTACCTCAATATGATTATTCCCGTTCAGGTAATCCGACCCGAAATACATTGGCTGATGCCTTGAGTGACATGGAAGGCGGTGCGGGTGGGGTAGTGACTAGTTGCGGTACTGCTGCGATGAATTTATTGGTCTCAGCGCTTTTGGGGCCTGATGATTTATTGATTGCTCCCCATGATTGTTATGGTGGCAGTTACCGTTTATTTAATACTCGCGCGCAGAAAGGCGATTTTAAGGTGCTGTTTATTGATCAGTCTGATCCAGAGGCCTTAGCGGCGGCGTTCGCACAAAAACCAACCTTGTTATGGCTTGAAACCCCCTCTAACCCTTTAGTGCGTGTCATCGATATTAAAGCGATCTGCCAACAAGCACAGACGGTTGGTTGCCAAGTTGCGGTTGATAACACCTTCCTATCACCATTATTACAACAGCCATTATCGCTGGGCGCTGATTTTGTGGTGCATTCAACCACTAAATATATTAATGGCCACTCTGATGTTATCGGGGGTGTTCTCATTGCTAAAGACCAAGCTGCGGCTGAAAATTTAAGTTGGTGGGCCAATTGTATTGGTGCAACGGGGGCACCCTTTGATGCGTATTTGACGTTACGTGGATTACGCACATTAGCACCAAGAATGCGGATGCATGAAGAAAATGGTGCGGCAGTATTGGCTTATTTACAGCAACAACCTTTGGTTGGCACCATTTATCATCCAAGTTTACCGACTCATGCAGGGCATGAAATTGCTAAGCGTCAGCAACGTGGTTTTGGTTCGATGATGAGTTTTGAATTCGCAGGAAGTTATCAACAACTGGAATTGTTTGTTAAAACGCTACAATTGTTTTCGTTAGCCGAATCATTAGGGGGAACTGAGAGTTTAATTGCTCATCCTGCATCGATGACCCATCGCGCAATGACTGATGACGAACAGCGAGCGGCAGGGATTTCAACTTCTTTATTGCGGTTATCAGTTGGCTTAGAAGATCCTCGTGATTTAATGGCCGATCTTATGCAAGCATTTGCTGCTGCCGAGGCGATCTGTTGATAAAAAAAGCTATGCCAGTGACATAAATTTGGTGGTAGTTGATTTGCGTGTTTTTGCGATTGAAAGCTCGTGGTATCGCGAGAATCCATTAGTGATTCAGGCGCTAAATAGGATGTGATGGTAGGGGGGTAATATCTGATATTAGCAGGTGAGTGACAATGCTGTAGTTGATAGCGTTGGCATGAAATGTTTGTAATAAAAAAGCCGCAGTTTGAACTGCGGCTTTTTTGTTGGATATAAACTTAGTTGATAGCGACTGCACTACCTTCACTGTCCATATCTTTAAGTTCAGTTAATACTTCTTCAGCCCATAATATCCAAGCTTGGCGGTTATGAAGACCACGGCGCAAGGTTAAACGGTCGAGACGTTGCTGACGATCCATGTTTTTGTAATCACCAAAATGAATGTTCTCTAGCTCTTGATAATGACTTATCAAAATGTGTGATTCATCAATTAAAGCTTCAAGTTGCTGCTGCATTGGCAATGAATTGTGGACACCACAAATCAGTAGCTTTGCAGAAAACTCATCGCGAGTAGTGGGATTACGAGCTGGCTCTTGGAACCACTCAAATAACGCCTGATGACCAAGATCGGTAATTGAATACACTTTACGATCAGGTTTGCCATTTTGAGGTTCAAGACGACAAGTTACTTGATCGTTCATTGCCATTTTATTGAGTTCACGATACACCTGCTGGTGGCTCGCTTTCCAAAAATAACCGATACTGTGTGAAAATTCTTTGGTTATATCGTAACCAGTTGCTTCTCGAGTGCTAAGCACTGTTAAAATTACATGTGGTAGTGACATCTCTTCTATCCGTTAAATATATAAAATAAAAAAACACAATAGGGCTTAGATTATGTAACGCTTCAAATGACGTTTTTAATTTATAATCGTGCTATTGCACTGCCTAATTGCGGTCGCATAGAATATCATTAATTGGCTCAATATCGATACTTCTAGTTCAATTATCTGTTACTGAGGCGTTTCAATTTATTATCTTGTAAACAATAGCCAAGTTGATTTAGTACTAAAAAAATAATAATTTGATTGAAATATATTCATCTTTAATCATATTGATACTTTTATATCTTAGTCTTTATAAGCAATGTAGTGCTGTATCAAAATTGAGACTTAGCTATATTATTTAACAAAATTATAAATAATAGTCAAAAAAAAAGGCTATCCGAAGATAGCCTTTTTCGTGTGATTAGTCGATCAACCTGTGTTTCGCATGCCGGTTGCAATGCCGGCAATAGTAATCATTAATGCTTCTTCGAGCTCTGTTGGTAACTCTTTCTGTTGGCGAGTACGGTAAAGTAATTCTGCCTGCAGCATATTAAGTGGTTCAACATAAATATTCCGTAAGCGAATAGATTCAGCACCCCACGGATCTTGTTGCATTAAGTGATCATTATTTTCAACGGTTAAGACTGTTTTAATGTCTTGCTGTAATTGTGAGCGTAATTGCTTACCTAAAGGCCATAAGGCTTCATCAGTTAAGCGTTGGTCATAGTATTCAGTAATGCCAAGATTAGTTTTACTGTATACCATTTCTAGCATACCTAACCGGGTTGAGAAAAACGGCCATTCGCGACACATTTCTTCTAGTTGTGCGGTATCACCATTATCAATTGAATGTTGAATCGCTTCACCCGCGCCTAACCATGCTGGTAATAAGAGGCGGTTTTGACTCCAAGCAAAAATCCATGGAATAGCACGTAGGCTTTCAACGCCACCATTAGGATTACGTTTTGCAGGACGAGAGCCTAGCGGTAATTTACCCAGTTCAGATTCTGGCGTTGCGGCGCGGAAATAAGGAATAAACTCAGGTGTGTTACGGACTATATTACGGTACGCGTCACATGAAACATTAGAAAGTTGGTCCATAATCTGACGCCATTCTTGTTTCGGTGCTGGCGGCGGCAGTAAGTTAGCTTCTAACGTTGCGCTCGCATAAAGGCTGAGGCTGTTAATCGCCACTTCAGGTAGCCCAAGCTTAAAGCGAATCATCTCACCTTGTTCTGTTACGCGTAAGCCGCCTTTTAGGCTGCGTGGTGGTTGAGATAACAACGCCGCATGTGCTGGTGCACCGCCACGACCAATACTACCGCCACGACCATGGAATAAGGTAATTTCAACTTCTGCTTTTTCACAGACATCAACCAGTTTTTCCATCGCACTGTATTGTGCCCAGCCCGCTGACATGACACCGGCATCTTTGGCTGAATCAGAATAGCCAATCATTACCATTTGATGGTTTTGAATAAAGCCACGGTACCAGTCAATATTAAGCAGTTGCTCAATAACATCAGCACCATTATTTAAGTCTTCAAGTGTTTCAAATAATGGACACACATCCATGCGGAACGGGCAACCTGCTTCTTGTAATAATAGGTGCACGGCTAGTACATCAGAGGCTGTACGTGCCATTGAAATCACATAAGCACCTAACGCTTCACGCGGTTGTTCTGCAATCGCTTTACAGGTTTCTAGCACTTCTTGAACGTCAGCTGATGGTTCCCACTTTCGTGGTATTAATGGTCGTTTAGACGATAATTCACGAACTAAGAATGCGATCTTATCTTGTTCACACCACTGACTGTAATCACCTAGACCAATATGACGCGTTAGCTCTGAAATAACATTTTCATGGCGAGTACTTTCTTGACGAATATCCAGTTTAACCAGATGAACACCAAAACATTTTATACGGCGTAGTGAATCAAGTAGTAAGCCATCAGCAATGATCGCCATACCACATTGATGTAATGACTGGTAACACGCAAACAGTGGATCCCATAGCTCAGCAACATCATTAATAATGTGCTTAGAAAGGGGAGCGCTACCGTTGATTTGTGCTTCTAAACTATCGCGAGTAATAATCAGTTTGGTACGTAGTTGTTTTAGAATTGCACGGTAAGGTTCGTGTTCTTCACCTGCAAGTTCACGCACTTCATCATTACACTGAATCATTGATAATTCATTGATCAATTCTTGCACGTCACCAAGGTAAAGCTCTGCAGCTTTCCAGCGTGAAAGACGTAAAACTTCATGGGTAACATCAGACGTTACAAATGGATTACCGTCGCGATCTCCGCCCATCCATGATGAGAAGGTTACTGGCGCGGCATCTAATGGTAATTTTTTATCTAAATGCTGTTGCAGTTTTTCATCAAACAGACGTACAAATTCCGGTACCGCTTGCCATAATGAATTTTCAACAACCGCATAGCCCCATTTTGCTTCATCAAGTGGGGTTGGGCGTTGCTGGCGAATAACATCGGAGTACCATGCTTGAGCAATCAGTTGTTCTAATCGTTGTTCAACACGTGCACGTTCAGCGGTTGATAATTCACTTAGCTCTAATTGTGATAAACATTTATTAATCTGTACCAATTTATGGATCATGGTACGACGTGCAATTTCAGTTGGGTGAGCGGTTAGCACTAAATCGATATTTAATTCATTAATCGCCACTAAAGAATCTGCAGGGTTAACATCATGCTGCACTAATTTAGTAAATAATTCATCGAGAGCATCTGGGCTACATAATGTCGTTTCACGTTGACGTGAAATAGTATGGTATTGCTCTGCAATATTGGTGAGATTAAGGAATTGACTAAAAGCTCGAGCTACAGGAAGTAATTGGTTATCGGGTAGGTTTTGTAATTCAGCAATCAGTTTTTCACGATCATCTTGATTACCAGTACCAGCCGATTTCGAAAGTTTGCGGATAGTTTCCACTTTGTCTAAAAGTTCATCTCCGCAGGCTGTTTTGATCGTATTGCCCAGTAAATGGCCAAGCATACTGACATTACTTGTTAACGCACTGTATTTCTCGTTCATATAGTATCCATTCCGTAATTTTATTACATCCAATTTAACCTTTACCCACAATCTAGCCGTGAAGTTAGTGACAGGTCAACAGAGATTGTATTTATAGCTAATAAAAACTATTGATATTGATTTTGGTCATAATCTTGATTGAATTTTGTAATTTTGTTTCATTCTAGTCTGTGATAGCCCACATTTCTGTTCATTATTAATGAGATAGAGCAAAAAACGGCCAGATGAATAATTGTCTCTGTTATTATTTAATGTCGTAAAGGTTAATCAAAAGCTAATAAAATATATTTTTTTATCGTTATACTATTGACAGTATGTAATTTAACCAGTAAACATATTAATTCAAATTTATGAATAAATGGTTACGACTATTTATTTGTCTTTGAGCAATGGAACGCTCAGGGTTAATTGTTTATGCAGGAAGTTATTATCATGGACTCAATCTACACATCTCTCTTTATCTCCCTTCGACGACGCTAAGTCTTTTGCCTTAGGCGCTTTTACGTGCCCTTTATTTGCTGTTTACAGCATACCTCCGTTAGCCGTTATGACAATTATATTTACCTATGCCATAGATCCAATTATTTGATTACGGTTCGATAACACGACTACGATATGGAATTAGCGATGTTAAACACGATTATTATTGGCGCCAGTGGCTATACCGGCGCAGAACTGGCAAAAATAGTGAATCGTCATCCGCAGTTAACGCTTTGCGGTTTGTACGTTTCAGCCACCAGTCTTGATGCAGGAAAGCCATTGAGTGCGTTGCATGGTCAGTTAAGAGATGTGGTTGATTTACCGTTGCAGCCGCTAACGGATATTAAAACAGCTGCGGCAAACATTGATATTGTGTTGTTAGCAACTGCCCATGAAGTGAGCCATGATATTGCGGCTGAATTTCTTAATTTGGGGTGTCAGGTGTTTGACTTATCAGGGGCGTTTAGAGTTAAAGCTGATGATTTTTATCGTCAATATTATAACTTTGAACACAAATATGATAAGTGGTTAGAGAATGCTGTTTATGGTTTAGCTGAATGGAATCATGATCAAATTCGTCAAGCTCAGTTAGTTGCCGTTCCTGGGTGTTATCCCACCGCCGCTCAATTAGCGTTAAAACCATTGCTCGTTGCCGGTCTACTTGATTGCGATCAATGGCCGGTGATTAATGCGGTTAGTGGTGTGTCGGGTGCAGGTCGTAAAGCGAGCATGACCAATAGTTTTTGTGAAGTGAGCTTACAGGCTTATGGCTTATTTACGCATCGACACCAGCCTGAAATTGCCCATCATCTTAATTGCGATATTATTTTTACGCCTCATCTCGGGAATTTTAAACGCGGTATTTTAGCTACCATTACCGCTAAATTAGCCATTGGTGTAACCGCTGATGAGGTGACTGCCGCAATGGAATCTGCGTATTTAAATGCAGCCGATCAGCATGCGGTACGTTTGCTTAAAAATAAGACCGCCAAACTTGATGATGTTGTTGGTAGTTGTTTTTGTGATATCGGCTGGCAGGTGCAAGGTGAGCATATTATTTTAACCGCCGCGATTGATAATTTATTGAAAGGGGCGTCATCACAAGCAGTTCAATGCATAAATATTCGTAATGGCTTTCCTCAGTTAACCGCATTGGTGTAGGAGTAACACAATGAATCAAGTCCCTTTAGTGATTAAATTGGGTGGTGCTGCACTGGAATGTAATCTCACCTTAGAACGATTATTTTCAACCATCAATGCTTACCAATCCCGTTCACAGCGTCCAATCTTATTTGTTCATGGTGGTGGCTATCTCGTTGATGAACTTATGAAAAAATTGCAGTTACCAACTGTTAAAAAACAAGGATTACGGGTTACGCCAAGCGATCAAATTGGTTTGATTACCGGCGCGCTAGCGGGCACTGCTAATAAAATGCTGCAAGGGCAAGCCGTTAAAGCGGGAGTGGCTGCGGTAGGACTAAGTTTAGCTGATGGCGGTTTATGTACTGTCAGTCAATTAGATCCAGAACTTGGTGCTGTCGGTCATGCTGAGCCTAATAACGGTGCTTTAGTGTGTCAAATTATGCAGTTAGGTTTTGCGCCAATCATTAGTTCTATTGGGCTTAATGATAGGGGTGAAATGATGAATGTTAATGCCGATCAAGCGGCGGTCGCGGTCGCTGCGGCTGTTGGTGGTGAATTGGTATTATTGTCCGATGTGACGGGAGTGCTTGACGGTAAAGGTAATTTAATTAAGCAGTTAACGGAATCTGAGGCGGAAGCGTTAATTGCTCAAGCGGTGATCACCGATGGCATGATTGTGAAAGTGCGCGCGGCATTTACAGCGGCTAAAGCACTAGGGCGTTCGATTGAAGTCGCCAGTTGGCGTTATCCCGACAAGCTCAATGATTTATTAGCGGGCGACAGTATTGGGACTCGATTTACGCTGTCATCAGCGGGTGATTAAACAGCATTGATTTAGATGACTTGATTTATGACGACGAATTAATATTTTTTGAAAATAGTGCCTGAACGGGATGACCGCGACAAGGCTGAAAAGGAGAGCAGCAGATGAGTAAAATTAATAAAGTGGTATTGGCCTATTCAGGTGGTTTAGATACTTCAGCCATTATTCCATGGTTAAAAGAAAACTATGACTGTGAAGTGGTCGCATTTGTGGCAGATGTTGGTCAAGGTGAAGAAGAGTTGGTTGGTATTGAAGAAAAAGCCATCGCCTCTGGCGCCTCTGCATGTTACATCGCTGATTTAAAAGAAGAGATGGTAAAAGATTATATTTATCCATCCCTTAAAACTGGGGCAATTTACGAAGGTAAATATTTACTAGGCACCTCAATGGCGCGTCCGATTATCGCTAAGGCGCAAGTAGAGTGTGCATTAGAAATTGGTGCTGATGCGTTGTGTCATGGTTGTACGGGGAAAGGTAATGATCAGGTCCGTTTTGAAGGAGCGTTTGCTGCTCTTGCACCACAACTGACCGTGATTGCGCCATGGCGTGAGTGGAATTTACGTAGTCGTGAAGCACTGCTTGATTATTTGGCTGAACGTAATATTCCTTGTACCGCATCGTTAGAAAAAATTTATTCACGTGATGCTAATGCATGGCATGTTTCCACTGAAGGTGGCGTGCTTGAAAATACGTGGAATGCACCTAATGAATTATGTTGGGTGTGGACTAAAGATCCACAGCAAGCGCCTGATGTGGCTGAAACGGTGTCAGTGCTCGTTGAAAAAGGTGAGGTGGTTGCCGTAGATGGTGAGCCGATGACACCGTATAACGCGCTTCATTATCTGAATGGTAAAGGCATAGAACACGGTATTGGACGGATTGATATTGTTGAGAACCGTCTCGTAGGAATTAAATCGCGTGGTTGCTATGAAACTCCGGGTGGCACCATCATGATGGAAGCACTGCGTGCGGTTGAGCAATTAGTGCTTGATAAAGAATCGTTTGAGTTCCGTCAAACCATTGGGCTTAAAGCATCACACCTTATTTATGATGGCCGTTGGTTTACACCATTGTGTCAATCGTTGTTAGCCGCGGCGAATACGCTGGCACAAGATGTGACGGGTGAAGTGGTGATTCAACTTTATAAGGGGCAAGCGACCGTTACTCAAAAGCGTTCACTCAATAGTTTGTACTCTGAAGAGTTTGCAACGTTTGGTGAAGATGATGTTTATGATCATAGCCATGCTGGTGGTTTTATTCGTTTGTATTCTTTGGCTAGTCGTATTCGTGCGCTTAACAGTCAAAAATAATTAATTCAAGATTGTAGCTTACGCTAGATCGACGATGATATTCGTTGCAGCGTAAGCTTCTCAATACTATTTCACTGGACAGAAAAAGGAGATTCACCATGGCATTATGGGGAGGGCGGTTTAGTCAGGCAGCTGACATCAGATTTAAACAATTTAATGATTCGTTGCGTTTTGACTATCGACTCGCAGAGCAAGATATTGTCGGTTCAATAGCTTGGTCAAAAGCCCTACGCCAAGTGAATGTGTTAACAGAAACAGAGCAACAACAGCTTGAATTGGCACTTAATGAACTCAAATTAGCGGTAATGGAAGATCCTGAGCAAATCCTCGCTTCTGATGCTGAAGATATTCACAGCTGGGTGGAACAACAATTGATTGCTAAGGTCGGAGATTTGGGTAAAAAATTGCACACGGGTCGTTCGCGTAATGATCAGGTGGCAACAGATCTTAAACTGTGGTGCCGTCAGCAAGGGCAACAATTACTGTTGATGCTGGATAAATTACAGCAACAGTTAGTTACTGTCGCGCGCCAGCATCAAGCAACCGTGCTACCTGGATATACTCATTTGCAATGGGCGCAACCTGTCACCTTTGCCCATTGGTGTTTAGCCTATGTGGAAATGCTAGAGCGTGATCATTCACGATTGGACGATGCTATGACGCGACTTGATACCTGTCCATTAGGTTCTGGGGCACTGGCAGGAACCGCGTATCCGATAGATCGTGAAGTGTTAGCGCATAACCTTGGCTTTCAGCGAGCAACCCGTAATAGTCTTGATTCGGTGTCTGACCGCGATCATGTGATGGAATTATTGTCTACCGCATCGATTTCAATGCTGCATTTATCACGAATGGCAGAAGATTTAATTTTTTATAACTCTGGCGAATCCAATTTCATTGAACTTGATGATGCGGTGACGTCTGGCTCGTCGTTGATGCCGCAAAAGAAAAACCCCGACGCACTTGAGCTTATTCGTGGCAAGTGTGGTCGAGTGTATGGTGCGATGGCAGCGATGATGATGACGGTTAAGGCATTACCGCTGGCTTATAACAAAGACATGCAAGAAGACAAAGAAGGGCTATTTGATGCGTTAGATAGCTGGCATGATTGTATGGAAATGGCTGCATTATGTTTTGAAGGGATCAAGATTAATCAAGATCGTACTTTAGAAGCGGCGATGCAAGGTTATTCAAATGCGACCGAGTTAGCCGATTATTTAGTGGCAAAAGGCATTCCTTTTCGTGAAGCTCACCATATTGTTGGGGTTGCAGTTGTCGCTGCAATTGCGAAAGGGTGCGCGTTAGAAGAACTCTCTCTTGAGGAGATGAAACAATTTTCAACAGTAATTGAAAATGATGTTTATTCGATTCTGACCATTGAATCATGTTTAGATAAACGGTGTGCTTTAGGTGGTGTTGCGCCAAATCAAGTTGATTATGCCATTGGTCAAGCGGAAAGGCGGCTTGATAAACGTTATTTGCCTAATGTTAAAATACGAGGCGCACGACTCACTGATCTTGATGCTATCGAAGGCATGGTGGTGTATTGGGCGGGGCTGGGTGAGAACTTACCGCGTAATCGTAATGAGTTAGTACGTGATATTGGTTCATTTGCTGTAGCTGAAAATCACGGTGTGGTTACAGGATGTGCGTCTCTGTATGTTTATGATTCAGGGCTGGCTGAAATACGATCTTTAGGGGTTGAAGCGGGTTGGCAACAACAAGGGCAGGGTAAAGCGATTGTTGAACATTTGCTGGATAAAGCGACACAAATGGCGATTAAAAAAGTATTTGTGTTAACCCGAGTGCCTGAGTTTTTTATGAAACGTGGTTTTACGCCGACGTCAAAAACATTGTTGCCTGAAAAAGTAATGAAAGATTGCGAGCGTTGTCCTCGTCAACATGCGTGTGATGAAGTGGCTTTAGACGTTTTGCTCGATAAATCTCAATACATTCAAACGGTGAATGTTGCTTAATTCATTATAATAAAAATTCGCTTATTAACATGAGGAAGCCCTCATTTCAGTGTGAAATGAGGGCTTCTTGCTAACGGTTTAGTGGTGGTATTAGCCTAAGAAGATTTCTAACTCTTCGCTACCGCCAATGTGCTTACCACCAATGAATACTTGAGGAACAGTACTACGACCAGTAATTGCACGTAAAGAAACGGTTGTCGCATCTTTACCTAGAATGATTTCTTCATACTGTAGACCTTTGTCGATCAGATTCTGTTTTGCTTTAACACAGAAAGGACAACCGGGCTTAGAGAATACAGTGATTGATTCTTGTAGTTTTTGTTTTGGTGCAATGTAGCTCAGCATAGTGTCTGCGTCAGAAACTTTGAACGGGTCGCCTGGTTCTTCATTTTCAACAAACATTTTCTCAACGATGCCATTTTTAACTAGCATGCTGTAACGCCATGAACGTGCACCAAAACCTAGGTCATCTTTTTCAACTAACATGCCCATGCCGTTAGTGAACTCACCGTTACCATCAGGAATAAAGGTGATGTTTGTTGCTTCTTGATCTGCTTTCCATGCATTCATTACGAACGTATCGTTAACCGATACACATAGAATGTCGTCAACGCCATTATCAGTAAACACTGAAGCTAACTCGTTGTAGCGAGGTAGGTGGCTAGAAGAACATGTTGGTGTAAATGCGCCGGGTAGGCTAAATACAACCACAGTTTTATTAGCAAATAACTCATTAGTTGTTACGTCAATCCATTGATCACCCTTACGAGTGTGGAAAGTAACTTGAGGTACTGGCTGACCTTCTTTAGATGCGAACATAATGTGATTCCTTAAAAAATATAAATTAATTTAATGCAATCGGAGCTTCGTTAATATGGTCTCCATATTGATGAAGTAATTATGCGATTTTACTCTTGATAGTTCTAATCGTTTACTGCTATGGTTTTAATAGTTAATTCCTATCGGTAGCCCTAGCTAATGAATATTCGAGATCTTGAGTACCTTGTCGCCCTATCTGAACATAAGCATTTCCGTAAAGCCGCTGAAGCATGTTACGTCAGTCAGCCAACCCTAAGTGGTCAAATTCGTAAATTAGAAGATGAACTAGGGGTATCGTTGTTAGAACGAACCAGTCGTCGCGTACTTTTTACCGATGCGGGATTGAGTCTAGTCGCTCAAGCTCAAAAAGTGTTGCTTGAGGTCAAAATATTGACCGAACTTGCTAGTTTACAAGGAGAAAGCATGGCCGGTCCGTTACATATTGGCTTTATTCCAACCGTCGGTCCATATTTATTACCGCAAATCATTCCAACGCTTAAAGAAGCCTTCCCTGAGCTAGAACTCTTTTTACATGAAGCTCAAACCCATCAATTAGTTCAACAACTTGAAGAGGGTAAGCTTGACTGCATGATTTTAGCATCAGTCAAAGAGAGCGAACCTTTTATTGAGTTGCCATTGTATGATGAGCCAATGATGCTTGCTGTGCCTGAAACTCACCAATGGGCACAAGAGAAAGAAATTGATATGTCACGTTTACATGGTGAAACCTTGCTGATGTTAGAAGATGGGCACTGTTTGCGTAATCAAGCATTGGGTTTCTGTTTTGCCGCAGGGGCGCGTGATGATGGTCGTTTTAAAGCCACTAGTCTTGAAACGTTACGTAACATGGTTGCTGCAGGAAGCGGTATTACTTTGCTACCGCAGTTAGCAACACCTAAAGAACATTGTCGTGATGGCGTTTGTTATATTGCTGCAGAGCATCCGCAACCAACTCGGTTGATTACGTTAGCCTACCGTCCTGGCTCACCGCTTAAATCACGCTATGAAAAATTAGCTGAGACCATCAAATCTAAAATGCCTGATATTTTCGAGAAACACGTTCAAAAATAAAATATTCATGATTGTTAATTAATATTTTAGATAAAAAAAGAGCGCCTATTGGCGCTCTTTTTGATCGCGGTTAGAAACCGTAATTAGAATAACTCTTCTGCCGTTTCAGTATCAAACTTCTGCTCAGAGGTAACTTGGCGAGCTGATTGTGTTGGCTCAGTCCCTTTGATGAAGTACTCATACATTGAGCTTGAACCATCATGATCTGACAGTTTACCTGTTGCGCGATCAATACGTACTTTAACGATATCAGCTGGGATCTGTAATGGCTGCTCTGGGGTGTTTTTCAGTGCTACACGCATGAAATTGATCCATGTTGGTTGTGCTGCATTACCGCCGTACTCACCACCTGCAACTTGGTTTTTTCCGAGGTTTTTATTAAAGCTAGTGCGGCCTAATGTATGACGGTGGTTATCAAAACCTACCCATGTTGTAGCGACAATATTAGGGCCAAAACCGGTATACCAAGCATCTTTCGAGTCGTTAGTGGTACCTGTTTTGCCACCAATATCATGGCGACCCAGCACGCGAGCTCTAAAACCTGTGCCGTAAGGATGGCCGGGTTCCCCCCAAATATTACTGATTAACATTTGACGGACAAGGAACGCATTTTGTTCACTGATCACTTCAGGTGCATAACGTACTGCTGGTGGGGTGATTACTTGCTCTAGTTGTTCTAATGTTGGTTTTTCAGCGATAGGTGGTAATGGTTTATTTGCAGGTGCATTTTCAGTGGCCGTTGCTGCTGCCGTTGCGAGTGCTACTTGCATTTTCGCTTGTGGATTTTGGCTTTGGCAAACATCATTACAAACAATTTTAGGATTAGCACTGTAGATCAATTCACCATTACTATTATCAACTTTATTGATTAAGAAGGGTTTGACTGCATAACCACCGTTAGCAAACACAGAATAGCCTTGCGCTAACTCTAGTGGGGTTAAACTACCCGCACCTAAAGCTAATGGCTCTGCGTGAGGAAGATCTGAGCGTTTAAAGCCAAATCGGGTTAGATAGTTAATGGTGTAATCTAAACCGGCTAGACGTAATACACGAATAGCCATCACGTTAATTGAACGTGCTAAACCAATACGAGCACGTGTCGGACCACCATAACGACCATCAGCATTTTTTGGTCGCCACGCTGTGCCTTGCCACTTATCCCATTTAGTGATCGGCGCATCATTAATCAGAGTTGCTAATGTCATTCCTTTTTGAATTGCCGCTGAGTAAATAAACGGTTTAATCCCTGAACCTACCTGACGAATAGATTGAGTGGCACGGTTAAATTTACTTTGGGTGTAGTTAAAACCACCAATCATTGCCAATATCGCACCGTTATCGGGTGACATTGCGACAAACGAGGTATTGGCTCCTGGAACTTGGCTTAATACCCAATGGCTAGTTGTTATTGCTGCTGTGTCAGCAGTAGCGGCAACTATTGTGGCTTTATTTTGGACCCAGATTTGCTGACCCGCAGTTAAGATTTGAGCCGCTGTCGTTGGTGCTGGTCCTTGAGAGCTATTAGTCTGGAACTTACGCGCCCATTTCATACCATTCCAGTTTAAGGCAACGGTTTCTCCAGTCTTGGTAACGACGGTCACTGATTGATGCTGAACTTGAGTGACGACGGCTGGCACTAATTCACCATAAGTTGGTTGGTTACTTAGCTTCTCAACGATCTGGTTCGCATTAAGTGGTGTTTGACCTGGTTTCCATATCACCGCTGTTGCACCACGATAACCATGACGTTCATCGTAACTTAGTAGATTATCAACCGCAGATTGTTGAGCCGCATGTTGTAACTTAGCATTAACGGTGGTGTAAACATCCATGCCTTTGGTGTAAGCATCTTCACCATAACGGTGAACCATCCATGCACGTGCACGTTCTGCCACATAGGGTGCATATAATTGGATTTCAGTACGGTGGTAACGGGAAACAATCGGCTCTGAACGTGCTTGATCCATTTGTGCTTGGGTGATGTAACCTTCTTTAAACATGCGATCAAGTACCACATTACGACGAGTTGTCGCGCGATCGATAGAGTAAATAGGGTTCATGGTTGACGGTGCTTTAGGTAAGCCTGCAATCACTGCCATTTCACTTAAGGTTAGCTGATTAACATCTTTACCAAAGTAAACTTGTGCTGCTGCTCCAACACCATAAGAACGGTAACCGAGATAAATTTTATTGAGATAAAGATCAAGAATTTGATCTTTCGTTAAAATTTGCTCGATATGAATTGCAATAAATGCTTCACGAATTTTACGAGAGAAGGTCTTTTTATTGGATAAGAAAAAGTTACGTGCAAGTTGTTGAGTGATCGTACTGGCACCTTGACGAGCATGACCAGAGATTAACATTACAAAAGCAGCACGTGCGATACCAATCGGATCGACACCGTGGTGTTCATAAAAACGACTGTCTTCGGTCGCAATAAAACCATCGACTAGTAGTGGTGGCATTTGTTTTAGTGTTAATGGTATACGACGTTTCTCACCAAACTGTGAGATCAGTTCACCATCGGCACTGTACACTTTTAATGGTGTTTGTAGTTCTATGTTTTTTAATTTAGCAACATCTGGAAGGCCTGGTTTTAGATATAAATAAAAACCAAAAATTGTACCCACTCCAAGAGTGATGCAAATTATTGCAAGTATTAGTAATCGCTTTATGAACTTCACTTGAGATTTCCCGTTACGCCATCGTTCTGGCGGTCATTATCTATTATCTTTTACCTTCAAGTATAAAGATAACAAAAAATTAATTAATGCCGTTGATGATGTTTATTCGAAATAGTTTGTTTTTTCGCCACATGGGAGCATAACACGGATGTTTCGGAACCCATTAAGTGTTGGGGTAGATATTGGTAATCACAGTATAAAAGCTGTGGTACTGCAACAAAAAAAAGAGCAGTTTGAGTTAACTGCGTTTGTTGAAGTTGAGCTGACTAAATCCGTTATAAACGATCAGCATAGCGTGAATAGTGCTGAGCTGTTGTCAGCAATGCGTCAAATTAAAAAGCAATTACCATGGCAAGCTAAAGCCGTTACCTTAGCCTTACCTGACAGTGCTGTGATCAGCAAAGTTGTTCAATTAGGTACAAGCCTTAGTGAAGAAGAGGCGGAGTTTGCCATTGTGCAAGCATTGGGCGCGGCTTCTCCGTTTCCGGTTGAAGAGCTATGGTTCGATTATTTTCCTTTAATTAGTGATCGTTTTAGTGATTCAGCGTCCACAACACCGTTCCAAGTATTTGCTTCACGTCGAGAAACGATTGATAACCGTATTAATTCATTGCTGAAATTAGGCTTTAAACCAAAAATAATGGAGCTACAAACTCACGCTTTATTATGGTTGGCGGAATATCTTGCTGATATGGGCAGTCATTATAATCAATGGGGTGTGGTTGATGTCGGTAAACGACACACTGAATTTTGTATGAAACCCCAAGGTAGTGCGGCTTACCATCGTGAAATTCGATTTGGTACGGGGTTGTTTGAAGATCAAGATGAGTCAATTGCTCTTGGTAGTAATCATGCTGAACAATTTACTAAACAATTGGCTGAACAGTTAAAGCGCCAAATTCAATTGTATAACTCGACTCACCCTCGTAGTGGTATTAAAGGGTTGTGGTTATGCGGTGGCGGGCAAAGCTTGGTCTCTGAATCATTGTTGCAACGATTAATTGGTCTTGATGTGGTGTGGGTGAGTCCGTTTCAGCATTTTAGCTGCGCAAAGAAAGTTGAATTACCGCATATGATGTCAAGTCAGTATGCCGTCGCTACAGGCTTAGCATTGCGGGGGCTAGCATGATCGATAAACTCAATTTGTTACCGTGGCGAGAGTTACGGCGTAAACAACATAAACAGCGCTTTGTTGGCTTACTGATGGCAAGTGTTGTTGTGGCAATGATGGGTAACGGTGCGATTGGTGAATACATTGAAAATCAGCAATCGCAACAGCAGAGTCGAAATAACCAACTACAACAAGAGCTAACCAATTTAGAGCAACGGTTGGCCTTTTTGCCTAAATTAGATAAACAGCGACATGCAATTGAATTGCGCTTGAAAGTTATTGCAGATATTCAATTATCACGTAATCGAGTTACCCAACTGCTTAATCAATTACCTGAAGTTGTGCCAGCTGGGGTCTATCTTGACGGCGTCAATTTAGCGATTCAACGGGTTAATGTTGATGGTTTTGGCGATACTAACGGTCATTTAGCGGCTTTGCTAGGTAAGGCCGAGCAATCACTGTGGTTTAAAAATATTGAAATGCATTCTTTAGTCACCACCAAAGGTGCAGATAAACAGCAAAAATCACAATTTAATGCATCTTTTGATTTAACTGTGCCAGTTATTACTAAGCAGCCAATGAAGGCAACCTTTACTACTGCAATAGTGGAGAAAACCGATGATTGATTGGCGTGAATTAGAATTAGATGAAGTTACTGAGTGGCCATTGTTACCACAGTGTTTGATTGCTTTGGTGCTGACATTATTGTTATCAGTATTTGGTTATTGGTATTGGTTAACGCCATTGACTGAGGCTTTAGATCAACAAAAACAACAGGAAATAACGTTACGAGGTCAGTTAGTGAGTCGTGCTGCTCAAGTGGCGGCCTTGCCTCGAGTTAAAGAACAAGTTGCAGAGCTTAATCGTCGTTATCAAGAAGTGATTGAGCAGTTACCTGAAGAGCAAGAGTTAGCAAGTTTATTGGCAAGCATTAACGACATTGGGGTTAAAAATGGATTGATTTTTCAGTCGATTAAGTGGGCTTCACGTATAGAGCATGATCTTTATTATGAGCTACCACTTAATATGCAACTCACAGGATCTTACCAACAAATTGGTCAATTTGCTGAAGCGATAGCACAACTTCCACGGATTGTTAATTTACGCAATGTTGAGTTAGCTCGAGTGGACAATCAAGGTTTTGATGAGTTGTTGTCGCTAACAGTATCTGCAACTACTTATCGTTTTAAAGCACCGCAATAATGAGGATCTTATGAGAACACTATTATGGCTGTTACCGTTAGGGCTCGGATTAATGGGGTGTCAGGCTAATACTGATTCGGTAGAGCAGTTTATTGCAAAAACGTACACCAATGCGAAAGCAAAAGTAAAGCCATTAGCAGATCCTTATATTTTTGTTGCTGAATCGTTTGTGATGACCAGTAAACGGGTACCTTTTTTAAGACCCAGACCCGAGATGTTATTAGCTAAACAAGCGGATAGTAGTTGTTGGCAACCATTAACTGATCACAAACCAACCCAATTAGAAACATTTCCATTAGAGCAGCTTTCAATGAAAGGGGCGATTGGGCATCAGCGTCAATTGTGGGGATTAGTTTACACCCCAAAAGGTGAGTTAATTAAAATTAAGCCAGGGCAGTTTGTTGGGCTTAATCGTGGCAAAGTCATAAAGGTGAGCGATAAGCTCATTGAAATAGAAGAAACATTACCCGATGGCAAAGGTTGTTGGCTAACACGGTCTGCAAAGCTGGCTTTAGTTCAGCATTAATCAAGGATGAGTTATGAAAGGGAATACATGGTGGCTTAGCCGCCAGATTTTCGTCAGTGTATGGTTAATGTGCTGGGGGGTATTTACCGTAACTAGCGCAACAGCTGCGCCAGCAAGTGGTATCACTAATCAAGTACAAGATATTAAATTTCATCGTGATGGCAAAAACCGAGGTGTGTTAACGGTAAAGTTGAAACAACCGCAATCATTGGTTGATATTCGTCGCCAAGGTAAACAATTACAGTTGGATATCTTTGATACTCAATTAACTAATGAACAAATACATACTTTAGATGTGATTGATTTCGCCACTGTCGTCAATAGTATTGATACCAGTAACGTGCCTCGTGGCGCGCGGTTTGTGTTTAATATGACAGGTAACTATGACTATGATTACCGTATTCGAGGAAACAATCTTGAAGTTACGTTAATTAAACGTGCACAACCGAAAGCAGCCGCGACGACGAGCAAAGGTAATGTGTCTTACAAAGGCAAACCTATTTCAATTAACTTTCAAGATATTCCCGTGCGTAATGTCTTACAGTTAATCGCAGATTATAACGATTTTAACTTGGTTGTTGCTGATACTGTCAGTGGTAACGTCACTCTTCGTTTAGATAATGTGCCATGGCCACAAGTGCTGGATATTATTTTACAAGCAAAAGGGTTAGATAAGCGTGTTCGTGGTTCGGTGCTATTAGTGGCCCCTAAGGCTGAGCTAGCAGCGAATGAACATCAAGTAATGGAAACTGCACGCAAACAGCAAGAATTAGCGAGTTTGCGTTCTGAACTTATTCAAATTAATTATGCTAAAGCAACAGATATTTCAGCATTGTTGAGTGGTTCAAGTGATGGTGTCGGAATGCTGTCTGAACGGGGTTCTCTGCATGTTGATGATCGAACTAATGCATTGATAATTAAAGATACACCAGAAATTATCGCCAGTATCAAAGAGATTGTATTAGCGCTAGATATTCCTATTAAACAAGTACAAATAGAGGCTAGAATTGTTACTATTGATGAAGGTAATATCGATGAATTAGGGGTACGTTGGGGGGTCTCAAGTATTGATGGTGACACAACGATCGGTGGCTCGATTGAAGGTAATCTTGGTAGCTCAGGATTATTAGATGACACCACCGTTGATGACTTTCTTAATGTTAACTTAGGTGCCACTCAAGCGGGAGCCTCGAGTATTGCTTTTCAAGTAGCAAAGTTAGGTAATGTGCTACTCGATTTAGAATTATCAGCGTTACAGTCAGAACGTAAAGCGGAAATTATTTCAAGTCCACGTTTAATGACCACCAATAAAAAAACAGCTTATATTGAACAAGGTACTGAAATACCGTACCTCGAAGCATCATCAAGTGGTGCGGTGTCGGTTGATTTTAAAAAGGCAGTCTTAAGCTTGATGGTAACGCCTCAAATTACACCTGATAATAAGCTGGTACTTGATCTAGAAGTCACTCAAGACAGTAAGGGTGAGGAAGTGCCTACAGGAGTCGGTACAGCAGTGGCAATTAAAACTCAGCGTATCGGTACGCAAGTGTTAGTCAATAATGGCGAAACGGTAGTATTGGGTGGTATTTATCAAAACCAAGTAAATAATACGGTTCGTAAAGTACCTATTTTGGGTGACATTCCAGTGCTTGGTGTATTATTTAGGCATAAAATGGAAGAACTTGGAAAACGTGAATTATTAATTTTTGTCACTCCAAAGATTGTGACGCAATAATTTTTCACTTAGTGAAGTACCTTACTGATAGCACTTCAAAACAATGCTTCAGTAGGGTTAGTATGGGTAAAAATTGTTTTATTTCTGGTGGTTACCTTAACCCTTTGGGTGGGCGTTGAGAATGTTATTCGGCAATTATTAGGATATTTACGAGCTTAATACGATTGACCTCTGACCTCGGGTAAGCCATTATGGCAACCTCTGTGGGTAAGACAGGCTTAATAAAATATCGATTGATGTCGACTAGCTATTGCAAAATAGTAGTCAGTCCTGAGATAATTTTATGTCTTATCACGAATTATATGTGAGGAACTTGGCGCCTCGGGCTTATTTTAAATAGAGCCTGCGGGTGGTGTCGTTTTATTAACCGCGCGTAAATTGCTAAAAATGGCTGAAAAACGAAATATTTTCTTGGTTGGCCCTATGGGAGCCGGCAAAAGCACTATTGGTAGACACCTTGCACAACAGCTGCATATGGAATTCTTTGATTCAGATACTGTGATCGAAGAACGTACTGGCGCTGATATTAGTTGGGTGTTTGATGTGGAAGGTGAAGACGGTTTCCGTGTTCGCGAAGAAGCTGTAATTGATGACCTAACACAAGAGCAAGGTATTGTTCTTGCAACAGGTGGCGGCTCTGTTATTAATAAAGAGAACCGTAATCGCCTTTCTGCTCGTGGTATTGTTGTTTATCTAGAGACGACTATTGAAAAGCAATTAGCTCGTACTCAACGTGATAAAAAACGCCCGTTACTTCAAACTGACACACCTCGTGAAGTACTTGAAGAACTAGCAGCTGAGCGTAATCCATTGTATGAAGAGGTTGCTGACTACGTAGTTCGTACTGATGATCAAAGTGCGAAAGTAGTTGCTAACCAAATCATCAAGATGTTGGAAGAGCGTTAATTAATTAAAAAGAGAAGCTGACCATGGAACGGATCAATGTCAATTTAGATGACAGAAGCTACCCTATTTCAATTGGCGCCGAGTTGTTCGACAACTCGGCGTTGTTTGCATCTGTGATATCTGCAGGCAAACGAGTAGTTGTGGTCAGTAATGATACTGTTGCCCCGTTATATGCGGATCAGGTAATGGCAACCATCAGTTCATTATCGTGCCAAGTGGCACTACTTTCTCTACCTGATGGTGAACAATACAAAACCCTTGATACGTTTAATCACATCATGACATTTTTATTGGAAGGTAATTATGGCCGTGATGTGATTTTAGTTGCTTTAGGCGGCGGCGTTGTTGGTGACATCGTTGGCTTTGCTGCTGCGAGTTACCAACGAGGGGTTGATTTTATTCAGGTGCCAACCACGTTGTTAGCACAAGTTGATTCATCTGTGGGTGGAAAAACTGCGGTTAATCACCGTCTGGGTAAAAACATGATTGGTGCTTTCTACCAACCTAAAGCAGTGATTATTGATAATCATTGTTTACAGACCTTGCCGCAACGAGAGTTAGCAGCAGGATTGGCGGAAGTCATCAAATACGGCATTATTGCCGATCATGATTTTTTTGTTTGGTTAGAAAATAACATTGAGCGGTTACAGGCATTGGATAACGAGGCGTTGTGTTACGCCATTAGCCGTTGCTGTCAAATTAAAGCCGATGTTGTTGCTGCCGATGAAAAAGAATCAGGAGTAAGGGTGTTACTTAATCTTGGTCATACTTTTGGCCATGCTATTGAAGCAGAAATGGGTTACGGTAATTGGCTGCATGGCGAAGCGGTGTCAGCAGGTACAATTCTCGCAGCACAAACTGCCGCAAAGCAGGGATTAATCAGTAATGCTGATGTAACGCGTATTATTGCATTACATCAACGAGCAAATTTGCCCGTTGTTGCCCCTGAAACGATGTTTTTTGACGATTTTATTAAGCATATGATGCGAGATAAAAAAGTATTGTCAGGTCAGCTACGCTTAGTATTACCGACGTCGATTGGTAGTGCTGAAGTTGTGGCTGATGTTCCTTTTGATGTGCTTCAGGACGTTATTGGTCACTAAACTGTCGCTAAATGATGACTAGCATGACAAAACGAAAAAGTCTGGATCTGGAAAGCCAGATCCAGTTGCTGACTCGAGTACAATTTATTACTCGGTTTAGTTCCCATCTTATTCACCTCTCTGGTGCTCAAGGCTCAGGTAAAACTTGGCTCGCACACGCTTTTCTTGAAGATTATGCCTCCGATTGCCATCAAATATTATTGATGTGTCAGCGTGGACAAACGGACGTTCAACATCGTACGTTACTGCTGCAGCAATTTGTTAGTCACGCTATGTTTAACGAACATGATTCCTTATGTCAAAGCGTTGAGCATTTATTGGCGAACCAACATTATAAATTAATGGTGGTGATTGATGACGCCCATCTTTTGAGTCCAATCCTAATTGCTGAATTATGGGCGTTGGCACAATATGCAAATCAACATGCTGAGTTACAACTTAATATTGTGTTATTTGCAAATAGTGGTGAATTAAATCAAACTTTAGCCCATGTTGCTCACGGTTCGGGTATTACCCCTGTTGAACTTGATATTGATGATTTTAGTCAGCAAGAAGTGGTTTTATTTAGTGATATGTTAATCGCTACCGATGGACTCGATATGTCTTGTCGTCGAACGCTAAAGCAACGTTTATTGATGGCGCTTCCTCGCCCTGGCGTATTGCACAATCTTCCGCAAGAAGAAGGGATAACCATGGATTCAAATATTAGCAACAAACCATTATTACCCATTGTGATTGGTGGCGTGATCAGTGTTTTAATTGTTGGTGGTTATTTCTTTATGACAACACGCTCTAGTGGTGAGTCTGCATCTTCAACTATAACTATACCTCAGCTCCCTGCGGCCGCAGTGGTAACTATTGATAAAGAGCCATTACCACCACAAGTTAATCCTCAGGAGTTAACTGTAGGGCGTCAAGACGATGCTGTGGGTCAAGAGCGAGTTGTTATCTCGGACCAGCAAATTGATGCCATTATTGATGACCATGCGCTGAAAGGATATCCTGCCGCAACAGAAGCAACAGAAGCAACAGAAGCAACAGAAGCAACAGAAGCAACAGAAGCAACAGAAGCAACAGAAGCAACAGAAGCAACAGAAGCAACAGAAGTAGTTAAAACCCCATCTATCGTTGCAGCTAAAATTATTAAAATGCCATCTTCTGCGGTTGTTAATGTTATATCAGCACCCGTCTCTAAGTTAGATTGGTCGCTTAAATTAGCGGCTGATAAAAAACTATTAATCGCAGTGAAGCCGACGCATTATGCATTACAATTGGCTGCAACTCAGAGTCTTGCTGCGGCTGTAGAATTTATGACGACCCATAATGTAACGGATGCGATGTTTTTCCAAACAGAACGTAATCAGCAGTCATGGTTTATTGTGGTTACTGGTAATTACGCAACAGTTACTCAAGCCCGTACGGCGAAGCGTCAATTAGCACCATCGTTACAACAGCTAAAACCATGGTTAAAATCTTATCGTAAGATTACGCAAGAAATAAATCGCTTAAAATAAGGTCATTAATGTGAGTTATTTATGTGAACTGGTATCAGCATAGGGTGTAAATGAGGTACAATCCGCGACCTTTCGTGAGATTCTTGTAAGTGGTGGTGGGTTAGCTTAATGAAAAAGCATCGTGCATTCCTGAAATGGGCTGGAGGTAAGTATTCTCTGGTCGAGGAAATCAAACGACACCTACCGCCTGCGCGTAAATTGGTTGAACCTTTTGTGGGTGCTGGATCGGTATTTTTAAATACGGATTATGAGCATTACTTGTTGGCAGATATCAATCCAGATCTGATTAATTTATATAATATTATTAAACAAGAACCTGAGCGTTACATTGAAGATGTACGCCGATTATTTACGCCTGAATATAATAATAGAGCTGCGTATTTAAGTATCAGAGAAGAGTTTAATCACAGTACTGATCCTTACCAGCGTTCGATTTATTTTCTATATCTAAATCGACATGGTTTTAATGGTTTATGCCGTTACAATAAAAAAGGCGGTTTTAACGTGCCTTTTGGATCGTACAAAAAACCGTATTTTCCTGAAGCGGAAATGTATTACTTTTCTGAAAAATCCAAACGTGCCACTTTTGTGTGTGAAGGTTACAGCCAGACATTTTCACGCGCTCGTAAAGGCAGTGTGATTTATTGCGATCCACCGTATGCGCCATTATCAACTACGGCTAACTTTACTTCTTATTCTGGTAATGGTTTTAGTTTAGATGATCAAGCAACACTAGCTAATGTGGCAGAAAAAGCAGCGACCGAGCGTGATATTGCGGTATTGATTTCTAATCATGATACGCCATTGACGCGTCGTTTATATACGGGGGCTGATTTGGCCGTCGTTAGAGTTAAACGTACCATCAGTCGTAATGGTAGTGGTCGAAATAAAGTCGATGAATTATTAGCACTATTTAAAACGCCAGGTGCAACTGATAACGAATAATTACGATATCTAGATTGCTGTTGCCTGCTGGGCGATAGCAATCAATGTAATAACCAATACCCCGATAATAATTCCCCCAATGATGATAAACGGCCATGGACTTGAATGCTTGAAGTCTTGCTGGTGCTGTTGTTGTGATTGCACCCCAAATAACGCCGCTAATACACTCTTTATTATTCCCCAGACAGTGACTTTCCTTTCATCCATTAGTTTTTTATTCCTTGTTTTTTACGAATATTATTGTTGATTGTAGTGGCTATGTTGATAGCCGTACTGATAATTATAGCTAACTACAGCAATCTATAAATCCAGTAAGACAACACTTAGGGGATCGGGTAGACTGACTGCAATTTAAATGCTTGGTACGCCGAGCCTGTTGTTTTTTATCGCTAGTGTAGAGAGGCTAAACATGAAGGACTTTTTGATCGCTCCATCTATTTTGTCTGCTGATTTTGCCCGCTTAGGTGAAGATGTAGCAAACGTATTGGCAGCGGGTGCTGATGTGGTCCATTTTGATGTTATGGATAATCATTTTGTCCCTAACCTGACGTTTGGTGCGCCTATCTGTCAAGCCTTACGTAACTACGGTATTACCGCACCGATTGATGTGCATTTAATGGTAAAACCTGTCGATCGTATTATTCCTGATTTTGCCAAAGCTGGCGCTAGCATGATTACATTTCATGTTGA
The DNA here is from genome assembly GCF_021236965.1 of Photobacterium carnosum. Lineage (NCBI taxonomy): Bacteria > Pseudomonadati > Pseudomonadota > Gammaproteobacteria > Vibrionales > Vibrionaceae > Photobacterium > Photobacterium carnosum. The sequence goes on along the minus strand of NZ_WMDN01000008.1, from coordinate 25,813 downwards.
AGCGACTGACCACATTGATCGTACTTTACAGCTAATTAAAGAACATGGCTGTCAAGCAGGGGTAGTGTTTAATCCAGCGACGCCATTACATCACCTTGATTACATCATGGATAAAGTGGATATGATTTTGATCATGTCAGTTAATCCAGGTTTTGGTGGCCAATCTTTTATTCCTAGTACGTTAGATAAATTGCGCCAAGTGCGTCAGCGCATTGAAGCTTCAGGGCGTGATATTCGTCTAGAAGTGGATGGTGGTGTTAACGTTAATAATATTGCTGAAATTGCAGCGGCGGGCGCAGATATGTTTGTTGCTGGCTCTGCTATTTTTAATGAACCTGATTATAAAGTCGCGATTGATAAGATGCGTGCACAGTTAGCTGAGGCTAAGCGTTAATGATCTCTGAAAACATGATTGAAAATATTAAATTTATTGCGTTTGATTTAGATGGTACTTTGCTTGATAGCGTCCCTGATTTAGCTGATGCTGCTGATTTGACTATGCGTCATCTTGGCCGTGAAGGGGTAACTGTAGAACAGGTTACTACTTGGATTGGTAATGGTGCTGATATTTTAATTGGTCGTGCATTAAGTCGTAGTTTTGATATTGATCCACAATTAGATCCTGCTTTACAACGTCAAGCTCGTGAGTTATTTGATCATTATTATGCGGCTGGCGGTCATCAAAAAAGTGCGCTTTACGCCGATGTGAAAACAACGCTCGCTCATTTACACCAAGCGGGTGTACCAATGGCGATTGTTACTAATAAACCATCACAATTTGTGCCTCATCTGCTTGAAGAACATGGTTTGAGTGCTTACTTTGTTGATGTGATTGGTGGTGATACGTTCCCATTGAAAAAGCCAGATCCGTTCGCGTTACATTGGCTAATGGAGAAACATCAGCTTATTGCTTCTGAAATGCTAATGGTGGGCGATTCGCGCAATGATATTCTTGCAGCTCAAGCCGCAAGTTGTCGTTCATTAGGACTGACTTATGGCTATAACTATGGTCAGCCAATCAGCGATAGTGAGCCCGATGTTGTCTGTGATCACTTCAAGCAATTACTTGATGTGGTTAAACTAGGCTGCTAGTACATTACGGTGTACACTAAAAAAACAATAATGTGAGGTGCTGATAACGATGTTATTAGTGCCTTTCGTCAATACAATTACAAATATTAACAGGACAGCCTGATCATGAGTAAACCCATTGTATTAAGTGGCGTACAGCCTTCTGGTGAATTGAGTATCGGCAACTACCTTGGTGCGCTGCGTCAGTGGGAACAGATGCAAGATGATTATGATTGCCAGTATTGCGTGGTTGATTTACATGCCATTACTGTGCGTCAAGATCCTAAAGCACTTCATGAAGCAACCCTCGATGCATTAGCTATTTGTTTGGCTGTTGGTGTTGATCCAAAGAAAAGCACGTTGTTCGTGCAGTCTCATGTACCAGAGCATGCTCAGTTGGGTTGGTTATTAAATTGCTATACTCAAATGGGTGAGCTAAGCCGCATGACTCAGTTTAAAGATAAATCAGCACGTCACGCTAATGACGTTAATGCGGGCTTATTTGGTTACCCAGTACTGATGGCTGCCGATATTTTATTATACGGTGCGCACCAAGTGCCAGTAGGTAGCGATCAAAAGCAACATCTAGAGTTAGCACGTGATATCGCCAACCGTTTTAATAATCTCTATGGCAGCGTTGAAAGCCCAATTTTCCAAGTGCCTGAACCGTATATTCCAGCGATTGGCGCGCGCGTAATGAGCTTACAAGATGCGACTAAGAAAATGTCTAAGTCAGATGATAACCGTAAGAACGTTATTACGCTGCTTGAAGATCCTAAGTCAATTCTAAAGAAAATCAATAAAGCACAAACAGACGCAGAAATGCCACCCCGTATCGCCCATGATAGTGAGCAAAAAGCGGGTATTTCAAATCTAATGGGTTTGTATTCTGGCGTGACAGGCAAAACATTTGCTGAGATTGAAGCGCAGTATGCTGGTGTTGAAATGTATGGTCCGTTTAAGAAAGACGTGGGTGAGGCATTGGTTGCAATGCTAGAGCCTGTACAGGCTGAATACCAACGTATTCGTCATGATCGTGCTTATCTTGATAGTGTGATGAAAGCGGGTGCGGATAAAGCATCAGCACGTGCTGCTGAAGTGTTGAAAAAAGCTTACCATGCAGTCGGTTTTGTTGCTCGCCCATAAGCGCTGACAGTAATTATTATAAAAAAAGCAGGGCTTCGGCTCTGCTTTTTTATCGCGAGTTAGTCACTGTCGTTGGCAGTTAAGAATAAGAGCTTAGTTGTAGTATGTTGTTAATTATTGATAACTACGATTCATTTACTTACAATCTCTATCAATACTTTTGTGAGTTAGGCGCTGAAGTGGTTGTTGTGCGCAATGATGCAATTGATATTGCAGCCATCGAAGCATTAGCACCGATGCATTTAGTCATTTCCCCTGGTCCTTGTACCCCTAATGACGCGGGTATTTCTTTGCAAGCGATTGAATATTTCGCGGGTAAATTACCTATTCTTGGAGTTTGTCTTGGGCATCAATCGCTAGCACAAGTGTTTGGTGGTGATGTAGTACGCGCTCGACAAGTGATGCATGGCAAAACATCCCCCATTTACCATACTGATCGCGGTGTGTTTGAAGGACTGAATAACCCGTTAACCGTTACCCGTTACCATTCTTTGGTAGTTAAAGCGGTGACATTACCTGATTGTTTTGAGATCACGGCGTGGACTGAATTAAATGGTCAATTCGATGAAATTATGGGAATTCGACATAAGACATTGGATTTAGAAGGGGTACAATTTCACCCAGAAAGTATTTTGACCGAACAAGGTCATCAATTATTGGCTAATTTCCTTCAGCGTTAATCCTTCTGCTACTACTTTTCTAACGTACTTATTGCTGCGCGAGTAAGTACGCTTCTCTGTTGTTATCATTCATTATCTTCGTTATTTGAGCCGCTTTTTTTTCGCTAAAATGCAATGTTATGCATTTGATGGAAATAGTTTCCTTAGCGGAAAGAATATTGGTCATAAGAGTGGTTAATCATCTTCTGTAAATAATGCATAACTATCGCGAGTGTATTTATTACTTAACACCTTAGTTTTAATAAAAATAGCTGTTATTGTTGGCAAAGGTTAATAAAATGTAAATACTAGTGATAAGGCATACAGCACAGAAGGACAGTGTGATGGCAACAGAAGAGAAACTGCAACGTTCGTTATTTAATGAGGTTATGGTGCCTTGCTATGCGCCGATGGATATTATTCCTGTTCGTGGACAAGGCTCACGCTTATGGGATCAACAGCAACGGGAATACATTGATTTTGCTGGCGGGATAGCGGTTAGCTGTTTGGGCCATTGTCATCCAGTGATGGTGACGGCATTAACCGAGCAAGCGCAAAAGTTATGGCATTTAAGTAATGTGATGACCAATGAGCCTGCTTTGCGCTTAGCAGACAAACTGACCCAACTCACTTTTGCCGACAAAGTCTTTTTCGCTAACTCTGGCGCAGAAGCCAATGAAGCCGCATTAAAATTGGCGCGTCGTTATGCCGTTGATAACTTTAGTGCCGATAAAGATCAAATTATCGCCTTTCATCATGGTTTTCATGGTCGAACCTTTTTTACCGTGACAGTCGGTGGTCAAAGTACTTATTCCGATGGTTTCGGTCCTAAGCCCCAAGCCGTTACTCACCTGCCTTATAATGATCTAGCAGCTATTGCTGAATTAATGTCTGATAAAACCTGCGCCGTGATGATGGAACCTTTACAAGGTGAGGGCGGTATAATTAGCCCAACCATTGAGTTTGTGCAAGGGGTGCGTGAACTGTGTGATAAACACCATGCATTGTTGATCTTTGATGAAGTTCAAACGGGTAATGGACGGACGGGAGACTTGTTTGCTTACCAAGGTTTAGGTGTCACTCCAGATATTCTCACCACTGCAAAATCATTAGGCGGTGGTTTTCCTGTTGCTGCCATGCTGACAACGACGGCACTTGCCGCTCACCTCAAAGTGGGTACCCATGGTTCAACCTATGGTGGTAATCCTCTCGCATGTGCGGTTGCTGAAGCGGTGATCAATACCGTTAGTCAGCCCGCAGTATTAGCCGGAGTGAAACAGCGCGAGCAATGGTTTCGTGAGGGATTAATGCAAATTAACCGCCGTTATCCTATTTTTAGTGAAATTCGTGGTAAGGGATTATTACTGGGAGCGGTACTTACACCACAATGGGAAGGTCGAGCACGAGATATATTGGTTGCAGCAGGTAAAGAAGGGGTGATGGTATTAGTTGCCGGGACAGATGTGGTGCGCTTTACACCTTCACTAGTGATTGATAAAAAAGACATCGATGAAGGGATGCAACGCTTAGAAGCGGCAATTGCGACGTTATATAACGCGCATTCTGAGCGGTGATTGAATGGTAATTGCGGGGTTAGTTAACACTAATAACCCCATTCTAACGCTGATTTCGAGCGGGGCAATGGCTGGAGTCATTGCCTACTTTAGGAGGGAATGTCATGCTCATTATTCGTCCTATTACTACCACTGATTATTCTGCGCTGATGCAATGTGCTGAAGCCTCGGGCCATGGTTTTACGTCACTGCCTATCAATGAAGATTTACTTCGTCGTCGTATTCAACATTCTCAAGCCAGTTTTAATGCCAACGTTACTTCACCAGGACAAGAAAGTTATCTATTGGTCGCCGTTGATAGTGACAGTGGCCAAGTGGTTGGTACCACTGCGATTGAGGCAACAGTTGGGCTTGATGTTCCTTTTTATAATTATCATTTAAGTACTGTCACCCATGCCTCGCGTCAGTTAGGGGTGCATAACACTGTAAAAGTGCTGACATTGGGGAGCCAATATACGGGTGAGACGGAGCTGTGTAGCTTATTTTTATTGCCCGAGTGGCGACAAGGTGTCAACGGACGCTTATTGTCTAAGTCGCGCTTTTTGTTGATGGCGGATCATCGACAGCGATTTGCTGACGTTGCCTTTGCTGAAATGCGTGGTGTGTCTGATGAGCAGGGTAATTCTCCTTTTTGGCAATGGTTGAAAGAGCATTTCTTTTCGATTGATTTTACTTATGCAGATTATTTAACGGGCATTGGTCGCAAAGGCTTTATTGCTGATTTAATGCCGAAATTACCGATTTACGTCAATTTACTCAGCAAAGAAGCACAAGCGGTGATTGGGAAAGTACATACCAATACTCGCCCAGCATTACAGCTGTTAGAACAAGAAGGATTTTGTTGCCGCGGTTATGTTGATATTTTTGATGCGGGTCCAAGTGTTGAATGTGACGTTCGAAATATTGAAACTGTGCGTCATTCGCAGCGCTATTCGGTCGATATTGGTGAACATAGCAGCCAACAACATTACCTTATTTCAAATTGCCAGTTAGCTGGGTTTCGAGCGGTTGCGGCTCCTATTGCGATTACGGCGCAAGGACAAGCCATGATGACCGCGGATGTTGCAGTCGCGCTTAATGTGAAAATGGGTGATGAAGTACGATTAGTTGCGCAATCATAATAAGGAGAATCGAATGAGCTTATGGATTAATAATCAATGGCTAGTGGGCGATGGTGAGCAATTTCAATCACTCAATCCTTATAATGATGATGTAGTTTGGCAAGGTCATGCCGCGAGTGTTGATCAAGTTGAGTGTGCTGTTGCCGCTGCAAATACAGCGTTTTTAAGCTGGCGTAATACGACGTTTAGTGAACGCTTAGCCATCATTGAACGCTTTGCTCAATTACTGCAACAACATCAATCGCAACTGGCACACATTATTGCGACTGAAACAGGTAAGCCATTATGGGAAAGTACCACTGAAGTTGCGGCTATGATTGCCAAAGTAGGGCTATCAACGCAGGCTTATCATGAGAGAACCGGCACCCGTCAGCGTCAACAGGCCAATACCACCATGATTGTTCGTCATCGTCCGTTAGGGGTAATGGCGGTATTTGGACCGTATAACTTCCCCGCTCATTTACCTAATGGTCATATTATTCCTGCATTGTTAGCCGGTAATACCGTGGTCTTTAAACCCTCAGAATTGACGCCCAATACCGCCCAACGGATGTGTGAGTTGTGGCAGCAAGCGGGTATTACTGATGGGGTGCTTAATTTGGTGCAAGGTGGACGAGCAACGGGAGCAGCATTAGCCATGGCAACTGGGGTCGCTGGGGTATTGTTTACCGGGAGTGCACAAACAGGACATTTATTGCATCAGCAATTTGCAGGGCAACCTCAAACCATGCTGGCCTTAGAGATGGGAGGCAACAACCCATTGGTTGTCGGTCAAGAGTATGGTGAGATTGAGGCTGCAGCATATACTATTATTCAATCGGCTTTTTTAAGTGCAGGGCAGCGTTGTACGTGCGCGCGGCGATTATATATTGCCACCGGAAAAGCTGGCGATGCTCTGTTAGCCCGTTTAGTCGCGGTCGCCTCGCAATTGCTGGTGGGCGATCCATTAGCAACCCCAGCACCGTTTATGGGACCATTAATTTCTGTTGTGGCGGCAGATCACATCATATTGCATCAACAACAACTCTTGGATGCGGGTGGCGTTGCTTTATTAATGGCAACTCGAGGACAAGGCGCAATTGTGACGCCTGCGATTATCGATGTTAGTGCTATTAGTGAACTCGCGGATGAAGAATATTTTGGACCGTTATTACACGTTAGTCGTTATGTCGATTTTACTCAAGCGGTCGCGAGTGCTAATCAAACCCGTTATGGATTAGCCGCTGGGTTAATTTCCACTGATAGCCAGCAATGGCAATATTTTATTGAACATATTCGCGCTGGAATTGTGAATCGTAATCGACCGTTAACGGGAGCGAGTGGTGACGCGCCTTTTGGTGGCCCTGGCGCATCAGGTAATCTTCGTCCAAGTGCTTACTATGCGGCTGATTATTGTGCTTATCCGATGGCATCTGTTGAGGGGGATGATGTGCAATTACCGTCTCAATTAGCGCCAGGAGTAAGCTTGAGCTAAGGTTTAATGAGTGATAATACTTTCAATAGGCAGGCTGATTATGGAATCTATTACCCAACTTTTTGATAGTTTATGGCGCGATTATAGTCAACGGTTATGCCCCTCTGCGGTGCAAATACAGCAGTTGTTAACTGAGGACGCGGCGTTACTCAATGATCATATAGCATTGCGTAGTTTTGGATTACCCAAATGTGGCTTAGCGGTAATTGCCGCGCCATTTATTGCCTTGGGGTACCAGCCACAAGCGAAATATCATTTTAATGCTAAAAAGTTGTATGCAGAATCCTTTATTCATTCCAATCCGTTACTGCCAAAAGTCTTTATCAGTGAATTACAATTAGCGGGGTGTTCTGCAGAATTACAACAAATGATACGGACATTGCTCGATCAGGTTGATGATGCTTATTTTCGCAAACCTGATTTTGTTTATAGTGGTCGTCCGTGGCAACTTGATTTTGCAACCTATCAATTTTTAGCCGCTGAAAGTGAATATGCGGCATGGGTTGCGGCGCATGGTTTTGGGGCTAATCATTTTACGGTCAATATTAATCAATTAGAGCAGTTCTCTGATCTTGAGGAGGTGAATCATTTATTACGTCATAACCAGTTTGTGATTAATCAGGCTGGGGGCGAAATTAAAGGTAATGCTGAAGTAATGTTAGAGCAATCAGCAACTATGGCTGATGTAGTAGGAGTGAGTTTTAGAGATGGTATTCATAAAATATCGGGTGGATTTTATGAATTTGCTAAACGTTACCCGCAAACCAATGGTGAATTATATTCAGGGTTTGTGACTGCTTCAGCAAATAAGATATTTGAAAGTACGGATCGTGAATAGAAAGCATTCATCGGTACAAAGTGAACTATCGCGTAATAAAAAACAGCACTGCGTCATATAAGTGCTGTTTAGAATAAAATTAATTATCTAGCGGCGAACCCCAAACTCCTGATTCATCAGCAGGGCAGCGGCGTAATCCTGTTTGTTGTTCAAGGTAGCAACGACTATCACTAAACCCTGTCATTTCAATGGTTGTTGGTTGACTGGTTAATACCCCAGGTACTGTGGTGTAACTATTAGCAGAAAAGCGTTCAATATCCATATTGACCATTATTGATTTAAAATCCATTTGTGAGCGAAATGTAGCATAAATAGATGCTATTACAAGTTAAAATTTAACAGTAATGCAGATGTGCTCAATGATTGCTTTTGGGTGTGACCATAAGGGGGAAATGATCAAAAAAAACCGCAGGCATAAGCTGCGGTTTCATCGGTGATCTTGGTATTACTAAAATAATTAGCGTGTACCGTAAACCACAATAGTCTTGCCGTGAGCAGAAATAAGATTTTGCTCTTCCAGCATTTTTAAAATACGACCGACTGTTTCGCGAGAACAACCTACGATCTGGCCAATTTCTTGACGAGTGATCTTAATTTGCATGCCATCAGGGTGTGTCATTGCATCGGGTTGTTTTGCAAGGTTAAGTAGTGTCTGTGCAATACGACCAGTTACATCAAGGAATGCAAGATCTCCTACCTTTTGACTTGTCACTTGTAAACGACATGCCATTTGAGCAGATAGACGCATTAAAATATCTGGATTAACTTGAATTAACTGACGGAATTTCTTGAATGAAATTTCTGCAACTTCACAAGGGCTTTTTGCACGAACCCAAGCTGTACGTTCTTGGTCATCTTCGAACAAGCCGAGTTCACCAATAAAGTCGCCCTGGTTTAGGTAAGAAAGGATCATCTCCTTACCTTCTTCATCCTTGATTAATACAGCAACAGAACCCTTCACGATGTAGTACAAAGTTTCTGCTTTTTCACCTGCGTGAATTAACGTACTCTTTGATGGATATTTGTGAATGTGACAATGGGAAAGAAACCACTCTAAAGTTGGATCTGTTTGCGGTTTACCTGGAACCATATTACTAACTTCCTCTGCATATGTTGCCCAACAATATGTTCTGTAGATATAACTCAACAAAATGGTGTGTTGGCAGGGTTACTCACTCAGCGGTTAGGCTGTGAGTTAACTTGAACTGGCTTAGAGTGTATCCTTTTTCTGCAGCTTTTTCTTGATATTGATCGAGCAGACTTGCTCATTTATGAGAGATAAGTGTGCACGTGATCACATCGTTGTGACTTAGTTGCCTAACGTGCCGTTTTAAAGTGGTTTTACTCTCTAATTTTACAAATATAAATATGCAACATTATTAACATAAAACAAAATAAACACTGTTTACATTGATGAAATTGTCAATGAAAATGAACTGAATTTCTGAAGAATATAGCTCAAGGATATAAATATGCAATCACGTGTGAAGTGGTTAGAAAATATGACGTTTGTAGGTCAATCTGCATCGGGTCATAGTGTTGTGTTAGATGGTAATGGCGGTGAAAAAGCCCCAAGTCCAATGGAATTAGTATTAATGGCTGCGGGAGGGTGTAGTTCAGTTGATGTTGTTAGTGGTTTACAAGAATTACAGCAGCAGATCACTGGTTGTGAAGTTGAAATCTCAGCTGAACGTCGTGAACAAGCCCCTCGAATTTTTACTCATGCAAATTTACACTTTGTTGTCACTGGTCATGATTTAAATGATCAGCTAGTGAGTAAAGTGGTGGCAGACTCTCTCGAAAAATACTGCTCAGTGTGTTTAATGCTGGGTCAAGGTGTCGAAATGAGCCACAGTTATGAGATTGTTGTGGCGTAACACGATGATGATTACGGTTGCTGATACCAGTGACCGTTAATCTAACAAAGTAATGGTTAATTAATATAGGTAATGATTACGCTATTTTGCCGTTTTCAATTAATTGTTCGAGCAGCGGGCGCATAATTAATTCCATCGCAAAACTCATTTTACCACCGGGGACAACAAGGGTGTTGTGACGTGACATAAATGAACCTTGAATCATCGCCAATAAATGCGGAAAGTCGACATTCTTTAAGCCACGAAAACGGATCACCACAAAGCTTTCATCTAAACTTGGAATACCTTTGGCGCTAACAGGGTTTGAGGTATCCACCGTAGGGACTCGTTGAAAGTTAATATGGGTGCGAGAAAATTGCGGGGTGATGTAATTTAAGTAGTCATCCATTGAGCGCACTATCGATTCCATTACCGCTTCTCTTGAATGGCCGCGGTCGCGAGTGTCGCGAATGATCTTTTGAATCCACTCTAAGTTAACAATCGGCACCATGCCAATCAGTAAATCAACATGTTGGGCTGCATTGGTTTCCCCATCAACCACACCACCATGTAACCCTTCATAAAATAATACATCGGTATTTTCAGCAAGCTGTTGCCAAGGGGTGAATGTTCCGGGCATTTGATTATAAGGTACGGCTTCATCAAAGGTATGTAGGTAACGCCGAAACTTGCCACTACCGTCTTGAGCATATTGTTCGAAAAAGTGGGCTAATTGCTCGAAATCATTGGCTTCAGCGCCGAAATAACTGATGTGGCGACCTTGATCTTTAGCTTTACGGATTTCACAATCCATTTCTGGGCGAGTGAAGCGATGAAAACTATCGCCTTCTAACCATGCCGCGTTGATGTCCATCATATTAAACATCTTGCGAAAGGCTTCAGAGGTGGTGGTTGTGCCCGCGCCTGATGAACCTGTGACAGCAATAATAGGGTGTTTTACCGACATAACTCACCTGTTGTTGTGATTATTACGTGATGAATAACAAAAATAGACAGTGATAAATGTTACTACAAGTTTGCTGAAATGTCGGTATTAAGTGATAAAAATGCAGATGAAGACAAGTTTTGGTGAGTGATAATACAGTGACTAATTGGATTACATTTGATTTCTTAGCTTAATATCTACCGATTCATGTAATTCAGAGAAAACAATCACCGCATCACCTGATTCTAGTTGGCGTCGAACATAAGCGACTTTATCACTGAGGCTAATTTCTACTTCGCCATAATCGGTACCTTCACGCAAAATAAATTGTTCAATCAGGTTTGTTAATGTTTCTGGATCGATGTCTTGCCAAGGAATAATCATTACAACTTCTTAAATGACTAATAAAATAATAGCCGCAGTATATTCTTAAACTTAACTGAAAAGAAACTTAGTCATTATGTGGTGATGTTGCTTGATACTAAGTTAATTGTTGCTGAAACCACGTCGGCACAGTGTGTTCTAACCAAAATTGTGGTTTGAGTAAGCTGCCATTGATAAAGCCAACATGACCCCCTGTCGCTGATAGATCATAGTGAATGTTGGTGGGTAAGGGGTGCTGAGGAATGACATCACGACACATAAAGGGATCATCTTTAGCGTGAATAATCCGTAAGGGGAGTGTGATCTTAGCCAGTTGTAGTAAACCACTACAACGTTGATAGTAATCATCGGCATTCTTAAATCCATGCAGTGGTGCCGTTACTGCTTGGTCAAATTGCCATACACTGTTAATTGATGCCAGTTGTTGCTGATTAATCGGCATGGTATGAGGGTGACGCTCAATTTTTTGGGCAACGGTGCGTTTAAGTGATGTTAGTAAGTAGTGTTGATAAACGCGCGAGAACCCTTGCTGAATACGATGGGAACATGAGGCTAGGTTGAGCGGTGGTGAGATAGCTTGGGCTGCGATGAGTTCGCTATTATCAGGGTAGTGAGCTAAGTAATTAATCAGCACATTACCGCCAAGTGATACACCTACTGCCATTAACGGACGCTGTGGAAATTGCTGACGTAACCATTGAATGAAGAAGCGTACATCCTTAATGTCACCAGAATGATAGCTTTGCGGATGACGATTTAGTTCACCACTGCAACCTCTAAAATGCATCATCACCCCAAGCCAGCCTTGTTGTTTGGCTGCCATCAATAGACCATTAGCGTAAGGGCTATTAAAACTTCCTTCTAAGCCATGTAATAAAATCATTAATGGTTGGTGATGGTTTGTCAGATCGGGCTGCTCTGTCCATGCCAAATCAACAAAATCGCCATCAGGCATTTCAAGACGCTGGGTGATGGGTGTAAAGAGGGGCTGGTGACGAATTAAGCGAGGTAATAAGGTTTGTAGGTGTGGATTGCGTAATCCTATCGGGGCAGTGAATGGCTGCATATGATGTCCTTTACTCATACTTAAATAAAAACGCCGTAACAATGAAAATCGCTACGGCGTTAAATGATTACTCAGCGTTAAGCTGGCTTTCCATTTCTTCTAATTGTTCTTGCAGTTCCATCCATGCCACTTCAATGTCTTCAAGATCAGATTTAGCATCCCCTTGAAGTTTTAACTGTTGATTCATTTGTGCTTTATTTTCCGGATCATAAATGGTGCTGTCACTTAATGCCGTTTCAGCTGAGGTAATAATCTCATTAAGCTTATCCATTTGTTTTTCAAGCTTAGTCACTTCTTTACGAATTGGTGCTGTTTGCTTGCGGAACTCGGCATCTAAACGCTTTTGTTCTTTACGTGATGCGGCACTATTGTCTTTATTGGTTTCGGGTTTTGCCGCTTGTTGTTCACGACGCTCGTTGCGATGTTGCTCAGTTAGCCACTTGTGATAATCACTTAAGTCACCATCAAATGGCATTACTTGGCGATCATGAACCAGGTATAGATCATCGGTGGTTGCACGTAGTAAATAACGATCGTGACTAACAATAACCATTGCGCCTTCATAAGATTGCAACGCAAAGGTCAGTGCTTGGCGCATATCTAAATCGAGGTGGTTAGTCGGTTCATCGAGTAACAATAGGTTTGGACGTTGCCATACAATTAGCGCTAATACTAATCGTGCTTTTTCGCCACCAGAAAACGGACCGACTTTTTCTAATGCTTTATCACCAAGAAATCCAAAACTACCTAAGTAATCACGCAGTTGTTGTTCAGTTGAGTTAGGCGCAATACGTGCCATATGTTGTATTGGCGTATCATCAAGGTATAAGGTTTCTAATTGGTGTTGAGCAAAGTAACCAATTTTAACCCCTTGCGAAAAGGCCATATCACCGGCTTTGGCTGGCAATTCACCAGCAAGCATCTTAATTAAGGTTGATTTACCGGCACCATTACGACCCAGAAGGCCAATTCGACTTCCTGGAACAAGATTCAAGCGGATCTTTTCTAGAATCAGTAAATCATCATAACCAGCGGCAACATGATCCATCATTAGAATCGGATTTGGCAGTGCAGTAGGCTCTCTAAACTCAAACATAAACGGGTTATCAAGCTGCGCGGGCAGTACTTTTTCCATCCGTTCTAGAGCTTTAATTCGGCTTTGCGCTTGGCGTGCTTTACTGGCTTTGTAGCGGAAGCGTTCGATATATGACTGCATGTGCGTCATTTGCTTCTGTTGCTTTTGAAACATTGCCTGTTGCAGGATTAGCTTTTCTGAACGTTGGACTTCAAACGATGAGTAGTTACCGCTGTAACTGTTCATGGTTTGGTTTTCGACGTGAATAATACGGTTGATAACAGGATCTAAGAAATCGCGGTCATGGGAAATTAGCACTAGCGTACCACGGTAGCTTTGCAACCATTTCTCAAGCCACATTACCGCATCGAGATCTAAGTGGTTGGTTGGTTCATCGAGTAAGAGTAGATCTGAGCGACATAACAATGCTTGAGCAAGGTTTAAACGCATTCGCCAACCACCAGAGAACTGGGTTAAGTTCCATTGCATTTGGTGTTGTGAAAAGCCTAAACCATTCAATAATTCAGCTGCACGGGCATTAATAGTATAGCCACCAATAATATCAATTTTACCGTGTAATTCAGCGACTTTATTGCCGTTGTCAGCCAGTTCAGCTGCGATTAATTGACGCTCAAGTTCGCGGTATTCGCGATCGCCATCAATGACATATTCAATCGCCGCTCGCTCTAGGGCTGGTGTTTCTTGTGCTACCCACGCTAATTCCCAATTACTTGGAAACTGACAATTACCGCCATCTAAGCTGAGTTCATTTTTAAGTAATGCAAATAAGGTTGATTTACCACAACCATTTTTACCCACAAGGCCAACTTTGTCGCCTGGGTTAATGGTCGCAGTGGCATTTTCAAGCAGAACTTTACCACCACGTAGAAGTTGGATATCTGAAAAGATAATCATCGATAGCGCCGGGGACGTGCCCGCTCCACAAAATTAAACGGAAATCATGCTGAGGAGTCTAACCCAAACTTGAACCAGTGGCTAACCTGACACTGAGTTAGCACCATACTGGCAATGTGCAGATGTAAGGCTGATTAAAATAGGAATATCAACTAAACAATCATATTAAGTAACAATTAGGTATGATAGTTAACAATTAGGCGTGCAATGTTTTATAACGGCGTTACTTCATTCATCAAATGACGTGCAGAAGGACAGTATGACCGATTTGAAAATATTAATTATCTTTGCGCATCCTGATCCACAAGAGTCAGTGGCTAACCACGCGTTACTTAATGAAGTAAAACACTTATCTCATGTCACTGTGCATGATCTGTATGCTACCTATCCTGATTTTTTTATTGATGAAGTGGCTGAGCAAGCATTAGTGATAACCCATGATGTGATTATTTTCCAACATCCCTTATATATGTATTCTTGCCCTGCATTACTTAAAGAGTGGCTTGATCGGGTATTGAGTAAAGGTTTTGCTCATGGAGAAGGTACGGCAACCAACGGTAAATATTGGCGATCAGTGATCACTACTGGCGGTGCAGCTGAGGCTTATAGTGCTGATGGTTATAATCGTTGCAGCATTGATGACATTTTAAAACCGTTTGAACTGTGTGCCGATCTTTGTCGTATGCAATGGTTACCCCCATTAGTCATGCATTGGGCGCGGCGTATTCCGACCATTGAGCGGCAATATTATGCGCAAACCTATCATCAGTGGTTAGTTAGCCCCCATCAATATGAACCTTTATTACCTTTAACCGTAGGAGATGTAAGCCATGAATAATGACTTCTTACTGGTGATGGTGATTTTTTTAGGCGCTGCCATTATTGCGGTGCCATTAGCACAACGGTTAGGTTTGGGATCGGTGCTGGGGTATCTCATTGCGGGGATCGGCATTGGCCCATGGGGTTTAGGACTGATATCTGATGTGGACGCTATGTTGCACTTCTCTGAATTTGGGGTGGTGCTACTACTATTTTTAATTGGCCTAGAACTTAACCCTAAAAAATTGTGGCAAATGCGTAAACCTATATTAGGGTTGGGTGGCAGCCAAGTGGTGATCACTAGCATCATAATAGCCGCTATTGCTTTTGGCTGTAGTCGTTTGTTTCCTGCTCTTGGTTGGCGTGATGCGATTGTTATCGGCATGGGGTTGGCATTGTCGTCAACCGCGATAGCATTACGGGTGATAGATGAACAACAATTAAGTGGTAGTGAAACGGGTCAATCAGGATTTGCTGTGCTGTTGTTTCAAGATATCGCAGTTATTCCAATGTTAGCATTATTACCATTTCTGGCAGGTAATGCTGGTGGCAGCTGGCTTGATGGCGTATGGATGCTAAGCAGTATTATTATTTTCTTAGTTGCAGGACATTTTTTATTACGGCCCCTATTTCGTTATGTCGTTATGAGTGGTGTACGTGAGCTGTTTAATGTCGCCGCTTTATTATTGGTGGTGGGTATTGCACTGATTATGCAGATGATCGGTTTATCAATGGCTCTCGGCGCTTTTCTTGCTGGCGTATTACTGGCGGAAAGTGAATATCGACATGAGCTTGAAATTGCCATTGAACCTTTTAAAGGATTATTACTGGGGTTATTTTTTATCTCGGTTGGAATGGCGGTTAATCTGGGATTATTGTTGCAATACCCACTGCAGATATTAGCGACAGTTATTGTATTAGTGATGATTAAAGCGGGCATATTATATGTATTAGCACGTTTATTTGGTGTTGAAATGAAAGCGCGCAGCCAAATGGCCGCAATTTTAAGTCAAGGGGGTGAATTTGCGTTTGTATTGTTTACCGCAGCAAACGCGGGTGGATTATTACAAGGTGAGTTGACCCCGTTGTTATTAGTGGTTGTGAGTTTATCAATGATGACCACCCCGCTGATTTTACAAATACAAAAGCGTTGGTATGTCCGTAGTTTTAAAACTGAAGATAAACAACCACCACCTTCAAATGTTATTGATCGTCAACCGCGCGTAATTATTACAGGATTTGGACGATTTGGGCAGGTAGTGGGACGTTTACTGTTTGCTAATAAAATTCGCGTTACCGTATTAGAGCGCGATCCAAGTCAAATTCAGTTCTTGCGTAAATTCGGTTATAAAGTGTATTACGGTGATGCAACCCAGCTGGATTTATTACGCTCAGCAGGTGCGGATAATGCTGAAGCTTTAATTATCTGTACTGATGACCCCAGTGAAGTGATAGAGGTAGTGACACTTTGCCAACAACATTTTCCACGATTGAAGTTAATGGCACGTGCGCGTAGTCGAGTTGAAGCGCATCAATTATTGAGTTATGGGGTGGAATGTTTTTCACGTGAAACATTTGAAGGCGCCCTTGATTTAGGTCGTCAAGCCCTCATATCTTTAGGTATGCATCCCTATAAAGCGAATCGTGCTCAGGCACATTTTCGTAAAATCGATAGCCAAGCGTTACGTGATTTATTGCCTCAACATAGTGAAGATGTCAATTTGGCTTCACGTCAAAAAGAGGCCCGTAAAGAGCTAGAAGATATTTTTGATCGTGAGATGCGTGGTGAACAACAACGCTACCAAGGTTGGGATTAATCAGGGAGTGATTAACATGGTCAAAAAACGATTTATTGCAGGAGCGATTTGTCCTAACTGCCAAGCATTAGATACATTACGCTGGTGGCAACAGCATGATGTTGAGCATATCGAATGTGTTCAATGTCAGCATATTGATACACGTTTGCCGCAGGCAGTAAAAGAAAGTGAACAACTTTCTTCAATAACCAAACAACAAGTGATAGGGATTTTCAAACCAGAGTAATGTGATAATGGCATCTCAATGGTATTATCCTGTATGATGTGAAAACAAAAACTATCACCCCAAGCTTAAATTTTGGAGTTAACATGAAAGTCGCTAAAGACACAGTAGTAAGCCTAGCTTACCAAGTGAAAACTGAAGAAGGTATCGTTGTCGATCAATCAACAGTTGAAGTTCCTCTTGATTACCTACACGGTCATAACAACCTTATTCCTGGTCTGGAAAAAGCGCTTGAAGGCCACGTGGCAGGCGATAAGTTTGAAATCACTGTTGCTCCTGAAGATGCTTACGGTGAGCACATGGACGAAATGGTTCAGCGTGTTCCTGCAAATGTATTCCAAGGTGTTGATGAAATTACTGTTGGTATGCGTTTCCTTGCTGATACAGATCAAGGTCCAATCCCTGTAGAAGTAACTGAAGTTGACGGCGACGAAGTTGTTGTTGATGGTAACCATATGCTTGCTGGTCAAACATTAGGTTTTGACGTTGAAGTTGTTGCTGTACGTGCTGCAACTGAAGAAGAAGTCGAACACGGTCACCTACACCAAGAAGGCGGTTGCTGTGGTGGTGAAGGCGGTTGTGGTGATCATGGCGATGATGATTGCTGTGGCGGCGACCATGATCACGGTAACGACGAAGGTTGTTGCGGTGGCGAAGGTAAGGGCGGCTGCGGCTGTTCTCACTAATCACATTTATTGTGATCATAAAAAAAGGAAGCCTCGGCTTCCTTTTTTGTTTTTATCTTGTCGAACCTCGAATCTCTATTTAATAATGTGGTGGCGGTGTTTCTTCTGATTCATCTGCCATATTAGAGGTTTGCATACCTTTAACTTTACCGACCATAAACTTAAGTTGTATTTCCATTCGATCAATCATAAATTGCTGCTTAGTGAGCGCATCATTTAATTCATCCATGGTCTGTTCTTGGAAGGCGAGTTTCATCTCGAGTTCATCAAGACGGCTTTGTAGTTGTTGTATCTCATTCATGGGATATTTTTCAGTCGGTTGACCAGGCTTGAGCGTAACCGGCAGAAGAGCCAGCGACAACATTACCTGTAGGGCTAATAGCGACATCATACACCACTGCTGTGGTGGGTCGAGTCTTTGGCTGTACTTCCGCTCGCCAATCTTTAATATTTTCACCATTATCTGTGCGCCATAATTCGACTCGGCGTGACGGTGATCCCGTTACCAAAAATTGTCCATCATCAGAAAAACGCGCACTAGAAAGTGTTTGATAACGTACTTTCATTGCTAATTGGGTGATTTTCTTCCCCGTAGTTAAGTCCCAAATAATATTGTCATTATTGTCGGTAGCAGAAAAAGCGAATTTTCCATCCCGTTGCAGTGCGACTTGGTTGACACGACTGCTATGCTTAAATGAATAAATAATCTGCCCACTGCGGGTATCCCATAAATAGGCATGGTGATCATTACCTCCAGAAAGCGCATAACGGCCATTAGCCGCAAGGGCAACACTATTAACTTTGTCTCGATGAGCTAAAAATTCTAGTCGTCGTCCACTGGTGAGATTAATAAACAGTGCTTTACCATTACTTAATGCTAATAGCACGTCAGTACCATTATTGGCGATAGCGACATCTTTAATTGTTGCGTAATCAATCGACCATAAACCATGGGATTGTGACCATCCTAAATCCCATACTGCAAAATTTTGAGTTGTTGCGGTTATGGCATAACGATTGTTATCAGATATATAACTTGTTATCACGCTATTGTGATATTGATCTTGAGAACCAAAATCAGCTAACTTTTTGTTTTGCTGTAAATCCCATAGCGCGATACCTTGTATGTTTGTGCTAATAAGTGCAAAACGGCCATCACGGCTAAGGCTTAAACTCGTGCTACCTTGTTGAGCAAGATGCCAGCGTTGAACTTCTGAATCAAAGGGAAAACAACCGCTTAAGGCAAAAGCAGAGAAAAGTAGACTAACTGACAAAAATTTCTTGTACATTAAGCTCTGGTTCCGCTTTATTAGGGTAACTAGATAGAAGAAATGAATCTGCTTAAATAACTGTAGCACTAAGTATTTACAGTTACTTAATCAGAGTGGTAGTAGTATATTGATATAATTTTGTTTTCATACTCATACTAATAAACACAGTGTAAAAGTGAGGCATGACCTCAATGACTGATGGAGAAATACATGAAGCCTATTTTAAAGATGTCTGTATTAGCAGCAACAATCTTCCTTGCTGTGGGTTGTCAGGACGATAATAAAGCAGACACCAATAAGCCGGTTGAGCCTGCAAAAGTTGAACAAACAACCACTTCAGCAGCTGTTGCAACAACAGATGCTGCTAAGGTTCAGTTTAAAACTGAAGATCAAAAAGCAGCATATGCTATTGGTGCATCACTAGCACAATACCTATCAGCTAACCTTGATCAACAAAAAGAGCTAGGTCTTAACCTTAATCGTCAAGATGTACTTGCAGGTGTTGAAGATGTGTTTGCTGGTAAGAGCCGCATGACACAAGAGCAAACTCAACAAGCACTACAATCTCTAGATCAACGTGTTGCTAAGATTGTTGAGCAGAAAGCAAAAGCTGAGGCTGAAAAGAACATTAAAGCTGGTGAAGATTTCCGCGCGACATTCGCTAAAGAAGCCGGTGTGGTAACAACTAAATCTGGTTTGATGTACAAAGTTGAAAAAGAAGGTACAGGTGCAAAACCAGCAGCAACTGATACTGTTGAAGTGCAGTACAAAGGCATGCTAACTAACGGTACTGTATTTGATAGCTCATACCAACGTAATCAACCTGCCACTTTCCCATTAAACCAAGTGATCCCAGGTTGGACTGAAGGCGTACAATTGATGCCTGTTGGTTCTAAATTTGAATTTGTTATTCCGCCACAACTTGCTTACGGCGCGCAAGCGAACCCAAGCATTCCTGCTAATTCTACCTTAGTTTTCCAAGTGGAATTATTGAGCATTAAAGATGGTAAGCAAACTCAACAGCCTGCTGTTGAAGCTGTAAAAACAACAACTACAGCGACAAAAATACAATAATTGATCACTTTTTAGTGATAAAAAAGCGCAACCATTGATCCAGACCCGACATATGTCGGGTCTTTTTTGTTCTATTATCTGATAAACTTACTGAGAAGATTTTAAATTTTATCAATTATATTGAATGCTTGTGGTGATAGATCTGGGCGAGATCGCATTGTAGATAAGCAGCAAAATGGAAGGTGGTATCGTGATTTCAGTAGATAATCTTGGAACAGAGATAATTGTTGATAGTGACATCGTTGACAGACGAATTTTTTCTGAACACGATGATAATATTCTGCGTGCATATGAAGCTGTTGTTGACGGCTTAGCCGCATTGATTGGGCCATTTTGTGAAATTGTTCTGCACTCTTTAGCCGATTTAAATACCTCGGCAATCAAAATAGCTAACGGTCAAAACACGGGACGTAAAGTGGGATCACCGATTACCGATCTTGCATTACGCTCATTACGTGATATCCAAAAGTCAGAACATAATTTTTCTCGAGCTTATTTCACTCGCGCTAAAGGCGGTGATTTAATGAAATCGATCACTATCGCGATTCGTAATGGTGATAATAAAGTGATTGGTTTGTTGTGTATTAACGTCAATCTTGATGTGCCTTTTACGCAAATCCTGCAATCGTTTATGCCAACAGATGAAGCTAAGCAAGCGGCATCAAAAGTAAACTTTGCTAGTGATGTTGATGAATTAGTCGATCAAACTGTTGAGCGGACTATTGAAGAAATTAACGCAGATAAAAATGTATCCAATAATGCTAAAAACCGTCAGATAGTAATGGCGCTATTTGATAAAGGTATTTTTGATATTAAAGATGCGATTAACCGCGTTGCTGATCGATTGAATATATCTAAGCACACCGTGTATCTTTATATTCGTCAGCGTAAAACAGAGGACGGTGACAAGTGAGTTTAACTTACGCCATTGTGGTTAATGGTCCGGCTTATGGTACTCAAGCTGCGCGTTCTGCTTATCAATTTTCATGTGCACTTTTGGAACTAGGACATACATTAACCCGTGTTTTCTTTTATCAAGATGGTGTTCTCAACGGCAATATACTAACGGCACCTGCATCTGATGAGTTTGATCTTGTTGCCGCATGGCAGCAGTTAGCAAAAACACATCAGGTTGAATTACAGACTTGCGTTGCTGCGGCATTACGACGTGGCGTTATTGGTGAACAAGAAGCACAACAGCATCAATTGTCCAACCATAATTTAGCCGTTGGTTTTGAGCAAGCAGGACTTGGTGGTCTTACTGAAGTCTTACTTAGTGCAGATCGTGTCATTCAATTTTGAGGTTAGCAAATGAATAACACTGGGTTTGTTTTTCGTCAGCCACCTCATGGCACCAGTAGTGGTCGTGAAGGGCTTGACGCATTATTAGCAGCTTCTGCTTATTCTGAAGCATTAAGCGTATTTTTTATTGGTGATGGCGTATTGCAACTGGTTAAGCATCAGCAACCAGAGGCTATTTTAAGTCGTAATTATATTGCGACATTTAAAATGTTACCGCTATATGACATCGAAAATATTTATGTTTGTCAGCAGTCATTAACTGAACGTGGATTAAGCGTCGATGATTTATTAATTGACGTAATTATCTGCTCCCATTCCGAGTTGGTGACAGCATTACATTGTTGTCGTCAAATTCTCACTTTTTGAGGTGCCGATGTTACATTCTGTGACCCGCTCACCATTTCAAAGCCAATCTTTGGCGCAATGTTTACAGTTTATTTGCCCCGGTGATGAGATCTTATTGCTCGAAGATGCTGTAATTGTCGCCTTGAGTGAAAATATTTACTTTGATTTAATAAAAAATATTGGCGTAAAAATTTATTTACTGGAAGCTGACATTATTGCGCGCGGTTTGCAGGGTAAATGTAATAAATATTTTCATGTTGTTGATTATAAGGGTTTTGTTTTGTTAACGGAACAACACGCTCAACACATGAAATGGGCATAATAAGCCATTATTAGTAACGATATATGGACAAAAAAGTGATTGTTTAAGAAATGATCACTTAATTGATCGTTGGTTAGATCTTGACACCTTTGGGTGCGATGCCTAAAATTTCGCGTCCTCCTGTTGTTGGGAGGCAGATTTTTCACCTTACGAAAGTAACAATCAGGAGCTATTTAATGGCAACTATTAACCAGTTGGTACGTAAGCCACGTGCTAAGCAAGTTGTAAAAAGCAACGTGCCTGCACTAGAAGCGTGCCCACAGAAACGTGGTGTATGTACTCGTGTTTACACTACTACACCTAAAAAACCGAACTCAGCATTACGTAAAGTTTGTCGTGTTCGTCTAACAAACGGTTTTGAAGTAACATCATACATCGGCGGTGAAGGTCACAACCTTCAGGAGCACTCAGTTGTTCTTATCCGCGGTGGTCGTGTTAAAGACCTTCCGGGTGTTCGTTACCACACTGTTCGTGGTGCACTTGACTGTGCAGGCGTTAATGACCGTAAACAAGGTCGTTCTAAGTACGGTGTGAAGCGTCCTAAGTCTTAATGGATTCCGTTAAGTAAGGCCAAACACTAAAATTATTTAATTTTGAAGAAACTGAAAAGTTTTGGATAACCTGAAGAAGACAACGGAGATAATCCATGCCACGTCGTCGCGTAATCGGTCAGCGTAAGATCCTACCAGATCCTAAATTCAAATCAGAATTGCTGGCAAAATTCGTTAACATCCTAATGGTTGACGGAAAGAAATCTACTGCAGAAAAAATTATTTATGCTGCACTAGACACTACAGTAGAGCGTTCTGGTGAAGAACCTTTATCTGTATTTGAAAAAGCTCTTGAAAACATTCGTCCAGCGGTAGAAGTTAAATCTCGCCGTGTGGGTGGTTCAACTTACCAGGTGCCTGTAGAAGTACGTCCAGTACGTCGTAATGCACTAGCTATGCGTTGGTTAGTTGAAGCTGCGCGTAAGCGTGGTGAAAAATCTATGGCTCAGCGTCTTGCAGGCGAAATGCTTGATGCGGCTGACAACAAAGGTTCTGCTGTTAAGAAACGTGAAGACGTTCACCGTATGGCAGATGCGAACAAAGCGTTCGCACATTACCGCTGGTAATATAGCTGGTAATACCGCTTGGGCACAGCAGGTTTTCCTGCTGTGCCTAAACCATTTTCTAAGGTTCACCTTAGTAAGAGGATACAACCGTGGCTCGCAAAACGCCTATCGAGCGCTACCGTAATATTGGTATCTGTGCTCACGTTGACGCCGGTAAAACAACCACTACCGAGCGCATCCTGTTTTATACAGGCCTATCTCACAAGATTGGTGAAGTACACGACGGCGCTGCTACTATGGATTGGATGGCGCAGGAGCAAGAACGTGGTATCACGATCACCTCTGCTGCAACGACCACCTTTTGGCGCGGTATGGACAAGCAGTTCGACGAGCACCGAATCAACATCATTGATACTCCAGGACACGTAGATTTCACTATTGAAGTTGAACGTTCACTGCGTGTACTAGATGGTGCTGTAGTTGTGTTCTGTGGTGCTTCAGGTGTAGAGCCTCAGTCTGAGACTGTATGGCGACAGGCCGATAGATATGAAGTTCCTCGTATCGTTTTTATTAACAAGATGGATCGCACTGGCGCAGATTTCTTCCGCGTTATTGAGCAGATTAAACACCGTCTTGGCGCAACACCAGTACCACTGCAATTAAATATTGGTACTGAAGATGAATTTAAAGGTGTCATTGATCTAATTAAAATGAAGGCCATTAGCTGGTCTGATGTTGATCAAGGCACTAGCTTTACTTATTATGATATTCCTGCTGACATGCAAGAGTTAGCAGATGAGTGGCGTATGAACTTAGTTGAATCAGCAGCTGAAGCTAATGATGAACTAATGGATAAATACCTTGAAGGTATTGAGCTGTCTGAAGTTGAAATTAAGGCAGGTCTTCGTCAACGTACCCTCAACAACGAAATCGTATTGGCAACTTGTGGTTCTGCATTTAAGAACAAAGGTGTTCAAGCCGTACTAGATGCTGTTGTTGATTATTTACCTTCACCAACAGAAGTAAAAGCAATTACAGGTGAAGACGAACACGGTAACCCTGTTGAGCGTCATTCAAGTGATGACGAACCATTCTCAGCACTAGCGTTCAAAATCGCAACCGACCCGTTCGTAGGTACATTGACTTTCATGCGTGTATACTCAGGTGTAGTAAATTCAGGTGATACTGTTTACAACACCATTAAAGAAAAACGCGAGCGTTTAGGCCGCATCGTTCAGATGCATGCTAATAAACGTGAAGAGGTCAAAGAAATTCGTGCTGGCGATATCGCCGCTGCTATTGGTCTTAAATTCGCAACAACAGGTGATACTCTGTGTGATCAGAATCATAAAGTGATTCTAGAGCGTATGGATTTCCCTGAACCAGTTATTCAGATCGTGGTTGAACCACGTTCTATAGCAGATCAAGATAAGATGACAATCGCGCTAGATAAACTAGCAGCAGAAGACCCATCTTTCCGCGTTGAAACCGACGTTGAATCAGGTCAGATTCTAATTTCTGGCATGGGTGAGCTTCACCTAGATATCATCGTCGATCGTATGAAGCGCGAATTTAACGTCAACTGTAACGTGGGTAAACCTCAGGTTGCTTATCGTGAAACCATTCGTGGTAACACTAAAGTTGAAGGTAAATTTATTCGTCAAGCTGGTGAAACTGGCGGCCGTGGCCAATATGGTCATGTATGGTTGAATCTTGAACCATCAGAGCCGGGCGAAGGTTTCGTCTTTGTTGATGAAATTGTCGGTGGCAGCGTACCTAAAGAATATATTAGTGCGGTTGCTACGGGTATTGAAGAACAAATGAAGAGTGGCGTGTTAGCAGGCTACCCAATGATTGACGTTAAAGCGACGTTAGTTGATGGTTCTTACCACGACACTGATTCAAGCGAAATTGCATTTAAAATCGCTGGTTCAATGGCATTTCGACAAGGTGCACTTGATGCAACTCCAGTTCTGCTTGAACCGATGATGAAAGTTGAAATTACCACGCCAGAAGATTGGATGGGTGATGTTGTTGGCGACCTTAACCGTCGCCGAGGCATGATCGAAGGTATGGAAGAAGGCAACGCGGGTATTAAAATTATTCGTGCCCAAGTTCCACTATCAGCAATGTTTGGATACGCAACTGATTTACGATCAGCAACACAAGGCCGCGCGTCTTATTCTATGGAGTTTAGCGAGTACGCTGAAATGCCAAAGAACGTTACTGATAAAATTATTGCTGAACGTATTTAATTTCATTATTGCGTCAATGGCTATTGGCGCATAAAATACAAACTTCAGAGCCGTCCCCGACCTAGTAGGGGGCGTATCTTAACTAGGAAGGAACACAATTGTGTCTAAAGAAAAATTTGAACGTCTAAAACCGCATGTTAACGTTGGTACAATCGGTCACGTTGACCACGGTAAAACAACTCTAACAGCTGCTATCTGTACTACACTTGCAAAAGTGTACGGTGGTACAGCTAAAGACTTCGCATCTATCGATAACGCTCCTGAAGAGCGCGAGCGCGGTATCACAATCTCTACTTCTCACGTAGAATACGATACTCCTTCTCGTCACTACGCACACGTAGACTGTCCTGGACACGCCGATTATGTTAAAAACATGATCACTGGTGCTGCTCAAATGGATGGTGGTATCCTAGTTGTTGCTGCAACTGACGGTCCTATGCCACAAACACGTGAGCACATCCTACTTGGTCGTCAAGTTGGTATTCCTTACATCATCGTATTCATGAACAAATGTGAT